>CANBYM010000018.1 GCA_947373605.1 Comamonadaceae bacterium
CGCACCCACCTTGCGTCCCAGTGACTGCGGATGGGCTGCGGATGGACTGCGACAATACCGGGCATGTTTCATATTGTTCTGGTCGAGCCCGAAATTCCTCCCAATACGGGCAATGTCATCCGCCTGGCAGCCAATACGGGCTGCACACTGCACCTCGTGGAGCCGCTGGGCTTTTCGATGGATGACAAACACATGCGTCGCGCCGGTCTGGACTACCACGAGTACGCCACGCTGAAGCGGCACGCCAGCTGGCAAATATTTCTGGATACAGAAAAGCCGGATCCCTCGCGCCTGTTCACTTTAACGACACGCGGCACACAAAGCCCGTATGCCGTGGCCTTTCAACCCGGCGACTGGCTCGTCTTCGGTTCGGAAACCAAGGGCATATCCGACACCGTGCGCGCATCATTCAGGCCGGGGCAGAGCTTGAAGCTGCCCATGGTGGAAGGCCAACGCAGCCTTAACTTATCGAACGCGGTAGCAGTGACAGTGTTTGAAGCCTGGCGGCAGAACGGATTCAGTTAAACCCCTTTAACAAAAGTCGCGCGGCTCATTCATACTGCCGCAGCACCGACTCTGCAATGCAAACCGGCTTGCTCTGACCCTCAAGCTCTACACTCATTTCCCACAGCATTTGCAGGCCGCTGCCTTCAATCGGGTCGCTTTTCACAAGTTTGAAATGTGCCCGCAGCCGGCTGTTCACTGGAACCGGCGCCAAAAACCGCACCTTGTTGAGGCCATAGTTCACCGCCATGCGTGCGCTTTTGACGGCGATGGTCTTCTCAAAAAACTGCGGCAATAACGACAGGGTCAGGAATCCGTGCGCAATAGTGGCTCCGAAAGGGCCTGCTTGTGCACGCTCCGGATCGGTGTGAATCCACTGTTGGTCACCTGTGGCATCGGCGAACTGCTGAATCTGCGCCTGTGTAATGGTGATCCATTCACTGCTACCAACCACCTGCCCCACTTGCGCACTTAAATCTGCAAGGTTTTCAAAAATTTTCATTCGGCCACTGTACCCATGCGGGGCAACAAGGCTTGTCAAACAGATGACACCCGCATTGCCATTAAGGCGCGTCCAGCCAATCGCAGATGGGTTTCCACAAGGCCAAATCACGCTCTACTTTGTGTGGCGCCACATCAAAAACCGTCAGCCCCTGCGCCGCCAGGTGCACATAGTTTTGTGTGTCCCGCAAGTGCCCCAGCATAGACAGGCCCGCCGAGGCCACAAATTCATTCAGTTTGTCAGCTGCGATGGTGCGCGCATCCACCCGCATCCCCACGATACCGATGCGGGCTTTGGTGGTCTGATGTATTTCCGCCAGGTCATCTAAAAATGCTCTCGTGGCAAAAATATCAAACACACTGGGTTGCAACGGCACCAGCACCTTGTCGGCCAGCTTGACGAACTCTTTAAGTCGCTTGCCATGCAGACCCGCAGGCGTATCCAGCACTACATGGGTCGTACCCTTGGGTGGCTTGGCAGGCTGCCCGTCCTGCAGCGCCCAGGTGGGGATAGCGCGTGCCTGTGGTGAGCGCAGTCTCAACCACAGGGCGGAAGACTGCTGTTTGTCTGCATCTCCCAGCATGACCGCGTACCCCTGCGCCGCAAAATAGCCGGCCACATTGGTCGAAAGTGTGGATTTACCCACGCCACCTTTGGGGTTTGCAACGACGACCACGGGCATGGATATCTCCTTGAACGACTTACCAAAGCGGGATTTGCGCTATGTTACGGGCATGCTCCCGAAAAACACAATAGCCGTTCCAGCGACCGATATTTACGTCCTTGCCGCGCACCCGAACTGGCGCGAGTCGCGCGTTAATCGTTTGCTACGTGACGTAGCGCTCGGCGATGCGCGCGCAGAGGTCTGTGACCTGTATGGTGCATACACCGACTACAACATTGATGTGGCTGCCGAACAAGCGCATTTGCGTGCGGCGCAACTGGTGGTCCTCTTGCACCCGATTCATTGGTACTCCATGCCCGCGCTCATGAAGCTTTGGCTGGATGAAGTGCTGACCTACGGTTGGGCCTACGGCGGCGGCACCGCACTGGCCGGCAAAGACCTTTGGCTGGTAGCCACCACTGGCGGTGCCGAAGACAGCTACCACCCCCAAGGCTACAACCGCTATTTTTTTGATGCATTTTTGCCGCCCTACGAACAAACGGCAGCGCTATGCGGAATGCGCTTTCTGCCTCCCCTGATTTTTCACGGGTCGCACCGTGCCAGCGATGCAGACGTGGCAGCCCATGTGAAAGTTTTCCGGCAGCGGCTGACCAGCTACCCAGCCTGGCCGGAAATGGACGATCTGGACCCATGCCCTGCCTGCGAAGTGCCCGCCGACGAGCGACCCGCGGTCGAAGGCGCTGCCCCGGACCGTGCGCTTGCCCAAGGAACGCGCTGATGGAGCACACACCGCTCTGGCTAGTGAACAGCTTTATCTATCTTTGCGCTGCCGTCATTGCCGTACCACTAAGCCAGGCTGCGGGCCTGGGCTCCATCATCGGATATTTGGCAGCGGGCATTGCCATCGGCCCATGGGGACTGGGACTGGTGAGCAACGTAGAAGACATCTTGCACTTCTCCGAGTTCGGCGTGGTGCTGATGCTTTTTCTGGTGGGGCTGGAGTTGGAACCCAAGCGGCTGTGGAACATGCGGCACTCCATTTTCGGCTGGGGCAGCGCCCAGGTTTTGGGTTGTGCAGTGGTTTTAATGCTGGGCGGCATCGCCTTTGGAGCCGGTTGGCGGCTGGCACTGGTAGCGGGGCTTGGACTTGCTTTATCGAGTACCGCCATTGCTTTGCAAGTCATGGCGCAACGCAACCTGTTATCTACCGGCAGCGGACAGGCTTCATTTGCGATTCTGCTTTTTCAGGATGTGGCGGCCATCCCCATACTCGCCTTGCTGCCGCTGTTGGGCGTTGTCACAGACGCCACTAACAGCTCCTCATCAGGCAGCAACGCGTTAGAGGCCGCCAAGATTCTGGGCGTTGTTGCGGGCATTGTGCTGGGCGGGCGATTGCTGCTGCGTCCCGTGTTCCGCTGGATTGCGCGCTCCAGAACACCCGAGATATTTACTGCCGCCGCTCTGCTGCTGGTGGTCGGCATAGCGGGGCTGATGCTGCAAGTGGGGCTGTCCATGGCGCTGGGCGCATTTCTGGCGGGCGTTTTGCTCGCCGAGAGCGAATACCGACGCGAACTGGAAACCGACATTGAACCGTTTAAAGGGCTGCTGTTGGGCCTGTTCTTCATCGCCGTAGGCATGAGCATCGACTTTGGCGTCCTCATGAAGTCGCCGGGTCTGATGGCATTGATCGTGGTGGGCTTTATGGCTGCCAAGTCCCTGGTCATTTACCTGTTGGCGGGGCACATTGAATTGCCGTTTCAGGAACGCCCCGTCTTCACATTGTTGCTGGCTCAAGGCGGAGAGTTCGCGTTTGTGGTGTTTCAAGCCGCCGCGGGAGCCCATGTTTTTTCTGCGCAAACCGGTTCGTTGTTGATTGGCGCGGTGGCGGTGTCGATGCTGATCAGTCCTTTGATACTGGTCGCAATCGACAAACTATTGCTTCCGCGCTACGCAAATTGCGGCGTGCCCGCGCTGGATGAAATTTTCGAGGTGCAGGATGCGTCCACCATCATTGCGGGCTTTGGACGCTACGGACAAATCATAGCCCGCGTGCTCCTTGCACAAGGCCTGCCGGCCACTGTGCTGGACCACGACGCCGAGATGATAGAAGCCGCACGCAAGTTCGGCTACCGGGTGTTTTACGGGGATGCAACAAGGCTCGACTTGTTGCGCACCGCAGGCGCTGCAAAAGCAAAAATACTGGTAGTGGCGGTGGACGATGTGGAGCAGTCACTGGAAATTGTGGATATTGCCCGCGAACATTTTCCGCACCTGCAAATCGTGGCGCGCGCGCATGACGTGACCCACTGGAACAAGCTGCGCGACCGCCAAGTAATGTGGGTTGAGCGCGAAATGTTTGAGTCCAGCTTGCGCAGTGCGCGCAGCGTACTGGAGCTCTTAGGGCAAGAGCCCTTTGAAGCCAGGCAGGCAGCCATGCGCTTTCGCCAGCACAACCTGGAGTTGTTTGAAAAACTGCACCCGCATTACCGTGACCAGGCCAAACTGATCTCGGTGATTAAAGAGGGCCGCAATCAGCTCGAGGAACAAATGGCGCAAGAGCGCGAGGACAAGGCCCAGCGCAGGCCCCAGGGCTGGGGAAGCTGAGTGTGGCTTTGTGGAAGAATGCGCCACTGCACCTCGAAAACATAAAATCGGAGACACCCATGCAAACGTCCTCTACCCGCGCTGTCTTGCGCACTCCTCACCGTATTGCCCGACAAATCAGCCGTTACATTAATCGCCGCGTGGCCGTGGCTGCACTTTTAAGCCTGGCAAGTATTTCTACAGCATGGGCGCAAAACTATCCGAACAAACCTTTGCGATTTGTGGTGCCCTTCTCCGCAGGCAGCGCCACCGACGTGGTGGGCCGCATCCTGGCGCAGGGTATGAGCGAGGGGCTGGGCCAAGCCATTACGGTCGAAAATAAAGCTGGTGCCAACGGCATTCTGGGCGCGGAGATTGTCAAAGCTGCACCGGGTGACGGCTATACCTTTTTGGTGACCACCAGCACCACGCAAGCTGCCAACGTCAGCCTCTACAAAAAGCTTCCCTACGACCCTGTCAAGGACTTCACGCCGGTGGGAAAAATTGGCGAGACCGGCTTTATCCTGATGGTGCAAGCGGACTTTCCTGCCAATGACATGAAACAGTTCATTGCCTACGGCAAGGCTAACCCGGGAAAGCTGGCTTACGGTTGGGGCTCATCCGGCTCCTTGGTATCTGCCGCCATGGTGTCGCAAATGGGGGGCGTTGATGTTGTCAGCATCCCATACAAAAGTATTCCCCCTGCCCTGACCGACTTGCTGGCCGGACAGATCCAATTCGCGTTTGCCGATGTTGGCAACGCAGTTGCACAAATGAACGGTGGCAAACTCAAAGGCTTGGGCGTTACCACTGCGCGACGCGCCGGTAAAGCACCGCAGATTTCACCCATTGGCGACACCATCAAAGACTACGCCATGGGCGCGTGGTTTGGACTGATGGCGCCAGCCAATCTTCCGGCCGATGTCGCTGCCAAAGTCGGCAAGGCCTTTAAGGACGTGATGGCACGCCCCGACATCCGCGAAAAAATTGCCAATGCAGGCATTGATGTGGATTACCAGGACAGCGCACAACTGGCCAAGACGATTGATTCCGAAATCAAGAAATGGGCCGGCTGGGTCAAGACAGCCAACATCACGCCGGAATGACATCTTCTGAAAACGCGGGCGCCCTCAGCGGCATCCGCGTCATTGACATGACGGGCGTGGTGCTGGGGCCGTACGCCACGCAAATTCTGGGTGACTACGGGGCCGACGTGATCAAAATTGAGCCGCCCGGCGGCGACATCATGCGCCAGGCCGGTCCGATGAAAAATCCGGGCATGGGCCACATCTTTATCAACGCCAACCGCAACAAGCGCTCGGTGGTACTGGACCTGCGCCAGCCCTCGCAGCGTGAACTTCTGCTGCAACTCTGCGCCGGTGCCGATGTCCTGGCCTTCAATATCCGCCCCGCCTCCATGACGCGACTGGGTTTGTCCTATGAAGCGGTGCGGGCGATAAACCCGCGCATTGTCTACTGCGGTGCCTACGGGTATAGCGAGGGCGGACCGTATTCGGACTGGCCTGCCTATGACGACCTGATTCAAGGCGCGGCCTGCATTCCCTGGCTTATGACCCAAAGCGGCAGCCCGGAGCCGCGCTATGTTCCGGCCACTTTCGCGGACCGCGTAACGGGACTAAACATGGTGCACGCGGTGATGGCGGCGCTGCTGGCGCGCGTACGAACCGGGCGCGGGCAAAGTGTGGAAGTGCCGATGTTTGAATGTCTGCTGCAGTTTGTGCTGGGCGAACATTTGAGTGGAGCCACCTGGGAACCCCCTATCGGGCCCATGGGACATGCCCGTATGCTGGCGGCCAACCGCAAACCCTATGCAACACAGGACGGTTATGTATGCGCATTGATGTACAACGACGCGCACTGGAAAGCCTTCCTGCAACTCATTGGCAAGGCAGACGTGTTTGAATCGGATGCTCGCTTCACGACCCAGCAGCAGCGGCTGGCGCATATCGATACGCTGTACGGATTTGTGCAGGACCACATGCGAAAAAAAACGTCCGCACAGTGGCTGCAACTGTTTACGCAGCACGACATCCCGGTCATGCCCATGATGAAGCTTGACGATTTATTGCACGATCCGCACCTGCATGCCACCGGCGGCTGGATGGATCTGACCCACCCACTGGAGGGCCGGCTACGCCAGCTGCGCCCGCCCGTGCGCATGAGCGATACGCCGACCGGCGTGTGGCGCAATGCCCCGGCGTTGGGAGAACACACGGCCGAAGTGCTGGCCGAACTAAGTTAATCTGTCGCCATGTTCAACCCCTCGCAAGAAGACGTACGCCGCTTTTTCTGTTCCGTCTACGCCAAGTCGCGCAACGGAACGGCGCTCGAAGCAATTGAAACTATCGCCGCCCAGTGGATGGACGAGCACCCCGAATACCAGGCGGACTTCGCCGATGTGGACCGCGCCTTGGCTATGGTTTACGAGTCAGCGGAGGGTCGCACCAACCCGTTTTTACATTTATCGATGCACTTGTCCATCAGCGAACAAAGCAGCATTGACCAGCCCCGTGGCATACGGCAGGCCATAGAGCTTTTGACACACAAGCGCAATTCCCTGCACCAGGCCCACCATGAGGCCATGGATTGCCTGGGCACCATGTTGTGGGAAAGCCAGCGAGCCCGACGACCGCCGGACGGCGATGCCTACATTGCCTGCGTACAGCGCCACGCCACCAAAGACTGAAACGCAACAAAAAAGCCGCTCGCAAGAGCACAGCCGTTCAGTTAACTTGTTCATAGAATTCTGTACGTTTAACCAGTTTTTCGTGAATTTTGCTATCAACGTCTGGTACAGACAGACCATCAGAGGAAAACTCAATGGAAACGAAGAATGGATTTCAGCCTGGGCCTCTAGACCCCTGGGCGGCGTATCTAAGTGTGCGTTGTTTGGAAAACGTGTTGACAGACTAACCAATCACTCTGAAAGTGGATTTATCCACTGATAGGTGTTGGTAATCTATCAACAAGTTAACTGAACGGCTAGGCTCGTAAGCGGCTTTTTTTAAGGCCAGCGCCAATTAGCGAAAGCGGTTCTCAGGGACTGTTTTCAGTTCGCTTTGCAAGCCGCCGACATAACCGGCCAACTCTTTAAGTTCAGCAATCGAGAACTGCTTTGCAATTCCGCCCATGATCGCGTTGCCGCGGCCGATCTGAGGATTGCCTTCGGTCTTGTAAGCCTTCAATGCCACATACACATAGTCACTGTGCTGACCGGCGATTTTGGGGTAAGTCGGGTCAATCGGTGCGCTTAGGCTGGGGCCATGGCAGGAAGTGCAATTGCCCTTGGCGACCAGCTCTGCGGCCTTTCCAGTTGCTGCGGCGACGGCAGGCAGGGGAGCTGCGCCTTCAGTCACACCCAATGTGGAGAAATAAGCGGCCAGGTCAGCAATGTCCTGATCGGACAACGATTCTGCAATACCGCGCATGCTGGGGTGTTTGCGATCGCCCTTTTTGTAGGCATTCAGGGCAGAAGTAATGTACTTGGCGCCTTGACCCGCGATTTTGGGAACCTTATGGATCTCAGGGAAGCTGGCTTGATAGCCGATGATGCTGTGGCAGCCGGCACACATCGCATTTTTCTTTTCGCCGGCCTTGGCATCACCTTTTATTTCCTGCGCCGAGGCAGACATTACGGTCACGAAAGCGACAAGCGCCAAGGATACGGACAAGAGCAGTTTGTTCATTTTGCGCAGACAATCCAAGTGAGATTGGTATAAATTGACTTCGGGCATTATATAGACGGCCCTCTGCCATTGGCCCCACCACACCACTATGAAATTTCACGGAACCAAAAACTACGTTGCCACGCAGGACCTGATGCTGTCGGTCAATGCCGCAATCACCCTGCAACGCCCCCTATTGGTGAAGGGAGAACCCGGTACCGGCAAAACCATGCTGGCCGAAGAGGTAGCGCAAGCGCTGAACATGCCGTTGTTGCAATGGCACATCAAATCAACCACCAAAGCGCAGCAGGGCCTGTATGAGTACGATGCTGTGAGCCGCCTGCGCGACTCTCAGCTGTCCGACGTCGATGGCGGCGAACGGGTGAAAGACATCAACAATTACATCGTCAAAGGCGTGCTGTGGCAGGCTTTTACGGCGGACCAACCGGTGGCGTTGCTGATTGACGAGATTGACAAAGCCGACATTGAGTTCCCCAACGACTTGCTGCGCGAAATCGACCGCATGGAGTTTTATTGCTACGAAACGCGGGAACTCATCCGCGCCAAACACCGCCCTTTGGTATTTATTACCTCCAACAATGAAAAAGAGTTGCCAGACGCGTTTTTGCGCCGCTGCTTCTTTCACTACATCAAATTTCCGGACGCCACCACCATGCAAAGCATTGTGGACGTGCACTTTCCCGGCCTCAAAAAGGAATTACTCAGTTCAGCCATGAAAACTTTTTTTGAGGTCCGTAGCCTGCCCGGCCTCAAGAAGAAGCCCTCAACCAGTGAACTGCTGGACTGGCTGAAGCTTTTGCTGGCCGAAGACATTCCGCTAGACGCCCTGCAAAGCAAAGATGACAAAACATCGCTGCCCCCCCTGATTGGCGCCTTGCTGAAGAACGAGCAGGACGTGTCCTTGTTCGAAAAGCTGATGTTTATGCAGCGCAACAACCGCTAACCCGGGTTTACGACATGAATGGCAAGCTGTTGCAAGAAGGACTGAGTGACGCGCTCGGTTTTGTCGGAGGCGCACTGCTGGGCTTCTGGATGGGCCGCCTTTTTGACTTTGACATTTTTGCTGCTGGCTATGGCAATGCCGCAGTAGGCGGTATCGTGCTGGTGGGCCTGGGCGGTGGAGCCGGCCTTCAAATTGCACGGCGCTGGCGCAACAAACAATCCGACAAAATCCCAAACCCCGATAAGGAGTAAGCATGGCATTTGTAGAACCCGTCACCCTGTCCGACCGCGGCATTCAACTCATACCGCTGGAGCTCAGCCACGAAGCTGGCCTGCGCGCAGCTGCTGCGGATGGTGAGTTGTGGAACATCCGAGTTACGTCGGTACCCGAGCCCGAGCAAACCCGTAAATACATTGAAGACGCACTGGCCATGCGTCAGGCCGGCAATCGTTTTGCCTTTGCCATTCAGGACGAAGCAACCGGAAAAGTATTGGGAAGCAGCAGTTACCACGACATCGTGCCGGCCGTTAAGAGGGTGGAGATCGGCTACACCTGGTACGCCAAAAGCGTGCAACGCAGCCACGTCAACACGACCTGCAAACTGCTGCTGATGACACAAGCGTTTGAAGTGCTGGGTTGCCATGTGGTGGGCTGGCGCACCGATAACTTCAACTTTGCGTCCCAGGCCGCCATCGAGCGACTGGGGGCCAGAAAAGACGGTGTGATCCGCGGTCACGCTCTGCGCCGCGACGGCACCATCCGCGACACCGTGATGTACAGCCTGCGCAGCGGCGAGTGGCCCGAAGTTAAAGCCCAGTTGCTGCATTCTCTAAATAAACCGCGCTGACCAACAACGCGCCAAACGCTATGTTGCTCGACTTCTTCTACACCCTGCGCTCTGCAAAGCTGCCTGTCTCGGTCAAGGAATACCTGACCTTGTTGGAGGCGCTGCAAAAGGGTGTAGTCGGGCCGAACTCAGACACGCCCAAAGGGTTTGATGAAGAAGGCGGTTACAAGATTGATGACTTCTATTTTCTAAGTCGCACCACACTGGTCAAGGACGAAAAGCACTACGACAAATTCGATCGCGCGTTTGGCGCCTACTTCAAAGGCGTGGAGCTGATTGCCGACTTCACCAAGGAAGTGCCGCTGGAATGGTTGCGCAAAAACCTGGAACTCAACCTCAGCCCGGAAGAACTGGCCGAGATCGAGAAGATGGGCTGGGACGAGCTGATGGAGACGCTAAAAAAGCGCTTTGAAGAGCAGAAAGAGCGCCATGAAGGCGGCAACAAATGGATCGGCACGGGCGGCACTTCGCCCTTCGGCGCCTACGGACAAAACCCGCAGGGGATCCGCATCGGACAGGACAAGGGCCGCAACAAGAGCGCCGTCAAAGTGTGGGACCAGCGCGCTTATAAAGACTATGACGACACGCAGGAGCTGGGCACGCGCAACATCAAAGTCGCGCTGCGCCGCCTGCGCAAATTCGCGCGCGAAGGCCATGAAGACGAGTTGGACCTGGACGAAACCATCAGCAGGACTGCGGCCAATGCGGGTTACCTCGACATCAAGATGCGGCCGGAGCGGCACAACAACGTCAAAGTGCTGTTGCTCATGGATGTGGGTGGCACCATGGACGAACACATTGCGCGTGTAGAAGAATTGTTCAGCGCCACCAAGACCGAGTTCAAACACCTGGAGTTCTATTACTTCCACAACTGCGTGTACGACTTCATGTGGAAAAACAACCGGCGCCGCTACGCCGAGAAGTTCGAGACCTGGGACATCATCCGCAAGTACAACAAAGACTACAAACTCATCTTTGTCGGCGACGCCACCATGAGCCCATATGAAATTTTACAACCCGGCGGCAGCGTGGAATACAACAATGAAGAAGCGGGTGCCGAATGGTTGCAACGCCTGACCCACGCCTTCCCCAAATTCGCGTGGATCAATCCTGAGCCGCAAGGCGTCTGGCAATACCGGCAAAGCATCAGCGTCATCCAGCAGCTGGTGCAGCAACGCATGTACCCGCTGACCCTGCGCGGCCTGGAAGAAGCCATGCGCCATCTCACCAAATAGCCGCGCTTACAATTCTGGCTCTCTCCCGTCTCCGTAGTTCAATGGATAGAACGGCCCCCTCCTAAGGGGCAGATACAGGTTCGATTCCTGTCGGGGGCACCACTCGATGACCTCAGACGGTGTTTTGGAACCTTAAAACCCGCGTGCCTATTGGGCTTTGCGGGGTTTTTTGTTGTCTTGCTTTGTTTCATTGCAAACGATAGGTTCCATGACATACCAACAATTTGTTGGTATCTGTGTTGGTACTTGTTGGTACCAGCAGCAAAGGTACCAACAAAAGGGGTGGCTGACATTGCATTCAAATGAAATCAGACACTCATTGAAACCGATTGACAGACGTCACAGCGAATAAATTGGGTGGCTTTACTTTGTTTGAAATATGCAAAAGTAGCCAATGTTGGGCAAGCCGCACCAGCCTCAAGTGGCCCGTGGATCGGTCCTTCCATCACCTAAAGCGAGCCGTGCATGTCAACGACAGAAGCAGAATTCATCCAGTTACGTGCTGAGAATGATGCGCTGAAGGCTCTGCTTGCAAAGCACGGTATCGCGGTACCGTAACCATCTAAATCCAACATTGGCGATGCTGCGCTGCAGCCTACTCTGCGAACGGGTTGTCGCAAACAGCAAAGGTTCAGCTCTTCCGACGACTCTTTCGCGGGCGGGATGATACTTATCCAGTTCGCTCGATAAACAAAGCGGGCAAGCCTGGGTATTCGCCCCTCTGCACCAACAAATGGGAACCCGGCGTTTGCAAATTGCCAATAATTAAATTTGAAGCGTGCAGTCATAGCCTGTATGCACCCGTCACTGACGACATTATTCGCCAGCATCTTAGAGGCGATATTGCCGCCGGCGGGTACCCACTATTGGTCGACAACCGATGCCATTTTCTTACCCTCGACTTTGATGACGCGGACTGGCGCGAAGATTCCCGTGCGGTGCTACAAATCTTCCTCGACAATGCTCAACAAGCGCCGTTACTGCTGAAACTATCATGATTGATTTGAGGAAGTTCATAGATATTTTTTAATCAGCAGATGAGTTTGCGCTCCGAAACATGGGCACTCCTGTCAACAATGCACTCGACTATTGTTTGACCCCAATACTGTTGTACTTGGTGACAAAAAAGTCGTAGTTTCCAGTTAATGCGTTGCCGTCCAGACCGCCATTGGTACCGCCCACAACGTAAGCATTATTGGTAGCGTCTGTGGCAACCGAGGTGGCGAACGTTGTAGCAATTCCCAGCTGCCGAGTAAATTGTTTGACGCCACCGCTGCTGTACTTTGTTATAAAGAAGTCTCGGATTCCTATTAATGTGTTGCCATCGAGGCTGCCAGATGTACCTCCCGCGATGTAAAAGTTACCAGCACTATCCGTCGCTACGGAATTGCCCTCTGTATAGGCCCCTGCCACGCCCATCTGTCGTGTAAATTGTTTTGCACCGATGCTGTTGTACTTTGTGACAAAGAAGTCATAGGTCCCTGTCAGAGTGTTGCCATCTAAACCGCCATTAGTCACTCCAGCAACGTACACGTTACCAAAGGCATCTGTGGCAATGGAAGTGCTAGACGTTTCAGCTCCCACTGCACCCAGCTGATTTGTAAATTGTTTGACGCCACTGCTGTTGTACTTCGTAACAAAGATGTCTCTGGTTCCCATTTGCGTGTTGCCATCCAGTCCGCTTTCGGTATACCCTGCAACGTAGAAATTACCGGAAGTGTCTGTGGCAACTGAAACTGCAATTGTTTCGCCCACAGCCGCGCCCAGCTGACGAGTAAATAGTTTAGCGCCACTGCTGTCGTACTTGGTGACAAAGAAGTCTCCGCTTCCCATTCCAGATAGCGTGTTGCCATCCAAGCCGCCAAAAGTCTCCCCAGAGACGTACACGTTACCGGATGCATCAGTGGCAACTGAATAGCCAAACGTGTTAACCCCGGTTACGCCTAACTGTCGTGTAAATTGTTTTACACCACTGCTGTCGTACTTGGTGACAAAGAAGTCAGAGGTACCTGTCAGAGTGTTGCCATCCAGGCCTCCTGTGGCATATCCTGCAACGTAAAAGTTACCGGAGGCGTCCGTGGCAACTGAATTGCCATATGTATTGACCCCGGTTGCACCAAGCTGTTGAGTAAATTGCTTTACGCCTCCACTGTTGTACTTGGTAACAAAAAAGTCAGTTGTTCCACTGAGCATGTTGCCATCTAAGTTGCCATTAGTTTGCCCTGCGACATACACGTTACCGGAGGCATCTGTGGCAACGGATACGCCGACAGTATCGGCCCCGGTGACTCCCATTTGCTTGGTCCCCCAATGGGGCACACAATCCACCGCAATTGAGCTGACGTTGGGAGCGCTTACGGTGCCTGTGCCGCCGCTCACCACGCAGTTAATGGAGGATGGCACGCTCAGCAAGCTTACTGAGTAGTTCGCGCCTGTAGCCAGCTGGGTTGCAAAAGTTGCTGAACCGCTGGACGTTAGAGAAAGATTATCTGCACCATTGTTTTGCAATACCAGTGTCCCTGTGGTCAGTCCGCTTACAGCCACCTTAATGCTGTACGACATGGCTGGCGCGCTGGCTGCAGCCTTGGTGTCGCTACCCGACCCGCCGCCGCCACACGCGCCAAGCAAGACCGAGCACAAGACAGAGAAGATGGCAAATTTTATACAAGGCATGGGCGTCATCCAGAAATAGGTAAAGCGTTGGGCATCCACTTTTCAACAGAGCGTGAGTGCAACGCCTGAAGGCTACCTAAACAGAGATGCTTTTCCTATGGTCCATTTAGACCAGTTGCACACATGCATCACCGCTATCTGATAATCCATGAGCATCATGAGAACGTATCCAGATACTTCCCATTTTTCGTCTCTGCCGTCAATGGTGATAAGCGGTAAGCAGCTAGACAGTGTGACGCCTGGATCTAACACTTTCGCCAGTAGTTACAACACTTCATTTAGCGATGTCATATGGTCCAAATGGACCATATCTAAATTCACAGGAGATCGCTAGCATCAAAAAAATACTCAAAAACGAACCTGCGATGCACTACCAATTCTCAATTGACAATTCCTTTGGATCGGCCAATGTCTTACGAGGCATCATCGGTGCGGCGTTCTGCGTTGTATCTGTTACGGACCTGTTCGGTTGCGGTGGGAGCTCACCAACGACAGACCTTGCACCTCGTCAATCTTTTTCGGTTTTGAACATGCTATGTAACGAGCACAGCATTATTTGCATGTTTAATAAATAGAGATTGCAGGGGAAGATGTGAAATCAAAACATAAAGCATGGCTTTGCAAGCTCGCAGCCATCGCGTGTTGTGTATCTGCAGTATTGCTTACAGCTTGCGGTGGTAGCTCACCTGTTGCAAGTGCACTTGCTCCGACCTACACCATCGGAGTCACCGTTAGCGGACTGACTACAGGCACTTTGGTGTTACAAAACAATGGCAATGAAACGCTGTCGGCAAATTTAAATGGTGTCTTTTCGTTTACTACAGGTTTGGCGTCGGGATTGAGCTATTCCGTGACGGTCGCAACACAACCAAGTGGGTATCGCTGCTCTGTGACCAATGGAACTGGCACGATAGGCGCTGCGAATGTGACAGGGGTTACTGTTAGCTGTCAATTAACCAATGCTTGGACCTGGATGTCTGGCAGTACCACTATCAACGGATCACCGGTTTATGGAACCAAGGGCGTGGCCGATCCCACTAACGTTCCAGCTACACGCCTTTCAGCTATCAGCTGGAACGACAACGCCGGAGACCTTTGGTTGATGGGCGGATCGGAGCGTGACAGTGCCGGGGCCCCCAGCTTTTTGAATGACCTTTGGAAATACAACACGTCAACCAGCCAATGGACCTGGGTGTCCGGTAGTAACACTACGGATAGTATCGGCGTGTATGGATCCATGGGCACAGCAGATCCTGCCAATGTGCCGGGTGCCCGTGCTGCGGCTATCAGTTGGAGCGACAGTGCTGGAAACCTTTGGTTGATGGGCGGGTATGGACGTGATACCAATGGCGTGATGGGCCGTATGAACGACCTGTGGAAGTACAACAAGGCAACCAGCAAATGGACTTGGATCTCCGGCAGTAACACGTTCGGTTCTTTCGGGGTTTACGGAGTCATGGGGACGGCCGATCCCGCGAACGCGCCGGGTGCCCGTGCTGCGGCTATTAGTTGGAGTGACAGCACCGGAAACCTTTGGTTGATGGGCGGTTATGGGCGCGACAGTGTCGGCGGCTTAGGCTATCTAAATGACCTGTGGAAATTCAATATGGCAACGAGTCAATGGACCTGGATGTCCGGTAGCAATATTGTCAATAGCTCCGGGGTGTATGGAACAATGGGCGTGGCAGACCCCACCAACCTGCCGGGTGCCCGTGCGGCGGCTATCAGTTGGAGTGACAGCACCGGAAACCTTTGGTTGATGGGCGGTGGGGGATATGACGGTGTTGGAGTCGTCGGCTATCTGAGTGACCTTTGGAAATACAACACCTCAAACGGGCAATGGACCTGGGTATCTGGCAGCAGCAACAATGGCAATTCTGGGGTATACGGAGTCATAGGAACTGCCAATTCTGTAAATGTTCCGGGTGCCCGCTCAGCGGCTATCAATTGGAGCGATGGTGCTGGAAACTTTTGGTTAATGGGCGGATCGGGTGTGGACAGTGTTGGCAACACGGGTTCCTTGAATGATCTGTGGAAATACAACACCTCAAACGGCCAATGGACATGGGTATCTGGCAGCAGCACCAATGGCATTTCAGGGGTATATGGAGTCATGGGCACGGCCAATTCTGCAAATGTGCCGGGCGCCCGGTCTGCGGCTATCAGCTGGAGCGACAGGGCTGGTAACTTTTGGTTAATGGGGGGATCGGGAGTGGACAGTGTTGGTGGTATCGGCAACCTCAACGACCTGTGGAAGTATGTCCCCCGATAAGCACCCGCCCCATCATCTGCTCGATGACTTGGGCAACCGACGTCTCTATCGACTGTACCGCTGTGTCGAGTTTCAAGGCAGGGTGTAGCGGCTCTTCATACGGGCTGGACACGCCTGTAAAGTCTGCGATCACGCCAGCCTTTGCCTTGGCGTAGTGTCCCTTGATGTCGCGTGTAGCGCAAACTGCACTCGGGCACTGACACCATACTTCCATGAAGTCGCCCTCGCCGATGCACTGGCGTGCTTCTTCGCGAGCACTGCGCTGGGGCGAGACCAGGGCCACCAGCACGATTGCACCCTGCGCCAGGAATAGCTTGGCCACTTCACTGGCACGGCGCACGTTCTCCCGGCGGTCTTCCATCGAGAAACCCAGGTCCGCACAAAGGCCGTGGCGCAAGTTGTCACCATCAAGCAGCGCTGTCTTGTAGCCTTGTGCATGAAGGTGCTTTTGCGTGGCAGTGGCAACGCTGGATTTGCCGCAGCCCGGCAGCCCGGTGAGCCAGATTACCAAGCCACGGTGGTCCTGCTCCTGTTCAAGCTGCGTGCGACTAATTGCGGTTGGGAGCCAGACTACATTGCGCCCGCCTGGCCCGGTGGGTGGGTGGTGAGTAGTCATTTCTTTAAGTGCGGGTAGTACAGCTGGTAGTACCACGCATATGCCGTCTCGATCAGGGTCTGGATGCGCGCCGGTATCTCATGGTGCTTGGGGGCGGTGATCCGGCTGGCCTGCTTGTGCGTGTACTTCATGTGATAGTGGCTGTCGCTCTCCTGCGCACCCAGCTGCAGCTCATCGGGGTTGATGGTCAGCGGTGAGACTCCCAGCCAGTCGTACAGGTGCTTCATGCAGGCCACTGGCTGCCCCATCAAGTCTTCAAAGCGCACAAAATACAGGTGCTCCTGTACGTGCTTTGGCAAGTCCGGCACCGAATGCAATGAGATCAGTGGCGCGCCTATGGCTTTATCTTTGGCAAACAGCGCATCTGCGCGGCCAAAGCGGTCGTAGTCAGCCAGATGGTCAATGAAGTCGATCAGGATGGTGCGCTGGTGCTGCGCCTCAATTGAGCCATAAATCTGCCCCAGGTCTCGAAGGCATACCACCAGCTTGGCCTGAGGTTCGATGTGCAACAGCATCTCAATGGCATGCAGCCAGGCGCGGTTCTTATCCACCACCAGCGGCCTCTTAGCATCATGGTGCCAGTTGCGCAGGTAACCCTGCATGGCTGCAGTCAGGTGGCCATAGCTGGTCTCAAACGATGTGTCCAGTTGCGACAAAAAGAACTGGTCATCGCTGACCATGCGCCGAATGCCCAGCAAGGTATTGCACAGCGGTGAGCTGTGCCCCTCGCAATGGATCTCGGGATGCTGTGCTAGCAACTGGCACAGCAGGGTGGAGCCCGCACGAGGCAGGCCGGTTACGCCGACGAATTTGGCCATAGAAGTGTGGGTGCCTTTGTAGTCTTTACAGGCTCGAGCTTACCTGCGCCCATAAGCGTAGCGTGCTGCTGGCATTGTTCTGGGAGGTGGCGGCGCCTCCGTTGGTGCTCCAGGCCAACGCCGTCTTGAACTGCAGGCTCCCGAACTGCCCATTCAAGCCCAAGCCCACACCGGCAATGCTGCGGTTGTTGGGCGCTGTGGTGAAGGCGTTGTGGTTGAAGTCGACCGAACCCGCGTCATAAAACAGTACCCCTTGCAACTGCGCTGACAGCACGTGGCGCCACTCCAGATTGACCAGCCAGCCTTGGTCACCGCTGCCTTCACCTTGCGGATAGGCGCGCACGCCGTCGGCGCCGCCTAAAGAAAACTTCTCCGAGGAGGCCAGATTTTTGTTGGCCTGCTGGCCTTGCAAGGAGAGCGACAGACTGTTGTTAGCGCCCAGGCTTTGCAAGCGGTTGATGCTGTAGTTGAACTTGCCAAAGCTGCCCTGGCTTTGAGCTGAAGAGGAGCCGCCGTCAAGAGCCTGGCTCACCGCATCCATGCTCAAGGTGCCGATGGACAGCGAAGCCTGCGCACTGGTCAAGCCCCCCACACCATCGCTACCGTACACGATGTCCTGACGGCTGCCCGCCAAGCCCAAGGTGCTCATCACCACTTGCTTGTCGGTGCCCGAGACTGGTACATCGGTTTGATCATTGAGCCTTTTGTCTTCCCAACTAAAGGTGCCTGAGAGGTTGCTTTGCTGGCTGCGAATAAAGGGGAAGGTGGCGTAAACGCTGTCACTGGCGGCACTGCCGTGGGCCTGTAGCGATTCAAAGTCCTTGCCCAGCTTGTAGCGGGTGTCGCTCAGTGCAGCGCCGAGCTTTAATCCACTGCTGCCCAGGGGCAATTGATAGGCCAAACGGGCGTAGCTCATGCCTTCGCCGCTGCTGACTAGGCGGGCACTAAAGAGGTCGCCGATATTGAGCGGACTGTTCAATGCCAGGGACGCTCCCAAGCGGTATTGGCCGGTGTAATAGTTGCCGTAGTTGTCAAGCTCTGCATCGGCGCTGTAGGCTTGGGCTGGGTCCAGCTCAATTAACAAATCGCTGGTGCCAACACTGGCACCGGATTGTAAAGAGGCGCGGGCTGCGCCAACCCCTGGGGTGTCGCCCAACAACAAGAGGGCGCGGTCAACGTGCCCGGAGGCGAGCACATCGCCGCTTTTAACCTCACTCAGGTAGCTTTGCGCACGCTCATCGGACAGGCGTGCCGTGTTGTTGAGCTTTTTAGTGCTGAGCACGCCCTCTAGGACCTTGATGACCAGCATGCCATTTTGAATGTCTTGCGCGGGCAGATAGGCTCGCGCAACCGGATAGCCGCGCTCACGGTAATAGGTGCTGATGCGTGCGGCTGCGGCATCGAGTTCCGCCAGACTGTGATCTGTGCCCACCTGGTCGGCCACGAGGGCCTCAAGCTCAGCGGCAGGAAAGACGGTGCTGCCCTGCACGCGAATCGATTGCACCGTCAGTCGCGCTGCGCCTAGGGACTTTCCGGAGTTCTGGGCCGGGACGCGCAAAGGGTTTACCGATGGTGTAGCGGTGAAAACAGGCTGTTGCTGGAGTTCTCGGTTGATCTGACCTGCATCGGGTGCTGGCGATACGGGGGGTGCGGCCAATGAGAACGAGCTTGCAGCGCAGGCCAGCAGGGTTAGCGCAGTAGCCCGATAAACGGGAGCAAGCTGACAATGCGGGGCCTTGCGGGAGTGGTGGGCGTGATTCATGGAAATTCTTTGAAAGTGAAGGCAGGCGGGAGGCAACGTCAGTTGGACAAACTAACAGTCAATACGTCCGCGGGCAGCTTGATGCCGCCATCGCGCACGGTGATCCCGCCAAAGTGCGGTGCTGAGGGCTCGCCTTGCGAGTGCCTGTGTTGCTCAGAGCCATTGACTGCGCCGTCGTAGGGCGTCTGAAGGGCGTCACCATCGGGCAGCGTTGCCACTTCCTGCTTGGGTGTGTCCTTCGGGGTTTTGCCAGAAGTAGAGTCACCACTGGTGTTGCTCCCCGGTGGAGTACCCGCAGCAGTAATGCTGGCCGTGGTGCTGGCCTGGCCGCTGATTTGGTAGTTGCCCACATCGGCACCGTTGTAGGTACTGGTAAGCAGCACAGTCTTGCTGGAAGCTACGCTCGGGTCGGTAAACGCACCGGTGGCGCTGACTCTGAACGAGTCGCCACCGACCAGGCCGCTGTACAGCACGCCGGTGGTGCTCACTGTGGCCGAGGTGGTGCCGTCGTAGACCTTGTCGCTGGCCGTGATGCCGCTCACAGTCAATGTTTTAGGTGTGATGGAGCTGCTGGTGTTGTCCACATAGCTCACGATGTAATTGGCACCGCTGTTACCGTCGTTGAAGCTGACACCACTGGTAGTCACGGTCTTGTTGCCGTTACCGACATTTTTGTCGGTGAATGCAAAGCTGCCAGCACTCAAGGTATCGTTGGCGTAGAGGGTGCCCGCGCTGACGATGGCCGTACCCGCCGCGCTCAGACCACCGTCGTAGACTTTGCTCACGTTGCTGGTGGTCAGGCTGATGCTGGCCTGGTTGATGGTTACCACGCCGTCCACGTAGCTGATGTCATAGCCCGCCTGGTTGGAGTAAAGACCGCTCGCCACGGATGTCTGGCTACCGGCGTTCCTGCTGGTCAGCGTAGTGGTAGCGTTGCCCAGCAGGTCGCTGTTGGCTACGACCGAGTTACTTGTTCCCAAGCCATTGGTCGTACCGTCATAGGTACGCGCTCCACTGTTAGCGGTAACGGTGATGGGGGTGAGAAAGCTGCGCAGAAGCGGTGCGCTCTGACCATCGTAAATGCGCCACACCGAGGTGCTGCCACCTACGCTACTGATGTCCCAGCCTGCATTCGAGAAGATGGAGGCCTGCATCATCTGGGAACTGGTCAGGCCAGTTGCGCCAGCTCCTCCGGAACTGCTGCTTTGTCCTGATGTGTTTGTGTTCCAGAAGCTGTTGCTGATGGAGCTTCTGCTACCAATATTACTCCCAACCAGACCGCCTGCGTATGCACCGCCATTTATGCTGCCTGCCGCGCTCACATGGCCGGTGGAATAACTGTTGCTAATCGCGCCTTGGTAGTTTTGGCCTACCAGCCCGCCCACTATCCCGCCAAAAAAGTTGAGTGCAGCGTTTACATTGCCCGTGGCATAGCTGTCGCTGATAGTGCCACTGTTGTTAAAGCCCACCAAGCCTCCGACTGCTGCGCCACCAATGACCGTAACTGCAGCGTAGCTGTTGTTGATAGTGCCTTCGTTGCTGCCCACAAGGCCACCGACGCGGACGCCATTGGCGCTGGTGACAACACCATTTGTGGCGAAGCTGTTGCGAATGGTGCCGCCGTTGTCGCCGACCAAACTGCCGAGGTTGCCGGCGTAGCTGCTCATGCTGGGAACACTCACGCTGCTGCCCACGAGAACGACGTTTTGCACCACGGCACTGGCGCTCGTTTGCCCAAACAGCCCAAGGTTATCGTTCGATTGGTTCAATGTGAGTCCGGCAATGGTATGGCCGGCGCCATCGAAGCTGGCGGATAAGTATGGCACGTACAGGCCTGCTGGCAACGTGATGTTGCTGGTCAAGGTAAAAGTGTAGGCTGCGTTGTCTGAGAAGCCCAGCAAGTCCTTGATCCCTTGTACGCTGCTGATACTGTAGCTGTTGGCAGTGCCAGGCAACGTACTTATGTAGTTGCGGATGTCCAGGCTCAGTGGCGTGCGGCTCCCTGAGCCTCCGGTTCGCCAGTCGGTGAATTGGCCGACTCCACCGGTGGCCGTCGAGTCGAATAACCCGCCCAGCATGACGACTCCGGCCACGCCATTGATCGTGACACCATCGATGTTGTAGTGGGAGTTGACGAGCGTGCCGCTGTTCAAGCCGATCAGCCCGCCGACGTAATTGGCGCCCGCGACGTTGCTGCTGTCAGCGTAACTGTTGCTGATCGTGCCACTTTTGTGAAAGCCCACCAAGCCACCAACGTAGTTGTTGCCGTGGACCGCACCCGTGGCGTAGCTGTTGCTGACAGTGCCCTGGTTTTGACCCACCAGGCCGCCCACGTAGTTGCTGCCACTCACCGAGCCTATGGCCGAGCTACTGCTGATTGTGCCGCCGGAGTTGAAGCCGACCAGTCCTCCTGCGCTGCTTCCAGTAGCGTTGACATTACCAGTGGCATAGCTGTTGCCGTCGATGGTGCCCTGATTCTGACCTACCAGGCCGCCAACGTTGCTGCTGCCATTCACCGAGCCCATGGCCGAGCTACTGCTGATTGTTCCACCGTAGTTGAAGCCGACCAGTCCACCTGTGTTGCTTCCAGTAGCGTTGACATTACCAGTGGCATAGCTGTTGCTAATGGTGCCGCCAGCGAAGTTGCTACCAACCAGCCCACCTGCGATATCTACTGACGCGTTCACATTGCCCGTAGCGTAACTATTACTGATCGTGCCGTTGTTGTAGCCCACCAAGCCGCCAACTTCAGTGATGCCATTGACGGTGCCTGTGGCCATGCTGTTGGTGACCATGCCATTGCCTTCGTTGAAGCCCACCAAGCCGCCGACGTCGTTGTTACCACTGACTGGGCCTGTGGCCGAGCTACTGCTGATCGTGCTGCCGTAGGCGTGGCCGATCAATCCGCCCACGCTGCTTCCTGTCGCGCTCACGCTGCCCGTTGCGTAGCTGTTGCCGTTGATGGTGCCTTGGTGGTCCTCACCCACCAAGCCGCCGACGTTATTGACGCCACTAACGATTCCTGTTGCGTAGCTACTGCTGATCGAGCCGCCGTAGTTGTAACCGACCAGCCCACCCCCCTTGTCTGCCGACGAGTTCACATTCCCCGTAGCAAAGCTGTTGCTGATCGCGCCGTAATTGGCGCCAACCAGACCGCCAACGAAGTTGCTGCCGCTGACGTTCGCACTGGAAGAGCTGTTGTTAACCGTGCCGTAGTTGGCGCCGACCAGTCCGCCAACGTAATTTCTACCGCTGACGTTGCCGCCCACCAGCGCGACGTTTTGCACTACAGCACCTGGTCCTGTGTATCCGAGCAGGCCCACGTAATCCGTGCCGGACAAGTTGATGTTCAGGCCGTTTATGGTGCGGCCCAGGCCTTCCAAACTTCCAGCAAATGCGTTGTTGTAATTGCCCACAGGCACGAATCCCGCACTGCCCCAGACATCGGTGCCCGAGCCCGTCGCCGTTGCGTCGATATTGATTGCCAGGGTGTAGCTGGCACCCGTATTCATAGCCATCAGTTGCAACTGGTGCGCATTGCGGATGGTGGTGGAATACTCCGAGACCAGCATGGGGTGCGTGCCCCCGCCATTGGTGCCGCTATTGTTCAGCGTGCCATCGCCATTGACGATGACCCAACCCACGCCGCCAGGGGTGGAGGTAAACGTAAAGCCGGTAAAGTTGGACGCATCCTGCATTTGCGCAGCTGTCAGTCCGCCAGAGCCGGTGGTCAGGCCGCTTTCAACACCAACGCCCGTTGTATTGACGCTGTTCCAATAGCTGCTGCTGATAGTGCCGTGGTTATCCCCCACCAGTCCACCCGCGGCGTTGTTTCCGCTCACATTGCCTGTGGCATAGCTGTTGTCGATAGCACCGTCACTTAACCCTACCAACCCACCCACACCGTAACCGTTTCCACTCACGCTGCCTGTGGCGTAACTCGTGCTGATGGTGCCACTGTTGCCTCCTGTCAGCCCACCGACATTGCCACTGTTGCCGATGACGTTACCTGTGGCATAGCTGTTAACAAGGGTTCCGCCATTGCCGTTCAGCCCCACCAGGCCTCCGACAGTGTCGTTGCCGCTCACGCTGCCCGTGGCATAGCTGTTACTGATGGAGTTGCCATAGTTAAAGCCCGCCAGTCCACCCACGTCGTTGCCGCCGCTGATGCTGCCCGTGGCATAGCTGGCGCTGATGGCGCCGTAGTTGAACCCCACCAGTCCACCTGCAAAGTTGCCACTGCCGCTCACGCTGCCTGTGGCATAGCTGGTGCTGATGTTGCCATTGTTAAACCCCACCAGTGCGCCCACGTAGTTGTTGCCGCTCACGCTGCCACCCACCAGACCTAGGTTACTGATCGTGGAACTTCCTGCCACGACGCTGAACAACCCAACATTGTTTTCTGTTGGCCGAACGATGACCAGGCCGGTGATGGTATGCCCCAGTCCATCAAAGTTTCCATTGAAGGTGCCTATCGGCGCAAACCCCGCACCCGCATTCCAGCCGCTTGTGGCCCCGGCCTGAATATCCGAGCCCAACACATAATTGCCGTTGAGTGCCCCATTGATCCCCTGCAAGTCGGTGCCGGTGGTGCTACCTGCCTGACCAAGGCTATTGATGATGGTGTAGTTGATCGTTGCACCGTTACTGCCAAGCATAGTGCTAAAGCTACCAGTGGATGCGATGTTGACCGGCGCGTTGACGCTGTAGCTGCTGGTCACACCATTGACGACGCCATTGCCTGCACCCTGACCGTACTGCAGCGCCAAGCCGGCGCTAGCGCTTGCATTCATCACACTGTTGATGTGGATGTTGTTGTACGCGTGCAGAGTTAGCGTGTTGGCACTCCAGCTTACCGGGTCGTTGACGAAGATATCGCCATTGCTGCCGCTGCTGCCAACAATGCTGGTTACAAAAGAGTTGTGTGGGAGGTTGAGTTGCGTCTGAATGGTCACACTGGTGCTGGCAAGCAGCGTACCGAGCTGGGCGCCCGTGATGTCCCCCCCGCTGGCGGCAATGGTGAAGTCCACCGGGTCGATCAGCCATGTGCCATTCAAACCATTGGCAGCCCGGGTGGTGATCGTTGCACTGTCAGCGATCTTGACCTGGGCCGCACTGGTCTCGATAAAGCCGCCGCTACCCGAGGTGGGTGCGCCAGCGTCGAGCGTTCCACTGATGTTGACCGTGCCTGTGGCCATGTCGCCGAGGAGCCGGATGGTGCCGTTGTGGCTCTCTACCGTGCGTGCTTCAATCACGCCGCTGTTGTTGACCACTGCTGTGCTTAGGGTATCGGCGGCCTTGGCCGACATGAAGACCTGCCCCCCATCGGCCACCACGAGTTGCTGGTTATCGACCAGGGCCTTTAGCGCACCCTTGTCGATGTTAAAACCCAGCAGTGAGCCGTTGTTGAGTTGTAGCGTGACATTCTCTCCTGCGGCCAGCAGCGCAGTGCCCAGGCGCGCGGAGATCACTCCTTGGTTGCGTACCTCGGGGGCGAGAAGGGCGACGTAGCCACCCTTTGCGGCCGTGAGTGTGCCCTGATTCACCACGCTGGCGGTGCTGCCGCTGGCCGCGCTGAAGCTGTACCTGCCGGCCATGAAGTCGGCATCGCCCAGGCTTTGGGTGCTTGCAACCAAGCCGCCCACGTTGACTTGCGATCCCGCTCCAAACAGCACACCGTTAGGGTTCAGGATAAAGACCTGACCGTTGGCGCTTAGGCTGCCCAGAATCTGGCTGGGGCTTTGGCCAACCACCCGGTTCAGTGCAATGGCGCCGGCATTGGGTTGCACAAAATTCACCGACTCATTACCAGCAATGCCAAAGCTCTGCCAGTTGATGGCAAGGCTTTGGCTGGTTTGGTTGATGGTAGTGTTGCTGCCGGTTTGGGTCACACTACCGCTGCCGACACTGACCTGGGCCCCCGTGGGACCGGCCTGTGCCCAGGGGCTGAACAAAGTGGTACCTGCCAGTACCGCAGCCATGGCGTTGACCACGCCTGCTGAGCGAACAGAACTTGATTTGCTGCGACCTTTGGCGTTTTCTGCGCAGCACACCCAGTTGTTGCTGACGTGGTTCCATACAAGGCGGTAGATGCGGTTCATTGAAGTGGTTCCCTGTGATCCTGGTATCTCGGCTGTGCCGGGCAACTTTTAGTGTTGACCCGGATCAATGCTAGTGAGCGCCACCGGATTTGAAAATGGTCCATTTAGACCATATGACCCGCTTGGATTGGGTGTTGTAATCCAACCCATGACTTCGCCAAGTGTTTTGTTGATCGATGACCACGCCATGTTTCGCTCCGGGCTGAACATGGTGATCAAGGCCGCAATGCCGCAGGCCAATATCCATGAGGCGGGCTCGTTACAGGAGGCCATTGACATCGCCCCAGAGGCACTCGATGTAGTGTTGCTGGACATCAATCTTCAAGGCCTGAGCGGGCTTGAGGGTATTGAGCTGCTGCAACGCAAGTGGCCGCAGGTCCCGATCCTAATGCTGTCAGCGCAAAATGAGCCTGAGACCGTACGCAGGGCATTGGCCCGCGGTGCCGCGGGCTTCATCTCTAAGGCCGAGTCGGCAGAACATATTGTGCAAGCCTTGTACGAGGTGCTGCAGGGTACCTTTGTTGAACTGCAAGTTTCGGTGGATCAGAATGTTGCGCCGCGACTGACGCTACGCCAATGCGAGGTGCTGGACTTGCTGGGCCAGGGCCTATCCAACAAACTTATAGCACGCAAGTTGTCGCTGTCTGACAATACCGTGCGCCGCCACGTTCAGGATATTCTGGCATTTTTCAATGTTGTCAGTCGTGCCGAGGCGGTTTCGGCTGCGCGTAAACAGCGCTTTATCAGTTAGACAGGTAACGTTTGAAATTGCTTACGCCATGAGGAAAAATCTGCTTCACCTGCCGCAAGAGCGCGTTTTGGTGGAGCAGTTGCGGTTGGTGCTGGATGGAATCAGTACGTCCCTTGTGCCAGTTATCCTCAGCGTTCTGGTGGTGGTATGGATTCTGCGCAATGACAGTGACACCATCCGCTTAACTGTTTGGGCAATGGCACAGGTAGCAGCTAACCTCAATACGGCACGCATTGCGCGATTGGGTTTGCGCAAATCTATTGCAGAAAGCCAAGCGCACCAGACGGTTCATGAACTGATGGCGGTCCTGGCAGTTGAAGGCGCACTTTGGGGCACACTTGCGTGGATAGCTTTGGACAAAGCATCCATTGGCAGCAGCTTTCTGGTGTTGGCGATCATTACGGGGATGGTGGGCGGTGCAGCGTCGATTCAGGGTGCTATTGTTGCGGTATACCTTTCGTTTCTTTTGCCCGCAGTTTTACTAGTGGGGGCAAAGCTATGGGTTTTGGGCGATACCGTTCATCAAGGGCTACTCTGGGGTCTGGTGCTGTTTACGGTAATGATGTTTGGGCAGGCTAAGCGAATCGCCCGCACCGTGCGAAGGTCGATTGAGCTGCGGTTTGAAAATGCGGAGTTAGTACAAAAGTTGCGTGTGGAAACCGAGACATCAGACTCAGCACGACGGTCGGCCGAAATTGCTAATGTGGCCAAGTCAAGATTTTTAGCCAGTGCCAGCCACGATCTTCGTCAGCCGATTCATGCGCAGGGATTGTTTCTGGATGTACTGTCGCGCACGGAGTTAAACCGCGCACAACGCGAACTGCTCGCCAGTGCGGGCGCGGCAAGCAGTGCGGCGGCCGAGATGCTGAACACCTTGCTGGATTTCTCCAGAATCGAAGCGGGTGTGGTCGAGCCTCAGATTCAGGCGTTTATGGTGCAACCGCTCCTCAATAAAATTGAGCGCGAGTTTGTGCAGCAGGCCGATGCAAAAGGGCTGCAATACCGATCGCGCGAAAGTGCTCTGGTACTGCACTCCGACCCAGCGCTGATTGAACTGATATTGCGCAATCTTGTCTCCAACGCCATCCGCTATTGTGAGGACGGGGGCTTGTTGGTGACATGCCGCAGGCGCGCAAACCAAGCGGTACTAGAAGTCTTTGACACCGGCATAGGCATAGAGGCCTCACAGCAAAGTGCAGTGTTCCGAGAATTTCACCAGCTAGGCAATCCCGAGCGGGATCGTGCCAAGGGCCTCGGCCTTGGCCTGGCCATTGTGGACGGTATGGCGCGCACCTTGGGGCATGGGTTGTCTTTGCAATCTCAACAAGGGCGCGGTAGCGTATTTCGCTTGACTGTTCCGATCGCTACTCCTGACCAGCCCATCATGCCGTTTGTAGCAGACCTGCGTGTGAAAAAGCAGCTCAATGTGCGCATCTTGGTTGTGGATGATGACGCATCCGTGCGCCACAGCATGCTGCACTTATTGCGCGATTGGGGTTGTGAGTGCGAGGCGGTCGAGTCCATTGAGGATGCGCTCGCTCTGGTGCAGCAGTGGGTGCCAGAGGTTGTCATCAGCGACTACCGTCTGCGTAACCATCGCACGGGAGTTGAAGTCATTGCGGGCTTGCGTGCGGTATTGGGTCAGGATCTGCCAGCGCTACTCATTACGGGGGATACCGCGCCCCAGCGCCTGCGTGAAGCGGTGGGCAGTGGCTTGCCGCTGCTGCACAAACCGGTGTCACCCAATAGCCTATACCGAGAACTTGTAGCACTGCTCCCGGCCTGAGAAATACTCATTTGGAGAGTCTTTAAAAATCAGCTTTGATCTGAATATGAGACTGGTCCAAATGGACCATATGAAAAGCACTATGGTTTAGTTAGACTGTACGCGTTGAGCAGAAAATCCATTGGCGAGTTGATACCCAACGCCAAACAATTTATGAAGAGTACTGTTAATTTTTTCTTTTAAATATCTCTGTTAAAGCGGTGTAGTTCTCTGCATTGTTAATTGGCTCAACTGAAAGAGTACAAATGAAGATGAAAAAACGCGCACTACGCATTTTTGCCTTGGCACTGCTGGCGGGTTGCACAGTATCCAAAGCAGCCATCGTGCAATGGGACGTTAATGCTTCGTCAAGCAAAACGCCTGGCGAAATCGTGACGGGATACTTTGACTATGACACGGTGAATCAACAGATTACCGACTTCAATGTCCTGGTATCTGGAATATCGAATTCAAATACGATAAAAACCAGTGATTTTGTGTCTGGTGGATTCTCCGCACCTACATCATTTTCCTTCCAGTCAACTGATCCTGGTGGGGGTGCGCGTTTCATAACATTGAATCGTAATCCACTCCCGCCTTCGCTCAATTTCGTATCAAGAAATGGTGGTGTGCCCACTACTGGACTTACTTTGTACATGAATATGCCTTACCCTGCTCCCTTGGACGGAAGTGTGAGTTTTTACAATATTTCGGGTAGCAATCCACTACCATCGTATTGGGAAGTCATTTATCCGAGCCAAGGCGTTTTTAGAAATCCTACAATTTCTGAAAACGACATTGACATTGGATCAATCACATACAAAGGTGTTGTCGGGGGTGCTGTAGCACCGGTCCCTGAGCCCGAAACATATGCCTTGCTGCTTGCTGGGCTGGGTTTAATTGGTGTTGCTGTTAAACGCCGCAAGGCCAGACAAGCGTAGTTGCTTTGGGCATTGATAAGCACAGGCGTTAGCAGTGTACTGAGAAAGCCTCATAAAATTAATCTGACGAAAAATCGGCAATCCAAGCTGTTGATGAGCACGTCGATTATCCAAAATACACGAGATCGGCGACTCAAGGTTTCCAATGGAAAATGCAATTGTTGTGGTCTGTTCAGGCCGATTGAATCTTGACCCTGTCGAGATTCAATCGGCGCCAACAATCTCTCAAATACTCTCGGTCAGCACTTTGCTGAAAAAACGACTATCGGACAGAGAATGCATTAAAAACCGCGCCATTTCAGCCAGGAAACTTCATTTTTCAATGCGGGACAAGTGTCTCGCGGTCAAAGTTTGCCTGGGTGTCGTGACAAATTTTAATTAAAGTCGTAAAAAGCTCATTGCCCGCAGGTTCTCCCAGCTTAGCGGGCTTTTTATTGCTTCAAGTAGTCTCCGACAGTAACATGCCGCTACGAACTTGGAAGCAATCTTTGGCGGACTTTGTCCACATTCCAGAGACAGCCCCGGGGACTGTCAGTTAGACTGGACCAAAGGAAACAACACTATGGCCGGCGTATTTGGAAAAGATCCCAACATGAAACGAAAAGGGAGCCAGCAGGAGTTGGATCGCATCATGGGCGAACGTGCCCGCAACAAGGCTGCCGCGGCGGCTAAGTTTCGGCAAAAGAAGCCGGAATCCGCTGCGCCACACCAGGCGGAGCCACTCAAAACCTGAACCACCCTGCGGCGGATGCGAGGCCCGCCGTTTGATTGCAACTCTGCACAAAACGCAATAGGGGATGGCGAAGTCGGGCCAGAACCTAGTGTCCAAGAATGTCATCCCATTGGTTACCGGCAGTCCAGCGTGTTGCCGATGAGGGGTTTTTAGAGCGCTTCGCGTTTACCGCGACAGCCGTCATAAGTTGCTATCTTCTCGAAGCCAAAAAATGCATCCGAGTTCCTTCTTGAATTCTGCATTGTGGTGGTGACCTGACCAGCAGGTTCTTCTGGTCGGCCAGAATGCGATTGACGGCATTTATCTCCGCCCGAGTCAGACCAAAGTAGTCAGGAACAAGGCGCTTCGGCATAGCTGCGCCGCACTTGGCTTCAAAGTCAGCAGTTTTTTTCTGGTTGCACAAAGTGATCAGCGTATCCACTTCGTCTTTGGTCAGCACATCGGCACCTGTCAGCTTGTAAAAGTTACTTTACAGCCTATCTAGGCCTAGTTATTGTGTCAATCAATTCCTTGCCCACTTTTGTCCTTATAGGCAAACCAATTTCAAATGCAGCAGACGTTTTATATGTTCGTTACTGAACATATACTGAGTAAGTTTGTAGCGGAAATCGATCGCCACGGAGTGAGCGCGGCAACAAGAGAAATAGGCGCCGCTTTAAAGCAATGCAACAGTGGAATGGAATAAAAACCGCATTTGGACGGGATTTATTTTCCCCAATTTTATTTGTTGATTATTTTTTGAAATGGTCTGACCATGGGCTACGAATTTCTAATTGTTCAGGTACTGCGCGCAAATGCTTTGGTGCTAGGAATGGACGCCTTAACGCGCGAACGTGTTGCCGATGTTGCGAAGGCTTTGACTCATATCGCTGACCTTATCGAGGCTGGCGAAGATAGTAAGGACGACTTGTTTACTCAGGATTTCAGGGACTCAGTTCGCTCAGTGCTGTAGCAACGTGACGGCGCTTGAACGAATTTTTTCCCAGTCGTGTTTGGCCCTTACCCTAGGACCACGAACCTGATCAATCACCCGTCCTTGAGATATTTGTGCCAGTGCCTAAGCACATAAGGGATCTGCCCTCTGTACTTTCTTGACTTCCTCCCCCACCTTGGCCTTCGGCCACCGCTTGCGCGGGAAGGAGGGGGGTTCCTACGGCGCTACGAATGAGAAACCTCATGCATAGTCGCTTCGGTGGATTCCTGCTTCACAGAGGCTAATTGTGCTTTGGTCTTGCGACCTTGGCCAGAGCCCTCCTCTGCAAAGGCTAACAAGCGCTGTCCGCGCTCTAAAACATTGATTGCGCCGACCACATCGGCATTGGCGATATAGCCGCAATCCACGCACAAAAATCGTGTTTGCGTAAGCCGGTTGTCTGCGCTCCCGTGGCCGCAGCTCGGGCAAGTCTGACTGGTGTGATGCGACGCAACCGTCAGCAGCATGCCGCCGTTCCAAGCCATTTTGTACTTCAGTTGCCGCCTGAATTCGCCCCAGCCCTGATCGAGGATAGAGCGGTTGAGTCCAGCCTTTTTCTTGACCCGCTTGCCGTGCCGTTCGCTATTGCCTTTGGAAGACCTGGACATATTCCGAACCTGCAAATCCTCAATGCAGACGAGCGCGTGGTTTTGGCTGATCGTTGTAGTGGTCTTGTGCTGCGCGCTAAGGAATTTAAGCCCAAGCTGTCTTAGATGGCTTGGGCCTTTTTTATTCCTTAACTCCACTCCCACTGCATATGCAACGGCCAGTGCCTGAGCACATAAGGTATCTGCCGTTTGTACTTTTCCTCAAGCATCTCCAACCCTATTAACGACTTGAAGAACAGCGCAGCCCGCACGATCCCCTTGAAATAGTCCTCCGTGCTCACCTGCGGCCGCTCGATCCACTCCACCACATTCGAGCGCGATACCTTTTCGTCTTCAACGTCGAGTTCAATCTTGCGCTCTAAGGGGTTCACAGCGTCAGGTGCCGTCCACTCCCGAAGGTCCCGAGAACATGGAACGACATGCAGCAGTGCTTCCACTTCCAGCAGCTGCTCCGCAGTCATGCACCCTGACTCGCGTAGCTCCAGCAAGAACTCCCACCCCCAGCGCAGTGCGCGCGTCTGTTCCATTCCAGTACTCATTTTGAATGTCCCAACAGTATCTTTCTGGCCTTGGCAAGCTCCACACCTGTGAACCCGACCCCCACCTCGCAAATCACGACTCGTTTGTGGCCTTCATGAAAGCCATCACCCGAATGTTCGTCATCCAGTGCGACCCAGCTCCTCACATCACTGTGGGAACCCAGCCAAGCCTCAATCTGCTCTGCACGCGTAGATCGTGAGGTCTTCTTCGTTTCCCAATCCTCATGCAGCGACCGCAAGATAAAACATAGACCCGATTGCATCAGGATCTGCGACAGGTCTGCCTGGTTCAAGAGCCTAGTCCATGAAGTCGATAGCACGTAGCTAGGATTGAATTCCGTATGCAACGCCAGCAGGTTAGCCACCGCCGCCTTGTCGAATAGGTTGTCCCAAACGGCCCTGTAATGCTCCATGGGAACGCGACCGCTATTGACATCATCCAGTGCGTGGATGGCGTCATACCCGCCGGCTTTACCCGGAGCAGAGAGGCAGATCACGTCATCGAAGTCGAGGAAGACAACGGGTTGACTCATTTACCTACCTTATCCTTTCTGGTTCTCACAGCCACCCCACGTCCCGCGTTCCGCCAATGAAATCCTCAAGGTCCCACGACCAGTGCGCGTCATGCACACCGATGCTGGGCCTGCCGCTATACCTCTGGCGCCGCTCGAATGCGCTCCTCAGTGGCTCAGGAATCTCTGAGCTTCGGATATACATACCGCCGTCGTACTTTTTGATGACCAATGGGTTCACCGGCGGGATCGCATCCACGCCCCACACACTGAGGTTCAAAGCGTGCTGGGCCAGATCCCAGATGTCTGAGTAACCCTTTCGCAGCTGGACGTCATCAATGAAGCCCTTAAGAGTCCCCTCTTCATGGCCAACGGTGCACACACCATCCTCGCGGGCGATGCGGCACATGGCCAGGCGGGTTGTCCCGCGCTGGTAGCCAGATTGGATGCCAATGTCCACTCGCAGGGATGCCCAGTCATCCGGCAACGGCACGAAGTCTTCGTCAAGTACGGTCACATCAATGCAGCGCGCAAGAAGGCCCCGCACGGGCTCGCTCCAGCGTGGGTAGTTGTGCAGCTGGGAACACACATCCCTGCCATCTAGAAGGATCTCATAGCTGCTTATGGTGTTCAAGTTTGAAACGTTTCCAATCTCCCCCTGGTCGAAAACGATCCGCTCGCCGGCGGCTGTGGTCAGTGTCAAAAAGATGCGCAGCACGGCTACACCTCCACTACGAAAGCTCGATTGAAGGCAGGATTTTCAAATTCGAACTCACTTACCAAGTTTGCCGATTGCCTATTCTTTACATAGCCCGCTGGGTTCGTGACAACGCGGCAGCGGCCCACTGCGTAGTCGAGGCTGTCGTGCACATGGCCATGCAGCCAGAGGTCAACACCCGGCATGAGGTCGGATAGGTCTGATACAAATGCTGCATTTAGGGGGTAGCCAATGTATCTGGGATGCACGGACAGCGGATGGCAGCCGTGATGCGTGACCACCACAGTCTGGCCATCCCAAGGCCTTACCAACTCATCCACTATCCACGCGCGCGAGCCGTTGTGCAAAGCCAAAGCGTCGGCAGGCGTGAACTTGTGACGACCCATCCGGATCTGGAAATGATCATTGATCCTAAGCGCGGCTTCTTCCATCAGCTGCGATTGCTTGCGGTTGAGTCGAGGCAGGCAGTAATCTGTCCAAAGCGTAGCGCCCAGCACTCGAACTTCGCCAAAGGTCACGACTTCATTGTCCAGAAATGTGATGCCAAGCTTTACGCACTCACGTCGGATCTTGTCCTTCATTGCAGGAAGGGGATGGCCGTAGTATTCGTGGTTTCCAGCTAGGTAAACAACTGGAACTGGCCAGTTCGCAAAATGGCTGAGAGCATCGACGCCATTGCCAATATCACCGGCGAGAACGAGCAGTCCAGCGCCAGGTGCAGGCTCGATCAAGCGCTCGTCTGGCCATTTCCTCTCAAGGAACTCCAGATGCAAGTCTGATGCGATTTGAATCTTCATAAAGCTAAACCTCCACCACATAGGATGGACTAAAGGAGGCGTTCTCGTAACCCCCGTTTTTATGCAAGTACCCCTTGGGGTTACTTACCACTCTTGTGCTGTTTACTTCATAGTCAACGCTGTGGTGCACGTGGCCATGAATCCAAAGCTTGGAGCGGCCCATCAGGTGCGTGAGATCCGATGCGTAGGCGGGTGACAAAGGGTGGTCCTTGTAATGCAAGGGGATGCTGTTACCGTGCGGCGCGTGGTGCGTAATCACCACGGTTTTCGTGGGCTCACCTTTTGACAACTTTTCCGCGAACCATTCCACACTTGCGGCATGGCGTATTTCTGTCAACTCGGGAATCAGCCAGACCGACGGAACCCAATGATTTTCGGCAGTGCGCGAGATTTGGATCATGCGGTAATCATTCATCGACGCCTTTGCTCGCTTCATTGCAGATTCACGATCAACAGGCCCTAAGCAAAAATCGGTGAAACAGGTTGCACCCAGAAAGCGCACACCGCCTGCATCCACAGCATTTGTCTCTAAGAATTCAACGTCATATTTGATCGCAGCAGCCCGTAATTCGTCGATCGTCCTGGTCCAGTGCCCACCGTAATATTCATGGTTGCCGGCCACATAGATGATCCCCTTGTCCGGGAACGTCTCCCGGGCCCAGCGCATCCCGCGCGTGCCCTCGTCAATGTCACCCGCGAGCACCACCATATCGGCGTTGGCATCCGCACGGGTGCCATCCTCAAGGATTGGGCTGAAGTGATTGGCGTCCAGGTGCAGGTCGGAGTAGATCAAGAGGCGCATGGATCTTCCTTCTTAAACAGCCCAGCCATGGCTTTCATTGCCCGGTCGCTCTGGCGCTTACGAACGAACATTGCTTGGTGCATGACCTGGCGGACGCCCTCCATGTCCAGATCCCGCCAGTCCCGTGCGTCCACGTTTTGTTCATGCTGGAACATGAAACCAATCCCCCTTGGCGGCTGACCAACCCGCAGACGGTAAACATCGTCCAATACGCGCGGTTTCCATAGCTTGTCCCAGCCAAATTCTTCTTCGTACGCGTGGCTCAGTTCGCGGCCAGTGAGGAGATATTCAACAGCAAGTGGCCTTTTGATTTCGAGAATTTCCGAGAAATATGTCTCGAAACCCGCTGGCACAATTACCAATCTGGCAGTGAACTCACGGGCGAGACTGATGAGCTTCGTTGCGCATGACGGCGCGCGTATAAGTGCCATTTCGCTGATGTAAATTCGTTCCAAGCTAAGCTCAAGGCGCTTTCGCAATACACCCGTATGAAGCGCGTCAATGACAACAGGCGTGGTGGGAACGGTTGTGATGACCGGCGGCCTCCATGGCACTGCCTGTGGCAACTCAAAGCCTGAGCACAAAGGGCGGTGCACTAAACGCAAGACTCTTTGCCTACGAACTCCCTTTTGTGCAGCCGACCAAATATCACCAAGCCGATTAATGTCTGCAGAGCCGGAATCGAGTATCCACTTTGGCGGCTTCTTTTGAAAACTCGTCATAGCGCCACCATCCCGTACGTCTGGTCCCACCCGACGTTCACATACTTGATCTGTTCCGTGTCTTCCTTGCGCCATTGGTGCAAATGGCCGTGGTAGTTCAAGAGGCGCTTCACCCCCAGCGGGAAGAATTCAACGATGGGGTAGTGCGACACCAGGACTTGATCCTCTTGCACCCCTCTGAAGTACAGGAAAGGGACTACGTACTCAAAGATTCCCTCTTTGGCTAGTCTGCATTCACCCTCTTTGGTAATGTCGTGGTTGCCGGCCACAAGGATTTTTCTGCCCGGCAGCTTCTTCAAGATCTCAACGCCCTCTTGGTAGTTCCCAAGCGCCAAATCACCCACGAAAACGATCAACTCATCGGGAGCGACTTTACTCAGCAGGCGAACGAGCGTGTCGTCTTGGTGGCCAATGGTTGGGAACGGCCGGCCGCAGTATTTGATGATGTTGGTGTGCCCGAAGTGCAAATCGGACGTCATCCAGACCCGCTCGGTCCCATGCACCGCAGCGCTTACCAGGCCGCTTGCTTCATTGATTTGATTTTCATCGATCATTTCGAATAGCGAATCGTTGATCCTCTTGCTCACGCGTTCTTCTGAGGTGAGCGTGTGCTCAAAGAGTTTTTTTGCTTTGATGAAGTTCATGTCAAATCCCGAATTTGTTCTTTAGTCATGTCAAAGTCTCGTTAAATCGACGTACTCAGCCCAGTTCCCATCCACCAGCCGCTCCACCAACAGGTTCGGGTTGAACCCTTCGTTCTCCCACTCGTTATCGAACCAGCCATAAGGGAAACCGCGCGGATTGGACATAACACGCACATAGCTCTTCGAATCCCCGATGCGGTAGTTATTCGAGTGGTGGGTGTGCCCGTGCAGCCAAAGATCTGCTTTACGGAGCAATGCCTCATCGAGCTTGGATCCGTAGGCGGCCGTCAAGAGATTGATGGCGTACTTGGGGTTGCAGCTATTCTTGTGAGGAAAGTGGTGCGTCACGACCACGGTCGAGCCATCAAACGGTTTATCCAACTCACCCTTGAGCCACGCAAGACTCTCCTTGTGCCTGCGGGTCGTCATGTATGGAGTGAGGAACTCAGAACCATCAGGCTTTGCCGTGATCTTTTCATAGTCGGGCAAATAGCTTGATGCGGCCACCATAGCGTCGCTTTGCTTCTCGATGCCGAAGTATTTGTAGTCGGTCCACAGCGTGCTTCCGAGAAATCGGACGTTTTCCAACACAACCGAATCATTCTCCAGAAAATGGACGCCGCAATGCTTGGCTACGCGGCGCATTTCCGCCAAGGCTGCGTTCCAGTCGCCATCCCAATATTCGTGGTTGCCGGCAATCATTACGATGGACTTGCCTTCAAAGGCCTCTGCTGCCCAGCGGATGCCCTTGGCACCATCATCTCCTTCGCAAATATCCCCGGCCAACACGATCACATCTGCAGCCGCAACGGTCTTGGCCGGCGGAACGAATGGAGATTCTTCGAGATGAAGGTCACTTAGTACGTACAGCTTTACCATCCCTCGGGTCCTTCCAAAACACGTTCACCCAGGCCATTGGTGATCGAGCAATAATTCACACCGATTGCATCAAACCCACGCTTTGCAACACCCTCGCGGTACTGGTCCGTGAGGTCATCGTGGTGATGTCCATGGAAGGTGCGTTTGGCACGTAGATCCAGCGCAAGGACGTCCAGCGCCTCAAAGCCATGCGGATGACAGCTGGGCGCTTCGTGCGTGACGAGAATGTCCGCACGCTGCTTGGCCAGGCTGTCATACACGTCTGGATAGATTGCACCCAGATAGGTAGACGACGGGCGTTGGCCACCGCGGTACTGGAACGCGCCACGGTTTATTGCGGCCTCTTGCGAGCCAAACTTAGGGAGTTCCGGTGGATACCAAACCCGTTGTGCAAAAGTGCCGCCAAGCCCTGCTACGCGGATCCCGTTCAGGACCGTTACCTTGCCGTGCAGCGCAATGGCGTCTCCACAGTCGTGCAGGCACTTCCAATGGTCGTAGCTATCTGCATCGTGGTTGCCGTGAATGAAGGCGACATCTAGGGTTGGGAAATGCACACGCAGTGGCTTGAGGATTTCTTGAAACGGCTTATGGTCAATGTCCACATCACCCAAGAAGATGATGTGAGAAGGTAGTCTTTGCGCTGCCAGCAACGCCCTTGGGATATGGCGAAATTCGGCGTGTACGTCCCCGAGGAACCATAAACCACTTAAGGCTTGTTCATGCGCCTGGTCGAACTCTTGAATGTGGGCGGGCATCATGACTTTCCCCCTTCTGCAAAAAACTGATCCAGCTTTTGACGGATCAACGGCAAGACCTCTGGGTGTGAGATACCCAGCACATCGTCTGTACGCACGTAGTTATCCAACGCCCAGACGGGCCAGTTGAGGTAAGCGTCATCCAGGGCCAGCCACGCACGGGGTTTGCGACGCTCCACATCGCCCCACACCTGTATGCCACGCGGGCGTGAGACCCATTCGTGCTCGCGCGGTTTCATCTGGCTGTGCCAGGTGGCACCAATAACCCGTTCTTGCAGGGCGACTGGTAAGCGCTTGGCCGTCCCTTCGCAGCCGTAGGACCGCACCCATGAGGTGCTCAGGACAATCCGCACATCAGGGTAAGGCGCAAGCATCTCAGCCAAAAGAGGCGCGTGCTGGAACAACACATGCCCCTCGGGCGCCTTCAAATACGGCCCTCGCTTTGGATGCCACAAGCAGTTCTCGTGGTGCAGGACGCCGTCGTAATCCAAATAGAGGATGTCTTGGCCAGCACCTTTGGGGGGACGTTGGTAATGCGGCATCACGCCCACCACCTATCCCCACCACTGTCCGGGCTCCAGCAATAAGCAGGCAAGGAATTGCGGTTCTTCAGAAACTGCTTCTCGTGATAGTCACAAAGGCATGCAACCCAGCCAAGGTTCTTGATTTTTGCCGGACGCGCGCACACGCAGCAGGTCTGTGCCGCTTCGTCGCAGGCAGCTTCAATCAACGCACCAATTCGCTTGCCAACGGGGTCGCCCCTAGCGCTGGACTCGTTGAGCCGGCTAACCTGCTTCAAAGCGCCATTGGGCTGCTGCTCACTGATCACTACAGGCGCGTAAGCAGAGCCGTCCTTGGTAGGGTCCAGATGTGTATAAGCCCGCAATGACCCAAATTTCTCTTTGACCTGCGTCCAGTGAAAGCCTCGCTTATCTTCGCCAAGGGCCTCATCAATGGCAAAGCATAGACGTACGAACAGGTCCTGCCAGCCACGGTGAAACGTAATGCCGATGTTCTTCCCAGCGAACTGGTACGGCAGGGCGGCGATGAGCTGCTCAGGGTTCATCACCGAAGAAGGCTCTGTAGTCCACCACTTGGCCGTCAATGGCTCGTTGGTGTACGTCAAATCTTCACTGTCGGGTACGGCTGCTACAAGCTGCATCGCACCGTGGCACAGCTGCGCCAAGTCACTGGACTTCTCGCCACGCGTCACATTGAACTTGAACCGGTTCGTTCTGGTGTCAGACCAATGGAAGCCGCGCTTGTCGTCGCCCAAGGCGGCATCAATCTGCTGGCACACCTCTGCAAAGATATGGAATGTCGCTTTGCGAAAAACAACCTTGCCTGCAGTTTGCTCAGGGAATTGATAGCCAAAGGCTTCAATAAGCACATCAGGATTCTCAAAAGTGTTCACAGTCTCTCCTCAATCATTTGTCCCAGCACCAACGCATCCGCATCAGAAAAACCAGTGGTCCGGTCGGTAAGCAACAGGTTCGGGCAGCCTGGTGCAAACCACTGCGCACGGTCATCAAGCGCGATCCATGGCGTACCCCACGGCCGATTGGCCTTCATCCACGTTTCGATCTCCCACTGGCGCTCGAATTCCGGTACGACGCCAGGTAACCAATCGGCAGAGGGCTTCTGGATGGAAGGGGTAACACCAATGATTCGCGATGGGGGGATCTCACACAAGAAATCCTGCAGCTCAGCGAGCGTGTACTGCATACGCCATGAACTACTGATCACGATCTCAATCTGCGGATAGCGATTGAGGACGGCCGCGATCTTGTCCACGTTACACAACACGCCTTCTTGATAGCAAGGCTCTGGGTGGGTCACGCCATCGAAGTCCAGAAACACAATGGAAAAAACTGATTCGGTCATAACGATCTCAATGCAAAAGATTCGTTTTGGTGACTGGCTTCTCATCACCATCCAGGTGCGCGAAGTCACTGGCCTGAAGCGCCTTACGTCCGGCCGCTACCGCAATCGCATAGGCGTGCTCCAGTTCCTGACG
>CANBYM010000019.1 GCA_947373605.1 Comamonadaceae bacterium
TACAGCAAATCCGTCACCAACACGATCGACCGGGCGGCCGACTTCGGCAATAAACGCGGGCTGGTTCCAGCGTCTAACGCGAGCGCAAATTTATCGATAGTGTCGCTGCTACAAGTAAGCAAGAGTTTTTCACCGTCTACTGTGGCGGCCGGGCAAATCGCGCCATTGATCATCACCATGACCAACGCGAGTCCGCTGAGCACGGTTTCGCTGACGTCCTTCACTGACAATCCCATTGACGGAGTGGGCGCCGGGCCATACGGCCTTAAAGTGAACTCGGTAGCTACCACATGTTCAGGTGCCGGTGCATCCATTACCGGGGGTAATACTGGAGTTACATTGACGGGTGGCAGCATACCTCCCTCAGCAAACTGCAACATCACGGTCAATTATGTTGGAACGCTGCAATCGGCGGGCGCACCGCAATCATTCACCAACACGATAGCGACAGGAGCCATAGGTACCACTGATCCAACTATTTTCAGTCAACCGGCGAGCCACTCCGTTACTGTCATTGACCAGTTGACCATTAGTAAAGGTGTCAATACTGGGACTGCCGGACCCGGGAATCCGGTGCAATACAGCCTTACCGTTAACAACTATTCAGCGACCGCACTGAACAATGTTCGCATTACGGACGTGCTGCCGTCCGGCATGATTGCTTTGCCCTCCAGCCCGGCCGCACCGTCTCTATCGGGTACTAATTGTTTGTTACTTACGACCGATATTCCCGCGCTGCCTCTAAGTAGTTCAACACCGCATTTCACGATTGGCACGGTGCCTGCTGGCGTCGGCCCGATCCCCTCCGTTTGTACCGTCGTCTTTTGGGCGATGCCACCAACCGGTGCTACAGTCGGCAGCAAATTTAACAATGCGATTGGCACAGGTGGCGTAGCCGACGGCAACGGCAATGGATCAAATGCCAACGCAAGTGCATCCAATTCAGTGCAGGTCACGATTGCCAGCGTCGCCACTATAAGCAAGGTATTTAATCCGAGCTCAGCATTTGAAGGAACCGTTTCACATTTAAAGGTTACCTTCTCCAATCTGTCAGCACAGCCACTTAGCAACGCCAGTTTTACTGACAATTTACCCCTTGGGAGTAGCGGTTTGCAATTAACGTTGGCAAGCCCCGCCAACGCATCCAGCACTTGCAGCGGCGCCACGCTGACCGCCGTGCCCGGCAGTTCTTCGGTAAGCATGAGCGGTGCCACCATACCTGCCCGTGCGAACAACGGTGGTGGCGCGTTGGGTACCTGTTCCTTGACGGTGGATGTGATTGGTCCTGCGGGCAATTACACCAACACCTTGCCGCAAGGTGCACTGACTGCTACGGAGACTTATGCCGATGGAACCACACATACGGCATCCAGTGTGGGACCAGTATCGGCCAGCCTTAGTTACGCTTCTGCGCTTACGGCCAGCAAACAGTTTAGTCCCGCCACTATCAGCTCGGGTGGCAGATCTACAGTCACTGTGCAGCTTGGGAACGTGGGTACCGGCATCCTGAATAACGTCAGCGTGACGGACCCACTGCCAGGGAATATGGTGGTGGCAACGCCTTCTAATGCCTATACCACCTGTGGTGGTACGCCGGCTATTACTGCTGCTCCGAACGCGAGTTCTGTGGTCATGGCAGGTGCAGTGATTCCTGCCAGCGGTCAATGCAATTTGTTGTTCGACGTTACTGCGACTGGTAGTGCAAATTGGACCAACAACATCCCGCAGGGCAACGTGTCTGCTACCGGTGGTGTACAGAATGTGGCCCCCGTCACTGCTACGCTAACGAACTCCACCTTGGGCGGAGTGACGGTTACCAACAACGTGGCACCTAATAGTTTGACTGCGCCCGGACAGGTTGCCGTTTTGAGCATCAACATTGCCAATTCAGGAACGGTTGCTTTAACGGGTGTGGGCCTGACAAACTATTTCACTGCAAACGGCCTGGCTGTGGGCGTGGCAAACGGCATGGTCGTATCGAGCAACCCCGGCGCGACCACGACATGCAATGGGGCAATCATCTCTGCATCCGGCGGTGCCGCGCAAGTCGGGTTGTCCGGCGCGTCACTGGCTGCCGGTGCGAATTGCACTTTGAGTGTCAATGTCACGCTCAACGTGACCGGAACCGTTCAGGACACTATTCCGTTGAATGCGATAAGTACTTCGCAAGGTGTCAGTAACACCCTGGTAAGCGTGACCAGTCTTTCCGCTTCGGCCAATATCGGTGTGAGCAAAACTTTCATACCGCCTGTCATCAAGCCGGGTGACCGTTCGCGCCTGCGGATTACTTTCATCAATCCATTGTCAATTGCAGTCACCAGTCTGGCGGCGACCGACAACCTGGTCGGTATGACAGTTCCTGCCGGGGCTAACCCGTCTACCACCTGCAGCGGCGCTGTGATTGCGTCTACTGCTAACCAGGTCACCATCAGCGGCGGCAGCCTGCCGCCCGCGTCGAATGGCGCCTCGGCGACCTGTGTGGCTGAAATAGATGTGACCGCGGCAACAACCGCGACCTATAGCAATCAAATTGCAGCCCACGCCGTTACCGGGATTGTTTCGGGTTCATCGGTTAACAACCCGGTTGCGGCCACGGCGACGCTGCAAGTCAGCAATCCGGTAACGATCACCAAGTCCTTTAGCCCGGCAACTGTCCCGTTGGGAACGCAGTCGACCTTAACGATCACCTTGAATAATTCAAACAGCATTGCGTTGACCGGTGCGGTGCTGGTAGACGCCTTGCCCTCCAACTTAACGGTTGGCCTGACGCCGTCGGCAAGTACGACCTGCGGTGGCACCAGCGTCTACGTAGCTTCTGCGCCATCAGCGACATCAATCGCTTTGACGGGCGCCACTATTGCGGCGGGTAGCAGTTGTACGGTTACGGTCAACGTAGTCAGCAATTTCGCAGGCACCTATGTCAACACTATTCCCGGCGGCGCACTGAGTACAGTGGAGGGTGTCACCAATGAGTTGCCCAACTCAGGCACCGTAGTCGTGCAAAACCCGCCCACGGTGGGTAAGCAATTCAGTCCCGCATCCATTGCGGTTAACGGCACCTCGGTTCTGACGATTGTGCTGGGCAATACCAATGCTACGGCGGCGACCCTGACTGCGGACTTGGTGGATACCTTGCCTACTTCGCCGGCAAATATCGTGATTGCGCCGTCGAACGGCCTCAGCGGAACCTGCTTGTCGACAGGCACTGTCGCTTTGACTGCGGGCAGCATCACTCTGCAAAACGGATCAACGATCCCTGCCGGTGGCTGCACGATCAGCGTTAACGTGACGGGCAATCTCAACGGTACCTATAACAATGCCATTCCCGTTGGTGCCTTGCAAACCACTTTGGGAAGCAACCTCACTCCTGCCACGGCCAATTTGGTGATTAGCCCGCTCGGGTATATCTCGGGTCGGGTTTTTAACGATAACGCACTCACCCCGAATGGTGTTTACGGCAGCCCGGACACACCGGTTGCTAACGCTGCCATTAATTTGACCGGGACGGATTACGGTTCGAGCGGTGTCAGCAATGGCGGGACCAGCGTGGCGTTTAGCGCCTCGACGACCACAGACGCTTTGGGCAATTACTACTTCACGGGGCTGAACCCGGGTAGCTATACCGTCACCAGGCCTGGCATACCAACGGGTACTTTGCCTGGAATTACTACCGCCGGCACCATCAGTGGTGTTGGGACGGCGGGCGTTGCAACGGCATCGTCAGCGACGCCGGGTGCAATTGCAAACATTGTCTTGTTGAGAAATGCCGGGCTAGTCGCAAGCTCTGCCGACAATAATTTTTCCGATGTCATTGCGTCCACTATCTCCGGGACGGTGTTCCTTGACGCCAACGACAACGGAGTCTATGAGGCGGCGGACTCACCGCTACAAGGCGTGGCTATTGAGCTATGGAACGCATCCGGTACCGTAGTATCGAGTACAACTACCGGCAGCAATGGCGTTTACAGCTTTAGCGGACTGGGCCCTGGAACCTATTCGATTCATGAGCCGCTACAACCTGCCAACACTGCCAATGGGATAAGCACGGCGGGCAGCGTAGGCAACGGAGGGCACGCAGGTACGGCGACCCCGAATACGGTAGTTCCTAGCGTCATCGCAAATATTGCATTGCCTCCCAATACCAGCAGTCAGGGTAACAACTTTGCGGAAGTTCCCACGGGCCGTCAGATGCGCGGGCGGGTCTTCGTTGATGTTTTGAACACAGGCGTGTACGGCGGCAACGATTACGGTATCGGTGGCGTTTCGATCCAATTGAGCGGAACGGATCTGAACAATATGCCGGTCACCCAAACGACTTCCACAGCAGCGGATGGAAGCTATGTGTTTTCCGGGTTGGCTGCCGGTACCTATGTGGTTACAGAACCGGTAGACCCTGTGGGAACTACCAGTGGCAGAACGTCAGCCGGAACAACAGGGGGGACTGTGACCGCCGTCGGAGCTGCGCCGTCGTTCATTTCCGCGATAAATTTAAACGGCACCAATACGATTTCCGCGAACAACAATTTCCCGCGTCTGGTCGGTCTGGTTCCGGATCTAACTTTGTTGATGACGCATAGTCCGGCCAGTTTCGGCGCTGGCAGTACTACGGGCTACTACACCTTGACAGCTTCGAATGTCGGACCTCAGACCACATCCGGTAGGCTGACGGTGATTGATAACTTGCCTGCCGGTATCACTTTGACACAGACACCCGCCGGGACAGGCTGGACCTGTACTGGCGCAGCCGGTGCAAGTTCATTCACCTGCACCACCAACGATGCGATAGCAGCGGGCGCCAACGGACCAGCCATCATTGTGCGTGTAGCTGTTGCGCCGGGTTTGCAGGGGCAGACCCTCACTAACACGGCTTCCATCTCCGGCGGTGCCGAGCCGGTGGCGTTGAACGGCAACAACACTGCCAATGATCCGACGCCCATTGCAGTGGGAGCCTCGGTGAGCGGGCATGTATGGCTGGATGTGACACATGATCGGAACTACGCCAATGCGAGCGATTACGGGCAAGCCGGCTGGGGTGTGCAACTGGTGCTCAATGGGGTTGTTGTTGCAAGCACCAGCACGGCTGCAGACGGTGCTTATATTTTCAGTAATGTTGCGCCTGGAACCGGTTACCAGATTCGCTTCCTTCATCCTGGCAACAACATGCCATGGGGCGGTGCTGTTCCCAATGAGTCTGCAACGCCCTTTACGTCCGGTGTCAATGCAGGCGTCACCAATGTATCAACGGGCATCCGCTCCGGCGCAAATCCGGCAGGTGCTACGACCACCGGCGGTACGCTTTCGGGTCTGACGCTGGCGTCGGGTATTGCGACGGTGCAGCAAAGCTTGCCGATAGATCCGACGGGAATAGTCTATGACGCAGTCAGCCGGCTGCCTGTCGCCGCAGCGGTTGTGACGATTAGCGGCCCAACCGGATTTACACCGGCGACTGACCTTGTGGGCGGACAAGCAAGCGAGACCACAGGGGTAGATGGTCGCTATCAATTTTTACTCAACCCCACTGCACCGTCCGGCACCTATCGCCTGGCCATCACCGCTTATCCCGCCGGATACGCCACGCAGAGTTCCGCAGTGATCCCGCCTTGTACCGCTACGCTGAACGTTGGTCCATCGCCGGCGCCGGCGCTGATACAGGTAAGCAATACCGCGCCGAATGCGGCAACGGTGGTGGCGACACCTGCCGGCTGCCCATCCGGTAGCGCGGGGCTGAATGCCACCAACGAGGCCAGCACCCAGTACTTCCTGTCGTTTCAGCTATCAAATAGTTCTGCCAATGTGATTAACAACCACATTCCCATAGACCCGTTGTCAAGCACCGGGTTTGTCTTGAGCAAGACGGCCGACCGCCAGATAGCGCAGATCGGTGATACGGTGCGCTACACAGTTGAGGTACGCCTGAATTCATCGGGTGTGTTGCCTCAGGTGACTGTGCGTGATCACCTGCCACCGGGCTTTACTTTGGTGCCCGGTACGGTGCAGGTCAACGGATTACAGGCGGCCAATCCGGTTGGCGGGCTGGGGCCATTGCTGGCATTCAACCTGGGCTTGCTACGTGGCACTGGCAACACCACCGCCGTTGGCCCCCAAGCCATTAAGTTGCAGTACCGCGTACGCGTCGGTATCGGAGCGCAGCAGGGCAACGGTATTAACACCGCAATGGCGGTCGGCTGCAGTTCAAGTAACGGCTGTGTCAGCGCGCAGACTTTTCAGCCACTGACAAATAGCGTGTTGTCAAACCAGGGAAGCTACAAGGTTACCGTGAGCGGTGGTGTCTTTACCGACCAGGCCTGCGTGCTGGGAAAAATATATGTGGAGTGCAATAACAACCACATCCAGGACGACGAGGAAATAGGTATTCCGGGCGTGCGCTTGTATTTTGAAGATGGCACGTACGTGGTGAGTGACTCGGAGGGCAAGTACAGCCGCTGCGGCATGACGCCACGCAGTCACGTGCTGACGCCCGATCCGGCCACGCTGCCGCAGGGGTCGCACCTCACTACGTCAAGCAACCGCAACCTCGGCGATGCGAATAGCCTCTTTGTTGACCTGAAAAATGGCGAGTTGCATCGTGCCGATTTCATCGAGGGAAGCTGTTCCAACCGCGTGCTGGAACAGGTCAAGGCCCGGCGCACGCAGGGTGAGGTGAGGTCGGTTGAAACAGAGCGTGCAAACGGCTCGGCGCTGCGTTTCGAGAGCAAATCGCCGGGTTATCCGCTGCAGGGCACTGACAGTGCCAATCAGCCGCTGGTGAAGCCACGGCAAGGAGCTGTCAATGCGCAATAAGAACCAAGGTTACGTGCACTTGCAGCGTTCGCTGGTGGCGGTATGCGTGCTGTTGCTGGCGGCACAGCCCTGCAGCGTATTGGCGCAAGCGTTTGACGGACGTTACGCGCCCTTGACCGGCGGCGACCGCAGTGCCTGGTCCGGTGCCGGTACGCCGCTGTATCCAATGGCTAACCCGGCCGATGTGCCATCCGATCAACGCAGCGCGTTGTTCAAAGGCCAGTCGGGTAGGGTTGACTACAGCGCTAACAGTGAGGCTGCCCATCTGGTCGTCGAGGTCGACCGCAACGGGGTATCTGCTGATGGTCAGACGCCGGTTGGTGTCACGCTGCGGGTGCTGGGTAAGGACGGCAAGGCCTTGGCCAATGCGGTCGTTGCCACGATAGAGGTCAGCGGCGGGCGTATTTTGTTGCCCGGCGCAAAAACCGACGAACTCGGACCCGACGCGCGCAGCGCCGACCGCAGCACGCCCGGTGTGCAGCTCGAGGTGAAGAATGGCCTGGCGCACTTTCGCCTGCTTGCACCCATAACACCACAGGACGTGCAGCTGCGCGTGACCGTCGGGGAGCAGGAAGCGTCCGGCATGGTCAGCTTCGTACCCGATATGCGCAAAATGGTCGCAGCGGGTTTGGTCGAAGGCATTATCAATTTCAGCAATGGAGCCAACCTGTTGGCGCCGGCCCATACCAATGATGGTTTCGACGCCGAGATCCAGCACTTCAGCACCGTGTTTGGCAATGGCCAGGCCAGTGCCGGTGCGCGCTCTGCTTTTTTCCTCAAGGGTGTGATCAAGGGCGAGTACCTTCTGACTGCGTCGTACGACTCGGATAAGGACGTGCAGTCGCGTTTGCAAAGCGCAGTGCGGCCGGATGACTTTTATCCTGTGTACGGCGATTCGTCGATCAAGGGCGAGGAGGCCAAATCGTCGACCGCCTTGTACGTGCGAATCGACAAAGACAAGTGCTATTTGATGTATGGCGACTTTGTCACAGGCGACGGGTTCAGTCAGCGCAGCGGTGGCGGGGCGGTGGCAGGACTGCAGCAGCGCAGCCTGGGCGCCTACAACCGCAGTGCGACCGGCATCCGCTGGCATTATGAAAAAGACAAGGTGACTGGCAATGTGTTTGCCATTAACGATACGTTGCGCCAGGTGATTGATGAGTTCGCCAGCCAGGGCAGCGGTCCGTATGCGCTGAGTAACAACGGCGCCGTGCAGGACAGGGAGAAAGTGGAAGTGGTGGTGCGCGACCGCAACATGCCGGCGCGTATTCTGAGTACCACGCAGTTGATGCCGTTGGCAGACTACACATTCGAGCCGTTCAGCGGCCGCATTGTGCTTAACCAGTTTTTGCCGGCATTTGATCCCAACCTGAACCCGGTGTCGCTGCGCGTCACCTATGAAGTGGACCAGGGCGGCGAGGCATTTTGGGTTCTCGGGGCCGACGGGCAGTTGCGCATCAATGAGCATTTCGAAATTGGGGGTTCGGCGGTGCAGGACCAGAACCCGCTGGCGGGCAACCAACTCACCAGCGCCAACGCCAGCTGGCGCATTGCACCAGGGACCATGTTGGTGGCCGAAGTGGCGCAGACAATCAGTGAAGTCAACACCAATCCGGTTAACCAGAATACCCTGCCGGGCCTGGTCAATATGAACGGTGACGTGGCGGGGCAGGCGTGGCGGGTTGAACTGGCACACGAGACCGAGACTACCAAGGGACATCTGTTCATCGGCCAGTCGGACCCGACGTTCAACAATTTGGCCGCGCCACTTACCGGCGGTAAAGCAGAGGCGATGGCACAGGGCTCGGTCAAGCTGTCCTCAACGACAGACATTTACGCCCAGGCACAACACAATGAAGACCGTAACCCTGGCATGGCAAGTAGTGACGAAGCCCAGGTCGGTATCAAGGTCAAGCTGACAGATCGCCTGTTGCTTGATGCGGGTGTTCGCGCGCTGAGTCAAAGCAGCGGAATTGTGGCAGCGACGGCGGCAGCGCCGTTTTCTTCCACCGCGGGCCTTACCGGCAGCATCGCCAGCGGTGCGGCGGGTAGTGCGACAGGCTATGGCAACCAGGTCATCGACACTGTCAGCGGTCTTCCCGTTATTCAGAACGGCACACTACCGGTACTACCCACGTTGAACCAGGCCAGCGGTATGCAAACCGAAACAGCACGCGTCGGCCTGGGTTTCAAGGCGACGGACCGTCTGACGCTGGGGGGTGAGGTTGAATCGTCGGTTTCCGGCGACCCGCTGCAGCGGTATTCATTGGGAGGGGACTATCTGCTGGCGGAACGCACCCGCATGTATGCCCGCCTGGAGCAGCTAAGCGGTGTTTCCAGTCCGACCAATCCAACAGCGCCGAATGCCGACAGTGAAGCACTGGTGTTCGGCATTGATACGTCGTATTGGCACGATGCTCAGCTCTTCAGCGAATACCGCATGCGTGATTCGTTGAGCGGCTCCGACACCGAACTGGCCTCGGGGGTGCGCAACAGCTGGTTGTTGAGCCCCGGCTTGCGTGCCAATACGGCCTATGAACGCACGGAAGTCCTGTCCGGAGCGGCACCCGTTACGCAGGCTGTTTCGGGGGGACTCGATTACACGGCAGACCCACTGTGGCGCGGCTCTACCAAACTCGAATACCGCGTGAGCGGCGATGTACCCGGATCGGTCACCGATCAAGGGTTCAACACCACGATGTGGCAGGTCATGGCCGCACGCAAGCTGAGCCGGGACTGGACCTTCCTGTCGCGCAACTATATGTTGCTGACCCAGCACGATGCGACCGGCAGTGTCTTTCAGGACCGGGTGCAGGTGGGCGCGGCCTACCGTGAAAACGATAGGAACCGGGTCAACGCACTGGCAAAGTACGAATACAAAACCGAGCAGGACAATAGCAATGCCGCGGTTGGACCACTGGCCAGCACTGCGCACATTGTTTCCGTGTTGGCTGACTACCATCCGTCGCGTCCCTGGTGGACCACAGGGCGCATCGCCGCCAAATGGCAGCAGGACCAGCTCGAAGGCGGTATCAACGACAGTTTTCAGGCCCAGTTGTTATCGGGGCGGATCACCTATGACGTCACAGAAGACTGGGACGTCGGCGTGATGGCTGCAGTGCAACTCGGCCAGCATGCCTCGCAGCAGGCCGCAACCGGCGTTGAGGTGGGCTACCTGCTACAGCAAAACCTATGGCTGTCGGTGGGCTACAACTACGCCGGCTTCTCGGCCAATTCTGACCTTGCGGGTTATGAATACACCAGAGAAGGCATTTATTTGCGCCTGCGCTTCAAGTTTGACCAGGACCTGTTCGCCGGATCCAACCAGAATATCAACCGTACTCTCGACCGCTGAAGCACCATGTATAAAAACACGTTTTTACGGACTGTCTCCCGGATTTTCAGCGCTAGCCTGTGTCTGTCGGGAGTGGGGTTTGCCCAGACCCCATTGAACGCCCCCGAGGCGCGCATATCGGACCCAGCCATCCACGCCGACTACCGGGCCTATGAGCAACTCGAAGAGCGGATTCACCGTCTCAATGAACAGGGTATACCTGTGCGTGACTACTTTCTAAGCAAAGCCCAGTGCTGGCTGGACGTGTCCCTGCACGAATATTCACGCAATGACCGCACACCGTTCACGCAGGATGCCTTGACCGAATCAGAACGGTTAATCGTTTTGCTTGAACACCGGACGCGACCGGCCTCTATGGAAACGCCGCTGGTCAACGGTGCAGCGCGCCTGCGTCCCGATTTGTGGGCGCGTACAGCAGACCTGAAGCAAGGTGCTGCGCTGGCATGCGTGGGACGCGAGGTCGCATGTGCCGAAGTGGAATTGGTGCATGCCGGTAATGAGTTCAACCAGCAGCAGTGGCGCCACGCGAAACCGTATGTGCAAATCGCCGAGGAACTGCTGTCGGATGCCAGTGCCCGCGCTGCCAGTTGTCCGGTGGCCGATGCGCCCGCACCGGCACCCCTTGTCCCTGTGCTCGCACCGGCTGCTGCTGAACGGGTGCCGGCTGCAGTGAGAGTAGCCCTGTCGGCACAGGTGCTGTTCGATTTTGACCAGTTCACACCGTCGCATATACGTGATGCGTCACGGGCTGAGCTTGAAGCGCTAGTAGCCCGTGTCAAGCGCGACCACGTCCGGATCGGGTCACTGCAGCTCGTGGGCCATGCCGACCGCCTTAATGGAACGGGAAACAAGAATTACAACTTGCAGCTCTCGCAAAAGCGAGTAAAGACAGTGCGCGATCTGCTGGCGGCCCAAGAGATGGAAGTCTCCGGGGTCAGCATTGACGCCCGCGGTGATACCGACCAGGTGCTGGCGTGCCAGAACCGGTTCAAGACGCGCGATGCGCTACAGGAATGCCTGTCGCCCAACCGGCGTGTGCAAGTGGAGTTGCTTGGGGTGATTTCGCAGAACTAATGACAGGTTGCCCTGCTGTGGGGAACAGCTTCGATGTGCTGCAAACCTGGCGGGAGAAATCGATCGATGGCGCAGTCCGTGGAGTAGGTTTGCCAATTGGCCACGACCTCCCAAAGGAAGCTCCGGAGAAATTGACTAGCGAATTTTTGCAGTTCTTTCGCAAGACATAGATTCAATTGCCGTTGACTAAAAAAATTGTGTGGCCAGATCTGCCGAGGATTTCACCGGGATAAAAGGTCCTGTTTTGTGAAAGCCATTGCAGAATAGTACAAGAAGTAGTTGTCCACTTCGGGAGTCGTGGACAACTTGGCCTTCATGCAATCCGGCTGCGCTACTGATTTTTACTTTGCCGTGATGGTCACCGGTATGGTGAGCGTAGCGCTCAGGCCGGCGTTGTCCACTGCAACCACTTTTAAACTGTAGCTACCTAAAACCGGGTTGGGCCAATTAGCGGTGAGAGTGCTTCCGATAATCGAGAAGCCCATTCCGAGTGGCACGCCGGATATCGTGATGGCCATCGAAGTGGCAGCTGCGTCCGTGATGCTGATAGTGCCGCTCATCGCCTTGCCCACCACACCAGTCATGGCTGCCGCCGTGATCAAAGGTCCTGCAGTGGCAATCTTGACTGTGTAAACACCTGTGCCACTTAGACTGGTTTTTGTGTCCTTGACGGTTACGGTTACGCTAAAGCTTCCTACAACCGGATTTGCCCAACTCACAACACCGGCAGAATTTATAGTCATACCAGCAGGGGCGCCTGTAAGCGTGTAGGTAACTGGATTCGGTGCCGTCGAAGCCACCGTAAATGACAGGGCTATACCAGGCTTGCCAAGAATCGTTGCACTTCCCACGGAAGGAGGTAAAGGCGCAGATATGGCCACGCTGATCACGCCTTGGCCGATCAGTGAAGTCTTCGAATCCTTCGCTAATACGGTGACGCTGTAGTTCCCTGCAACCGGTGTGGCCCAACTCAGGACGCCACTCGTGCTGATAACCATACCTGTAGGCGCGCCGCTAATGCTGTAAGTCACGGGATTTGTCGACGTCACAGCCGTAGCAAATGAAAACGCAGACCCCACTGAACCCGTGGCAGAAGCCGCAGCTACAACCGGCGCAGCTTGTTGAGCGATAGTGACTGTGTATACGCCCTGCCCGTTGAGAGCCGTCTTGCTGTCTTTTGCACTGACAGTGACTGCGTATGTGCCGACCAATGGGGCTGGCCAACTCACTACACCTGTGTTGCTGATGGTCATTCCGGTAGGCGCATTGCCCAGGGTGTAGGTGACCGGGTTGGGCGCAAGCACCGATGCGGTGAACGTCAGCGGGGTTCCCGCCACGCCGCCAATAGTCGCTGGGGTCACCACTGGTGCAGTGGCACTGCCTGACGATGTTAGTGCGCTTAGGAGTCCGGTGACATTGGGCGTGCCCAGCCCGGTCAGGGGGTCATAACCCACTTTGGCGGTGCAAAGCGCACAAGTGCCATCTGAACCCTTGGTAATGTCAGCAAACACGCTGGCATAGGTACCGGGTACCGTAGCAATCTGACCATATAAAACGGAGTGCGGCGCACCTAGGACGGGTTTGCCCGACTGCGCCCGTGCTGCATTGGCAATCGCCATCAAGCCCGCCCATTGTGGAGTAGAAAGGCTCGTACCCCCCACACTCAGCCAACTAGTTGTGGTGGTTCCCGGAGTTTGTACTGCGACATACTGACCTGACGCCGGATCCGCATTGAAAGCAACATCGGCCACGGCGCGGTGTGGCAAGGAACTTACACCGGGAACTGTATTGTTCTGATAGCTCGGCGTCGGCGTATAGGCACTGACACCCCCGCCTGTGCCGGACCAGCTTATTTCACTGCGTGCTCCGGAGCCTGTGTAGGTCAGTGTGGTTCCACCCACTGCAACCACGTTTGATGAGACCGAAGGCCAGGAGACCGCTGCGCCTGAGTCGCCGGTCGCTGCAAGGTACGTCATGCCCGCGCCCGTAAAAACAGAATCTACCGAACTGGTCCAACTACCTTCTGCAGCACCAAAGCTCATAGAAACAATGCCTGGCCCCATAGTGTTGGCCAATTTCACGGCACCCAACAAACTGTTGAGCGATGCATCTGGCGCTTCAATCAGCACAATGCGGGCTAACGGTGCGGTGGCGTGCGCCCATTGAACATCAAGGGTAATTTCAGTGGCCCAACCCGCGTCATATGCGGGTGCGACGCTGCTCATAGTGCCATTTGCGGTGCTGAAAACTACGGAGAATTCGCATGCAGTTGGTGAAGCTGACGGCAACGGGAGTGCCACTGTCGACGCCATGGATTTAGTCGTGCAAGCTGACAAACCAAACTTGGTATTGAATGCCGCAAGCTCTGCCGCCGCATTGGGATCATGTTGCGCATCCACAATATAAATTGTCTGTCCCGCACCCATTTGTGCAGCCTGCGCTGCAGTAACAGTCGCGCCAGCAACGGGCAAAGAAGGCAAACCATAAGCCGCTCTGATCTGCGCCGGCGTATAGGTGGCAATCACTGTAGATGCCGCCATGGGCGCAGCGGACCCGTCGGCCGACATTTGTGCGTTACGCCGTGCACGCGCAGTGTGAGGCTCGCGCATATCTTGTGCTGTCAGGCGTCGAGTGGACAATTCGCTCAGTTCTGCCGAAATCGCCTGGTGGTGCGCAGCATGACGGGAGGATGCATCTGGATTGACAGTGTCTCTATCATCAGGTGCACTGAGCAATTCGGGTGCCGAATGGAAAAAGGGCTGTGCAATCTGCATGGCAGCCGCTTCCGGTAGATTCGCCATGTTGATCGTTAAGGTAGTCGAGCCTGTAGCCAACTGCGACTGGGGGCCTGCAGAAGTTGAACTACCGGTAGAACCACCATCGCCGCCACCGCAGGCGCTCAAAACCAGTGCTGCGCTAAGAGCAGGCAATGCCAAGCGCGATACAGTCGAACAAAATGGAATTTTTTTCATGGCAACTTCGCTCCAAAAAAAGGGCGAGGGCCACGCTAAATCAATGTTGTGCAATTTCTGCAATCAAACTATATGGTTTGAATCAACACTGGCAACCCCGCTGCCGTTTCGCTCGCGCGAATTAGGCCGGTGGCTTTGCGTCCCTGTCTTTCGACAGGTTTGCCCTCAGGTATCCGCGACATGCGGGTACATCACTGAATTCTACACAACAATTTTATTTTTATCAATTTTTTTTGCTCTCATTGTCAATGGTCAGAAGAGGCATGTTTTTGAAGGCACTTTTTGGCGCGTTGCGTCGCCCTCTCAAGGTCGGTGCGATTTGGTAATTGTGAACGCCATTGACTCCGTCTGACTGGCTATAGTCGGTAAATCACGCAAGATCAAGGCTCGTCAACTTCATTTTGAGCAGTGCCCAGTACAAGAGGGCGGTACGGTGCGTTTCATGCCTGATAGCATCTTTACGAATTCTTCAAACGTCCCGACCAGCCGCACCCCATAATCGGGGGCGATAACTTAAAAACACTGACCATGCAACTGCGCGACCTCCGTATTCTTTTGATGACACTGCTTTTGTCAATGCTACTTTCTGCGTGTGGAGGTGGCGGAAGCGGGGCTCCTGCGCCCACCGGTGGGCTTACGCTCACGCCCGGTAATACGCAGGTGACGATTACTTGGGCGCAAGCCCCAGGGGTCGAGTACTGGTTGATGTACGCACCAACAGCCTCGGCGATCGATATGAAAAATGCGCCGGCCGGGCACGTATGGGTTACCAATATCAGTTCCCCGTACACCGTAACTGGGCTGACCAACGGGACCACCTACTCATTTACCATGAACGGACGAACGGGCGGAGGCCCAGGCGGACCGCAAACGCCAACCGTATCCGCAGTACCGCGAGCAGCCGGTACAACAGGTCTGTGGACGACGGGTACGCCATTGGCAAACGACTTGCAAGGCGTGGCTACGGACGGTACGAATTACTATAGCGTTGGAGCACAAGGATCTGTCTATAAGTCAACTGACGGACAGAACTGGAGCAATGTTTCAAGTTCAGTTACCGGAACCAATACCCTGAGCGCGGTTGCATACGCAAATACCTCGGCGCTGTATGTTGTATCCGATACCGCCAAGCATGTTTACTATGGAACGGACCCTTCTAACTTGACGCAGGCTCCGGCACTTTCCGCCAACATCAATGCCTTTGCAACGGATGGGACAAATATCGTTGCCGTGGGCGACAGTGGAACTATTCTTTTGAGTACAACCGGTTCAACGTGGTCCGCGGCCAGCAGCGTTCCTGGATCAGCCAGTTTGTATGGGGTTGTTTATTCCAGCGGAATTTGGGTCGCGGTTGGTGCCAATGGTGCTGTTTACGTGAGTACTGACAGTGGTGCCCATTGGGCCGTGCCCTCGGGCACATACTCGACAGTGGCTCAACGCCTCAACGGGGTTGCCGGCTACGGAACTTCGTTTGTTGCGGTGGGCGTCAATGGCACGGTGGTAACTAGCACGGATGGTGCAAATTGGTCATCACAAACTCTGCCCGGTTCAGCGACCTTTTACGCGGTGAACGCTTCTCAGTCCCAGTCTCAATATTTGATCGTTGGTGCTACGGGCACTGCGTTTTTGAGCACGGACTTGGCGACTTGGACTCCGGAAGTAACCAACCTCAGCAACGACCTTAAGGCGATAGCCGGATCGGCAACCAAGTACGTGGTTGTGGGTCTTAGCGGTGCAAACGCGATATCCAATTAGTCCATTGGGTCAGCCGGCGAATGACATAGTTTCTTTCCACTTGAGTGGAAAGAAACTCCCTTCTGTATCGGCGATTGATCACACTACCGGGTTTTGAATCTCCCCGATTCCATCAATGGAAATGCGAACGACATCTCCTGATTGAAGGTATTTGGGAGGCGTAAAGCCGATACCTACTCCAACGGGTGTGCCGGTGGCAATCACATCGCCGGGGTACAAGGTGATACCGGCACTGAGCGTTTCAATCAGCGTCGGGATGTCAAAAATCAGATCTTTGGTGGATGCGTTCTGGCGTTCTTCGCCATTGACCCAGCAGCGCACCTGTGTGTCGGCAACATTCAGTTGGTCGGCGCTTGCCAACCAGGGTCCCATAGGACAGAACGTGTCAAATGATTTACCCAAATGCCACTGCGAATGACGGCTTTGCCAGTCCCGTGCTGTGACGTCGTTGACGATGGTGTAACCCCATACATGTTCCATGGCTTTAGCTTTGCTGATGCCTTTTCCGCCACGTCCTATCACTACAGCCAGTTCTGCCTCGTAATCAATGGCGGTGGAAACTCCAACAGGCATTTCGATAGCCGCACCGGTGGGAATTACGCACTCGGGTACCTTGGTGAAGATGATGGGAAAGCTGGGTATTTCTCCGCCGGACTTGGCACTGCTGTCAAAACCACTGCGCGCAAACTCCTTGGCATGGGCATGGTAATTTTTCCCCACGCAAAAAATATTGCGTATTGGTTTGGGTAAGGGCGCGCGCAGGCTCACTGCATTCAAAGGCAATGCGGCAAGCGTCGGCGGCAATGACTGTCCTGCCGCAAGCATTTCCACAATGGGCAAAGCACCCAGTTCTCGCTTGGCCAACGGCATGTCAAATGGCGTCACGCTCTGCAGATCATCGGATACCAATCCGACGTGGGGTTGCTGTTGATACAAAAAGGCTGCAATGCGCATGGGTAATTTCCATTAGTGAAAGTGAACGAATTGCACATGGTAAAGTGATTTGCAAATAAGAGGAGACACCATGAAGACACACGGCACCACTTCGCCGGCGGTATGGGTTTGTGCGCTATTTCTTGCAATCACGAGCATTGCAACGGTCCAGGCCCAAACCACTGCGTATCCTGCCCGGCCCATCACGATGGTGGTGCCATTCCCGCCCGGGGGGCTGGCCGATACCGTGGCGCGCCCAGTAGCCGAGGCGATGGGCCGCGAACTGGGTCAAACTGTCGTGATCGAAAACAAGGCAGGTGCCGGTGGTGGCATCGGAATGGGCGTGGCGGCCAAATCCAAGCCCGATGGCTACACCGTCCTCATGGCGCTCTCCTCATTTTCTGTCCTCCCCGAGGCCGATGCGCTGCTGGGCCGCTCACCCATGTACGTAATGGGCGATCTGCGACCGCTGGCCCGTTTTACTGCGGACCCCACGGTGCTGGCTGTGCGTGCGGACGCGCCTTGGAAAACGGTGAAAGATTTTGTGGATGACGCGCGTAAACGTCCCGGAGCGATCAACTACGGATCGTCCGGAAATTACGGCACCATGCACGTGCCTATGGAAATGCTGGCGCAAAGCAGCGGGGTACGTCTGATGCACATTCCGTACACCGGAGCAGGCCCTGCCGTACTGGCCTTGCTGAGTGGCCAGGTCGACGCACTGTCCACGGGGCCGGCCACGGTTTTGCAGCAGGTGAAGGCGGGCAAGATCCGGATATTGGGACATTGGGGCCAAGGCCGATTGGAGGCGTTTCCGGATGTGCCCAGCCTGAAGGATCAGGGATTCAATGTTGAATACGCTCAGTGGTCTGGCATGTTTATTCCCAGCACAACACCGGAGCCCATCGCGCAACGATTGCGCGCCGCCGCGCGCGCCGCGGCCAACGACGCCAAAGTGCGGGAAGCCATTCATAGTGCCGGAAGCCCCGTGTTGTACCTGGATAGCCCTGACTTTGAAAAATATGTGCAGGAGGATGTCAAGCGCATGGTGGACGTAGTCCGGCGTATTGGCAAAGTGGAATAACAGGAACACAAACAATGCCCATCTCCTTACACAGATACCTCCTGAGCGCTGGCGTAGCCATCAGCGCTTTGGTTGTGAGTGCCACAGGCCTTGCCCAGTCCTACCCTACGCGCCAAGTCCGCATCGTGGTGCCTTTTGCGGCCGGTGGGCCCGCGGACATCTACGCCCGTTTTATCGGACAGCGCTTGACGGAAGTTCTGGGGCAACCCTTTGTGGTGGATAACAAGCCGGGTGCCGGTTCCGTGATTGGTACCGATGCTGTTGCCAAGTCCGCGGCAGACGGCTACACGCTGCTTCTCATGTCCAACAGCCAAACGGTCAATGAGACATTGATTCCCAATAAGCCCTATTCGCTGATGCGTGACTTCGTCGCAGTCGCCCCGATCAACTATTCCGATCTAGTGCTGGTCGTCAATCCCGGGACCGGGATTCAGAATGCGGCGGACCTCATCAAGCGTGCGCAAGCGCAGCCGGGGAAACTTAATTACGCATCCTCCGGGCCGGGAACGCCTTACCACATGGCTGGTGAGTTGTTCAAAAGCATGGCCAAAATCGATATGGTGCATATCCCCTATAAAGGAAGTTCGGGCGCTCGCAATGACGTTTTGGGCGGGCAGGTCGACATGATGTTTGATGCCGTAACCACCATGGCGGAGCAGGTCAAAAGCGGCAAAGTGCGCGCCATCGGCACCAGTGGCAAGCAGCGCTCTGAAGTGTTGCCCGATGTGCCCACATTGAGTGAGGCGGGCGTAGCCGGTTATGAATCAACAATTTGGCTTGGATTGCTGGCCCCTAAGGGAACTCCCAAAGTGGTGGTCGACAAACTCAATGAAGTGGTATCCAAAATCACAAGCCTGCCGGAGGTGCGCCAGTCCTGGGGAAAACAAGGTGCTGTGCCAATGGTGATGACGCCTTCTGCGTTTGAAAAATATCTGCAGGATGATGTTAGCAAATGGGCTGGAGTTATCAAGTCAGCCAACATCAAACTCGATTAAGCGAAATAGCATGAACGCTTTGCATTTATTAAGCGGTGGTGCCGCACAGGGCTTGATACGCACGATGCAGGCGCCATTTGAGGCGAGCAGTGGATTTGCACTTCAATGCACTTTCAATGCGGTCGGCGCCATACAGAAAAAGCTACTGGACGGCGAAGCTTGCGATGTATTGATTTTGACGCGCTCGCTCATCGACACGCTGGTCCGAAGCGGCAAGGTAGTCCCCGGAACGGCGCGTGATCTGGGCACCGTGAAAACCGGTGTTGCGGTGAAGACGGGCGCTCCCTATCCGGCTGTCCATGACGCTGATTCACTGTGCGCTGCATTGCGTGCAGCCAGCGCCATTTATTTACCAGATCCCAAATTGGCAACGGCCGGTATTCACGTGATGAAGGTGATCAATGCGCTGGGACTAGCCGATGAACTGGCAGGGCGCCTGCGGCCTTATCCCAACGGCAACACGGCGATGAACGCAATGGCGGAATGCATTGACATGCATGTGATCGGCAGCACCCAAGTCACTGAAATTCTGATTACCCAGGGCGTGGATCTGGTGGCGGATTTGCCCAAAGAATTTGAATTGGCAACGGTGTACACCGCTGCGGTGAGTGCCGCAGCCGTCAACGCGAAGGCAGCAGCGGAGTTCATTGCATTGCTGGTGCAAGATGCTCAAGCGGCTCTGCGGGCACAAGTGGGCTTTTTGCCCGCGATTTGATGTCAGTAGTTCTTGCTCCAACCACCGCCCAACGATTTGATCAACTGCACACTGGCGCGGCGCTGGCGCGTGGATAGCTCCAATGCGCTGCGTTCGGACTGCAGCGCAGTGGACTGCGCGGCGACTACTTCCAAATAGTTCGCGGAGCCTTCGCGATAGCGATTGGTCGCCAGCTCCAAGGCTTTTTGTGCAGCAACAGTGGCTGCCTGCTCCGATTCACTCGCAGCACGGTAGCGACCCAACAGTGCCAGATTGTCTTCAACCTGCTGAAACGCACTCAGCACCAAACTGCGATAGCGCGCTGCGTTCTCGCCTAAAACGGCCTGCACCCGATCGATTTCTGCCTGACGCTTTCCCGCATCAAACAGGGTCAAGAACAGGCTGGGGCCAATCGCCCAGTACATATTGGGCGCACGCAGAAAATTTTCAATGTCCGACGTCTGGTAGCCCGCAAGAGCGCTGAGCGTCACGGTGGGGAAAAAGGCGGCATTCGCCACGCCAATGCTTGCATTGGCAGAAACCATGCGCCGCTGCGCCCCGGCAATATCAGGCCGCCGTTGAAGCAAAGTGGAAGGAACACCCGGCGGCACCTCTGGCAGCGCCAATTCAATGGCTTGTGGCGTCAACGAAAAACTCGATGCCGAATTGCCCACCAGTGCAGCAATGGCATGTTCCAGAACGGCGCGCTGTGCGCTGCTTTGCTGCAGTTGCGAGCGGGACGATTCCAATTGGGTCTGCGCGCGTGCGACGTCCAGCCCGGAGGCGATGCCCGCGTTGTGGCGCGTGTTGGTGAGATCCAAGGCCTTTTTGTAGTTGTCGACGGTCTGTGTCAACAACGCCGCATCCCGATCCAGCCCGCGCAGGGCAATATACGTATCAGCCAGTTGCGCCTGCAAACTCAGGCGCGCTGACTCCAGATCGGTCTGAGCACCTTGCAGCGCGTAATTGCTGGCGGCAACCTGGTTGCTCACCCGGCCCCACAAATCGAACTCGTATTCCAAGTCCACGCCCACGGTATAGGAGTCATACTGGTCCGGCGAGGTCGGTCCCAAAACCCGCAGTGGCCTCGCCTGCGATTGCTGGTCGCGTTGCAAATTGCCGCTTGCCGTGAGGGTGGGGTACTGGCCGGCGCGGACTTGATCCGTGCTGGCGCGCGCCTGCTGGTAGCGCGCCAATGCAGCGCTCAAATCAGGACTGTTCGCCAGCAGTTGATCTTCCAGCGCATTGAGTTGCGGGTCGCCGTAGAAGGTCCACCAGGGGCCGCGAGCCAAGGTGTCAGCGGGTTGCGCACGGGCCCAGTCTAGCGCCTCCTTATAGGCCGCGGCCGTGGGCACATCGGGCGCTTTCAGGGTCGGTGCGGTGTTGCAGGCACCCAGACACAGGCAAAGCACCAAACTGCAGCAAGGGTTGAGCAAAAAGTGAGGCTTCACGCTTACTGCTTTCCTGACGCCGGTGCGACCTTGGCTGCCGGTTCTGCGATCCTTACCTGATCACCCTCGCCAACGCCGTCGGGCGGGCTTTCGATTACACGATCCGTCGCGCTCAAACCTGAAGCCAGCGCGATAACCCTCCCGTAGTCACGGGCAATGGTCACCGTCTTGAGCACCACCCTGTTCATTGAGTCTACGGTTGCGACATGCAAGCCTGATTTGTCAAAAATCAGCGCGCTGGGCGGAACGTTGAGCAATTTCACATCGCCCGGCAAATTGATGCTGACGTTGGCGTAGCCACCGGGCAGCAATTCAGACTGCGCGTTGTCCACAGAGAGCTGCACCAGCATGCTGCCGGAACCGGCGGTTACGGCACCCGAGGTCGACTCCAAGGTCGCGGTATACGTCTTGCCAGGATTTTCCGGCACGCTCAGGCGGGCCGTGGCGCCGCGCTTGACCAGCGAGACATAGTTCTGCGGCAGGTTAATGTAGACCCGGAGTCGACGCGTATCGGACACCACAAAAAGCTCCTGACCGGTACCGCCGCTTCCGGCATTAATCAGTGCGCCCACGTCCGTCGACCGCGCCGTTACCGTACCGTCAAAAGGCGCCACGATTCGGGTGAAATTCTTGGTCGCAAGCAATCGGTCAACATTGGCTTGTGCGGCATTTACCGAAGCTTGTTTGATGGCCAGGTCGTTGGATTTTTCATCCGCTTCCTGGCGAGATACGGAGTCACTGGCGACCAGCGACTGCCACCGTTTTGCCGTGGCGCCTGCCAATGACAAATTCGCCTGCGCGCTGGCCAGATCAGCACGGGCCTGCAGGAGTTGCTGATCCAGATCGGGCGTTTCAATTTCAGCCAGCAACTGGCCGGCCTTGACTTTGGTACCGATGTCCGCAGTCCAGCTCTTGATATAGCCGCTCACACGTGCATACAGCGGTGCGCGGGCTTGCGCTTCCAGACGCCCTGGCAATTCCAGCGTGGCAGCCGCGCCATTGCCGCTGGCGCTGCCGGGTGTGATGACCGCAACGGTGCGCACCGATTGCCGATCAGCCTGCTCCTGAAGACTTGCCGCTGACGAGCGGCGGCTGATGATACCCATGGCAACTATGACCAGCGCCAATGCCAGAAGCGCAAACGCAGCCAGGCGAAAAGCGCGCGGTACGCGAACGGACGCGTGAGTAGGATCAGGCAACATGCAATTCTCCAGAAACAGGGCCAGTGGCGGGTGCTTTGCGGTCATTGGCATGCACCAGACTAAACACAACGGGCACAAACATGAGTGTGGCGATGGTGGCAAAAATCAGACCACCGATCACAGCGCGGCCCAGTGGCGCATTTTGTTCGCCGCCTTCACCCAAACCGAGTGCCATGGGCAACATGCCGATAACCATGGCAAGGGCGGTCATGAGCACCGGACGAAAGCGAACAAAGCCGGCATCCATCGCCGCCGCCACGGCATCGCCCAAGGCGTCGAGCCGCTCGCGTGCAAAGCTGATCACCAGCACGCTATTGGCCGTTGCAACGCCCATGCACATGATGGCCCCGGTGAGCGCAGGAACCGATAGCGTGGTGTGCGTTGCAAAGAGCATCCACACAATCCCGGCCAAAGCAGCGGGCAGACCGGTGATGATCACAAACGGATCGCGCCACGATTGGAAATTAATGACAATCAGGAAGTAGATCAGCACGATGGCGCCCAACAGCCCGAACATCAGTCCGGAGAACGCGCTGTCCATGGTCCGCACCTGACCCACCAGCACCACCGTGGAGCCCTTGGGCACTTGGCTTGCAGTATCCGCAACCAATTGCCGGATGTCGTTGGCAACTGCACCCAGATCGCGGTCCTGGGTAGTGGCGTTGATTTGGATCATGCTCTGGATGTCGTACTGGCTCACCACCGCACTGCCATTCCGCCGTTTGAAATCCGCCATTCCGCCCAGCACCGGCGTCGCACCGGCGTTGGTTGTGGCACCGTTAATCGGCAGATTGGACAGCGCCGCCAGCGAGTCAAGGTTGTACTGCGGCACCTGCATCACGATCGGATAGGAAACGCCGTTGGCCGGGTTGAGCCAGTAGGTAGGCGCTACCTGACTGCTGCCGGCCAAATTGACCACCAGACTGTTGGTCACATCACGCGTTGTAACGCCTACGTCCTGGGCACGCGTGCGATCCAGGTTGATATCGAATACTGGGCTTTTCAGCGACTGCTGAATCCGCGCATCTGCCACACCCGGAATCTTTCGGATGGCGGCCAGCAATTTGCTGGCGTACTCGTAGTTGCCGGCCAGATTATTGCCCCGGATTTGCAAGTCAATCGGTGCGGGTGCGCCGAAGTTCAGAATCTGGCTGACGATATCGGCCGGTGGAAACGAAAAGGTTGTGTCGGGGAAGGTACGCGGCAGCAGGTCGCGCAGCGCCCGCACGTACTCCGCCGTAGGGCGGTGTTCCTTGCGCAAAGCGATTTGAATATCACCATCCTGCGTGCCAATCACACCGGTGCTGTTATAGGCCAAATTGATAGAGCTGGGCGGCAGCCCGATGTTGTCGACCAGAGTGACGATTTCCTCCTTCGGAATCACCGTTGCAATAGCGTCCTCAATCGCTGCAAAGCGCGCCGCAGCGTCCTCCACGCGGGTGCCCACCGGAACGCGGGCATGCATCAGTATCTGACCGCCGTCGACCGCCGGGAAAAAGTTGCGCCCTAGAAACGGCACCAGCGCAAAAGACGCAAGCACCACGACCATAAAACCAATAATGAATGTGCGCCGGTGCACCAGAGCCAACTGCAGCAGCCCCTTGTAGCCCTCGCGAAACACCTCGAACCGGGCTTCAAAGCCGCGTTGCATTTGTACCAGCGGGTTGCGTGTGGGCGGCAAGGTGCTGTTGTTGCCATGCATGTCCGTATGCGGCGCATGCGGCTTCAACAGGTACTTGGACATCGTTGGCACCAGCGTGCGCGATAGCAGGAACGAGCAGATCATGGCAAACATCACTGCCTCTGCCATAGGCACAAACAGGTAACGGGCCACGCCTTGCAGGAAAAACATGGGCACGAACACAATACAAATGCACAACAGGGAGACAAAGGCGGGCGTGACGATCTGGCGCGCACCGTCCATGATCGCGGTCTCTACGTCTTTGCCATGCTCCAGGTGCCAGTTGATGTTTTCAATGGTCACCGTCGCATCGTCGACCAATATGCCTACCGCCAATGCCAGCCCACCAAGGGTCATGATGTTGAGCGTTTCACCAATGGCAGCCAGTGCCACTAGCGAACCCAAAATAGACAGTGGTATCGAGACCGCAATGATGATGGTCGAGCGCCAGCTACCCAGGAACAAAAGAATCATCAGGCTGGTCAGTGCGGCGGCGATGACACCCTCAACGGCCACCCCGCTGATCGCTGCGCGGACAAAGAGCGACTGGTCATTGATCGGGGTGACCAGCAAGTTTGGTGGCAGTGAAGCACTGATCTGAGCGAGCTTGGCGCGCACACCGTCAACAATCGCGAGTGTAGAGGTGGCTCCGTTCTTCAGCACGGACATCAATACGGAGCGACCGCCGTCTACGTGCACGATATTGGTCTGCGGTGCGCTACCGTCATGGACATTGGCGACGTCGCGAATATAGATCGTCGTGCCATTGATGATCTTGATCGGCAGATTGCCCAACTCGGCAATGACGGACGGCGCATTGTTCAGTTGCAGGGTGTATTCCAGACTGCCGATCTTTTGCGTACCGATGGGGACGATCAGGTTTTGCGCTGCGAGTGCATTGGCCACGTCTTGCGCCGACAGACCCCGAGCCTGAAGCTCGCTTGAATTCAGGTCGATCTGGACCAGCCGCTGGCGGCCCCCGTATGGAAACGGGATTGCGGCACCGGGCACATTGACCAGAGGAGGGCGCACTTCATTGACACCCATGTCAAAAAGGTTTTGCTCTGACAGTCCCTTGCCAGAAAACGCCAGCTGAAGAATGGGAACCGTAGATGCGTTGTAGTTCAGGATCAGCGGCGGTGTGATGCCGGGGGGCATCTGCCTGACCACCACCTGTGAGATTGCGGTTACTTGCGCATTGGCAACGGCAATGTTGACGCCCGGCTGAAAGAAGATCTTGACGATGCCGACACCGGCGTAGGAGTTGGCCTCAATATGCTCGATGTCATTGACCGTGGTCGTCAGGCTGCGCTGGTACAAGGTGACAATGCGACCCGCCATCTGGTCCGGTGGAAGACCCGTGTACTGCCACGCCACAGCAATCACCGGGATGCGGATCTCGGGGAAAATATCCGTGGGTGTTCGCATGGCCACGATAGGGCCGATGATCAACAACAATAACGCCAGGACGACAAAAGTGTACGGCTTGCGCAGCGCAATGCGAACCAGATCTACCAACATGCAACGTCCTTTTTTTGCGAGCCGGATAAGTGATGCATGTTGATTGAGACCCCGCCCTATGCCTGTAGAAATTCCCCGGCGGGATGCTATCACGCGCTACAAAACTACGCAGGCAAGCCGATGTAAAGCTGGACGCGTCAAAGCACGGCCTTTCGAAGTATTCAGGGGACCAGCGCGGCATGATTGCCGTGGTCAAGGTTAAGCGGTGGCGCCCTCCTTCACCTTGGGGAAGTCCGCAGCGCGTGCCACGGCGTCGCCCGCTTTAAACGCTGCGCGCAACTCGTCAAGCTTCGCCATGGCGCCGTCGAAGGCATAGTTCCCCAGCAGCAGGTGGTTCGGCGGATTGCCCGAGGACAAGGCCAGTATGATGGCGCTGGCGGCACGCACCGGGTCGCCAGGATGGTTACCCGACGATGCGCGCACCGCTGCACGCACGGCACCGGCAGTGGCGACGTAGTCATCAATCCGATGCGCGCTTTCGTGGGCGGAGCGACCCGCCCAATCGGTGCGAAAGCCGCTGGGCTCGACCACCATCACCCGCACGCCCAAAGGCCCCGCCTCCTGGCGCAAGGATTCGGACAAACCCTCTATCGCGAATTTGGTCGCGCCATACTGCCCAGCGCAGGCATGCCGCGTATGCCACCCAAGGAGACAACGTTCACAAAGCATCCGCTGCGGCGTTTACGTGTACCGGGCAACACCGCCTGCGTCAAGCGGGTCAGACCGAACACGTTGACATCAAACATCTTGCGCACATCGGCTTCCACGCCTTCTTCAATGGCGGCGAAGTAGCCCCGCGTTGTTCACCAGCACGTCAATGCCGCCGAAGTGGGCCTCAGCCGCCTTGACGGCAGCGGCAACTTCGTCCGCTTTCGTAACGTTGAGCTGAAGTACGAGGGCGTTCTCGGTCGCGCCGAAGCCTTGCAGTTTTTTGGGATCACGTGCGGCGATGACCGTGCGGAAACTGCGGTCGATGGCCTGTTTGGCCAGCTCCAGGCCAAAGCCGGTAGAGCAGCCGGTGATAAACCAAACGGGTGGTTCGGTGGCGAGAGGTTGACTAACCTTTCTAATCATGAAAATTCCTTAGGGCATACGCTGATGCTGAAAAATGTTCGGATTGCCTGGCTTGCACCCGTAACCTGAATGCTTGATGCCGCTAAAGGGCAACTCCGCATCCAGCCGGTGAATGTTGTTGATGAACACCATGTCGTTGTCCATCTGGGTATTGCCTTTATTGAAGTAGGTGGCGGGTTCAGTCTGCGTATCGCACTTGCCCAGGTCTGGGCGATAGGACGCGCCTCACCGCGTGTTATTCATCGCACAGACTGTGCAGGGCGCTGGCTCTACCTTGAGCCCCTTGTTCCCATGAGTAAACCCAGTCCATGACCTCGACATCCATGCGCGTCGTAGCCACCCGGCCCAAGCCAAACAGCGCTCATGAAGATGTTGCACTTCGAATCTTGAAACGCCTATTGCACGGCTTCGCGGGGGCTGCAAATCTGCGCTTGTGGAATGACTGTTCGCACGCTCTGGGTACAGGACCGGCAGCGCTTACGCTGGTCCTGCGCGACCCGATGCTGCTGGACGCATGGCGCCTGCCATCGGTCAGTAAGCCCGCCAAGGCCGGGACCATGCTGGCGAGATTGGCAGTGCGCTTTTCGCCGCAACACGCTCGCCGCTCGGACAGTCAGGCCATCACCTTTCACTACGACGTCTCCAACGCCTTTTACGCACTGTGGCTCGACAAGGAGCGCGTTTACTCCTGTGCCTATTTCAAAACTGCAGAAGACACGCTGGATCAGGCGCAGCAGAACAAGCTGGAGCACATCTGCCGCAAGTTGCGGCTGCTGGCTGGAGTTCACTTGCTGGACATCGGCTGCGGCTGGGGCGCTTTGGTGTGTTGGGCAGCGAAGCATTACGGTGTGCAAGCCCACGGCATCACCCTCAGCCAGACGCAATATGATTTCGCGCAGGAACGCATCGTGCGCGAAGGATTGCAAAGCCGGGTGACTGTGGAGTTGCGCGACCACGAGGATCTGCAGGGCGACGCGGTTTACGACCAGGTGGCCAGCATCGGCATGTTAGAGCATGTTGGCCTCGCCAATATGTCGACCTACCTGGCTATCGTTCAACGTGTACTGCGCCCCGGTGGCCTGTTTCTGAACCACGGCATTACCTACGATGAAGAAGGCTGGATCCGCACCGTGGCCACCAAGTTCATCAACCGCTATGTCTTTTCGGACGGCGAGTTTGATTGCGTCAGCAATATTCAACTCGGCATGGAGCGCGCGGGCTTCGAGATTCAGGACGTAGAAGCCCTGCGCCGGCACTACGCACTCACCCTGCGCCACTGGGTGCAGCGCCTGGAGGCGAACCGCGAAGCCGCGCTGTGCGAGGTGCACGAACCCACCTACCGAATCTGGCAGTTGTACATGACAACCCAAGGAACCCATGCCCAACATTAGCCAATTTATCCACGGTAAGTGCCTGCAACTATTGTTTAGTCCCAAGGGGAGCGTGGAGGGAGTGCTGCTCAAGATGAGAGGTGCCGTAGTGCAGGTGTCTGTGCCAGGCGATCAGAGCGTTGCGCTGGCGCAGGCCGCAATTCCCGGGCGCCAGTTGCGATTGCTTGCGCTGCCTGATCAACCGTCCAAAACGGATCACAGCACACACAAAGTCTTCAAGTTCCAATCGTTCGCCGATGCAACGGGAGCAGCAATCTCGCCTTCTGAGGGTGAGCCCGACTGGATAAGTATGAAGGGCGTTGTCACCGCATTGCACTACGCGCGCCATGGAGAGGCTAACGGCGTGATTCTGGATACCGGAGCGTTCATTCACCTGCGACCCCACGGCATGGTTTCAACCGACTTGGACATAGGTTCCAAAGTCAATGCTACGGGTACGTTGCGCATGACCATGCTCGGCACGCGCATGCTGGAAGCGCACCGGGTCAATAACGTCGATATCGCTTAGCCGCAGCATCCATGAAACAGGAACACGCATGAAGCACGCTATTGAATTTGGCTTGAACGGCCAATCCAGGAGCCTGGATACCGACGACGACCGTTCGCTGCTCTGGGTGCTGCGGTCCGACCTGCATCTCACCGGCACCAAATACGGCTGTGGTGAAGGGATCTGCGGCGCATGCACGGTGTTTGTGAACGGCAGTGCGACCCGCTCGTGCAGGACGTCGCTGAAGGCGATTGCAGGCAAAAAAGTCGTCACCATCGAAGGGCTGGCACAAAACGGCAAGCTGCATCCACTGCAACAGGCATTCATGGACCATGGCGCCTTTCAATGCGGCTATTGCACCTCGGGAATGCTGCTGTCCGCGGCGGCCTTTCTGAGAGAGAACCCCAAGCCAAAACGCGAAGCGATTGCAGCCCACATGAGCCGCAATCTTTGCCGCTGCGGCGCTCACCAGCGGATTGTTGATGCCATTGAAGCGGTTTCCCTCCAAGTCGGAGCACCGGCATGAACCCACCGCGTGGTTTGCTGCGTCGCAGCTTTTTAAAACGGGTGGGCGGCGGTATCGTGGTGCTGTTATCGGTGGGACCAGCCGAACTGCTAGCGCAGGACGCCAAGCGCATGTACCCCGAAGACTTCAACGCCTTTCTGGTCATTGGCGGGAACGGGCGGGTCACTGTGTTTTCCGGAAAAATTGAAATGGGGCAGGGCGCCATGACCTCGCAGGCGCAAATGGTTGCCGAAGAGTTGGGCGTCGATTTGGCGTCCATTGATATGGTGCTGGGCGACACGGACCGATGTCCCTGGGACATGGGGACTTTTGGTTCGATGACCTCGCGCGTGTTCGGCCCGGCCTTGCGCGCGGCCGCTGCGCAAGCGCGCCTCGTGCTGACCACGCTGGCGGCAGAACGATTGGGCGTTGCCCCTGATAGATTGCAAGTAAAAAGCGGCGTGGTTAGTGTTATCAACGCGCCGGATCGCAGCATCCGTTTTGGCGAACTCTCCAAAGGCGCGCGCATCACCAAAGTGGTGGATGGCAAAGCCTTGTTGCATTCTGCTGCAGCGTTCAGCGTGATGGGAAGTTCGGCGCAACGGCGGGATGCCCTTGAAAAAGTAACCGGTGCAGCACAGTACGCAGCCGACATTGTGGTGGATGGCATGTTGTATGCCAGGGTGTTACGCGCGCCCATGCACGGGGCGACGCGACAACAACTCGATGTTTCCGGCGCCAAGATGATGGACGGCGTTCTTGTGGTGCAGGACGCGGACCTTGTTGCGGTCCTGCACGCAGATCCAGAGGTTGCAAGCAGCGCACTGACACGTCTAAAGGTGGAATGGAGTCTGCCCGTTGCCAACCTGGACCCTGAGACTATTTTTTCGCACATAGAAAGTGGAACGGCAGCACCCAAAATATTGGTGAGCCGTGGCGATGGAGTTGTCGCGCAGGCGGGGGCCAGCCACCTGATCGAGTCGACGTACCAAAAGGGTTATGTCGCGCACGCCGCGCTGGAAACGCATGCGGCTTTGGCCCAGATGAAGGACGGGCGCTTGACCGTGTGGGCATCAACACAGACACCTTTCCCTACGCGGGATCGCATTGCCAAAGCACTGGGCCTGCTCGGTTCTGAGGTTCGGGTGATTACGCCATTGCTGGGTGGCGGATTCGGTGGCAAGAGCGCAGACGGCCAGGCGCTGGAAGCAGCCCGACTGGCCCACATCACAGGCAAACCGGTGCAGGTCGCCTGGAGCCGTGAGGAGGAATTTTTTAACGATACCTTTGATCCGGCATCGGTCGTCAAAGTGACGTCCGGTCTTGACCGTGCCGCAAAGATTTCACTGTGGAACTACGCGGTTTTTTCTGCCGGTGAACGCGCTGCAGTGCCTTCGTATGTGCTGCCCCAGGCGCACATCCAGTCCGCGGGGCGCCCGTCCTATGGCGATGTAGCCGCAGGCGTGGGAGTTCACCCCTTTGCGGTGGGTTCGTGGCGGGGACCGGGGGCGAATATGAACGTGTTTGCCATCGAGTCGCAGATCGACCGCATGGCATCCGCTGCGGGAATGGATGCACTGGAATTCCGTTTGAATAATCTGGACGACCCGAGAATGCGCAGGGTTTTGCAAGCGGCGGCAAGCGCGTTTGGCTGGAAGCCGCTGCCGGCTCCCAGCGGGCGAGGCTATGGAATTGCCTGCGTGATTGACGCAGGAACCTATGTGGCGACGATGGCGGAGGTGAAGGTGGATGCTGCAAGCGGAAAAGTCACCGTGCTGCGCATCGTTTGCGCGCAGGACATGGGCGTAGTGATCAGCCCGATGGGGGCAAAAATGCAAATCGAAGGCGGGCTCACGATGGGGCTGGGCTACACCCTGTCGGAAGAGCTGCGATTTCGCGGCGGCGAGATTCTGGATCGCAACTTTGACACTTACACGATCCCCCACTTCGGGTGGGCGCCCTCGGTAGAAGCCGTGCTGATAAAGAACGATGACCTGCCCCCGCAAGGGGGTGGTGAGCCTGCGATTACCACCACGGGTGCCGTCATTGCTAACGCGGTGTTTGATGCCACTGGAGCGCGGATGTTCAGGCTGCCCATGCTGCCGGGTCGTGTGAAACAAGCCATCGCCGCTCATGTAAACGCCACAGCAGGCTAATTCACTCAAGAAATACAAACCATGAATACCCTCACCAAACTCGCACTCGGATTAATGGACCAACTCCAGCCACTGCCTGCGATCGGCATCGCTCAAAAAACATTGACCTTGTTGCCTGCAACACAAACCGGAGGCAAGCCGCTGATGGAGGCGTTGGCCGCGCGTCAATCGCAGCGCGAATTTTCTGACATTCCTTTGCCCGCGCAGACCCTGTCGGATTTGTTGTGGTCAGCCGCAGGCGTCAACCGCACCGCGCACGGGGGAAGAACGTTCCCCAGCGCCATGAACGCGCAGGAGGTTTTGCTTTATGTCGCCATGCCCGAGGGTCTCTTTTTATACGACCCGATTCGGCACGTGATGGAGCTGGTGGCTGCGCGCGATGTGCGTCGCGTGACGGGCTATCAGGATTTTGTGGATGCGGCGGCGCTCGATCTGGTTTTTGTCGCGGACCATACGCGCATGAAATTGATACCTGCAGCACAACGTGAGGCCTTTGCCAGCGTCTCCGCAGGCGCTATGGCGCAGAACGTTTATTTGTACTGCGCATCAATGGGCTTCTCTACCGTGCTGCGCGCCTGGTTTGACCGCCATGCCCTGTCACAAGCCATGGGGCTGGGCACGGACCACCAGCTGCTCCTTTCGCAGACGGTGGGTGCGCGAAAAGCGATCTAGCGTCGCATCAGATTGGCAGAAAGGTTGCTTCGATGTTGCGGCCGCTGTTGAATTGGCACTCACCCTGACCGCCGCCATTCATTCCCTCAGACGGCCTGTTGAGGTGAAAGCGACATCGCAACGACTTGTTGTCCGGGCCCGTCAAGTTGGCAATGACCTTGCCAGAGTAATGCGTTGTAAAGGAGGTCTCAGGGTAGGAGCCCCAATAGCCCCAATCGTTCCAACCGCGTCGCCAGCCGCGCCACATCGGCTCAAAAGATTCGGTACGGCTGCTGCTGGTGACTTGCAGGAACGGGCCGCTGAACACACTGGCGTTGGTGTCTACAGGCTTGCTGTTTCCAAAAGTGGCTGACATGGTGCCGCTTATTCCCGAGTCGTTGCTTGTCCATGAAAAGCTTACCGGCGAGTTTCCGGGCTCTAAAGTCCCGGTGCCGGTACCCATGGAGGTGCATGCCAGAAGGGTCAGGGCAAAGCCCGATAGTAATGACGCCTTCAAGGCATGTCGCATGGACTGCGAACTTGGTTTGGTGATTGAAGCATTTTTCATAGCTTTCTCTTCGGAGCTCTGGAGAGCCTGACTATGCACAACCTGATTACTTCTGTATGTGCGCCAACGCATCGTGTACCTGCGCTGCGGGACTTGCGACATCGCTGCTGCGTGATCCGAACAGATTTGCATAGACCCAGGTGAACTCCGCACCGACTAAAAGAATCTGCGCCGACCAGTAAACCCAAAGCAGAATGACGACCAGCGAGCCTGCAGCACCAAAGCCCGAGGCAACACCCGAGCGCCCGATGTAAAGTCCGATGAGTGACTTGCCCAGTGCGAATAAAAGCGCGGTGAACAGGGCGCCGATCCACACGTCCTTCCACATCACATGCGCACGCGGCATGACTTTAAAAATCAGTGCGAACATGAGTGCTGCCAGCACAAAACCCCCCGCCGCACTTCCCATCGCCACAACGTTTTGCCAACCTTCAAACACGGGCTGGAGCGTGTGGCCCAGCGCAGCCAGCATGGCGTTGATCACAAGCGATACGGTCAATAAAAAGCCCAGCGCCAGGATCATGCCGTAAGACAACAGTCGTGATCGCAACAAGGCAAGCCATCCGCCGCCGGATCCCTCCTTGACGGGCACCCGCCAGATGCGGTCCAGCGCGTCCTGCAATTCACCAAACACCGACGCCGCCCCGGCTACCAGCAACGCCAGTCCCAGCAGGGTGGCTGCGACACCTTTGGCAGGCTGGTGCACGCTGGCCAACAGGTTCTGTACCGCGTTGGCACTGTGCGGGCCCATCAGGTTGTCGAGTTGAATCTGGATTTCCCCACGGGCTGCGGCTTCTCCAAATACCAAGCCTGCCACAGAGATCACGATCAGCATGAGGGGTGCCAGGGAGAACATCGTATAGAACGCGAGAGCCGCGCCCATGCTCGCTGCGTAGTCAGCCCACCACGCCTTCCAGACCCGCAAGGCCAGAGACCGACTCGCTACCAAAACTGCATGTAGGTCAGGCTTCATGCACGCTTTTTACAGCCGCAGTGCCAAGCCTGCGTGCGTTCATGAAATCAGCGTGCATTGAATTTCCCCGTTGAACCGACGTCCGGATACTGGCTGGTGCAAAGGTGTCGGTCTGTATGAAAACCAACTGACGCGTGTGCGGTTCACGATGACAGTAAGGCTGTGAATGCGGTGACTGCTGGTTTTGCGGTGGCACGCTTAAAGGAATTCGATATGTTGTTGAAACCGAGCCGGATGCTTTGACCATGCGAGCGAATTTTGAAGATTGAACTGGAACAGTTCCGTGTGCTGCCGGGTGAGACGATCGATCTCATACAGCGGTCGACCACCGTGCTCCCGTTGTGCAAGTCTGACAAACACTACGCTGAGCGGCTACAAAGGCATGTGAATCACTTGAGCACCTTGCAGCAATTGCTTTATGCCGACAACCGGCACGCGGTGCTGCTGATTTTTCAGGCGATGGACGCGGCGGGAAAAGATGGCGCTATCAAACACGTGATGTCAGGCGTTAATCCGCAGGGCTGTCAGGTGTTCAGCTTCAAACATCCCAGCGATGCTGAACTTCAGCACGACTTTCTGTGGCGCACCACACGCGATTTACCGGAGAGAGGGCGCATCGGAATTTTTAACCGCTCCTACTACGAGGAAGTCTTAATCGTTCGTGTTCACCGAAATATTCTGTTGAGTGAGGGCGTTCCAAGCCCGCTGCTTGGCGGGAACGGCACCAACCCGGACATCTGGAAAGGTCGCTATCGATCCATAGTCGATCTTGAGGACCACCTCCATGCCAACGGCACGCGCATCATCAAATTCTTTTTGCATCTGTCAAAAGAAGAGCAGCGGAAACGATTTCTTGAACGCATTGACGACCCGAACAAGAATTGGAAATTCAGCGCTGCAGACATTGCGGAGCGCAAGTTCTGGCCTAAGTACATGAAGGCCTACGAGCAGTGCCTGAGTGCTACTAGTACGCTGAACTCGCCTTGGTACATCGTACCCGCCGATGAAAAAAACAGTTCGCGGTTAATCGTGTCGGAAATTGTGCTGCACACCTTGGAAAGTATGAACCTGGCACCTCCCAAGGCTAACGTGGCGCGTTTGAGAGAATTGAAAGCCATACGCGCGCAGTTGGCACGCTAGTGCTCTCAAATTTCAGAAAGCCAGATGGAAACGGATCTTTTGAAGAGCGTGGAAATTATAAAAATATCAAGCGGCGCCTTAGCCAGCATGTGCCACAGGTCATTGGTCGTCAAACCGTCTGCATCCAGAGCCAGGAATGCATAAAAGACGACGGCCAGAACTACTGCTGCGTATCTGGCCCAACGCCGTTTCAAGGGAAGTGCCTTGATAGTCATGAAGTCGCCGGCAAAAATGGCTATCCGGATGACGGGGTCCAATATGGATGAGGAGGCAATGACCTCATGAATTGCAAAGCCGACGCTCAGTAGCAGACTGGCCCACATGGCATAGATTGCAAAAGCAATATCGACGGGGACGTACAGCGTTTCAGGCGCCTTTTTGGGAGCGGTCAAATTGGCCTCGGTGCGTGCTCTGTGAAACCGGATAGATGCATGCGAGGAAATATAACCTACGAACGACAAGGGGCGCCGAAGCGCCCCTTGTCACGGGATTCAAATTGGCTTACTTGCTGCAGGCCTTGCCATGATTGGCATGGAACCCCTTGGCCTTGGCGTCGGCTTCGGTCATGTATTCGCCGGCCTTGGTCTTGCCGTAAGACTTGGAACCTTCGCAGTGGTAGACCTTGGAAGCGGTATTTGCCCAAACTTTGCCATTTCCGCCGCCGGCTGCTGGTGCAGTGGCAGCCGCAGTGGCTTTAGCCGCGGGAGCTGCAGCTGGCTTGGCAGCGGGCGTTGCTGCGGGGGCTACAACAGCGGGTGCGCTTGCTTTTGCGGCAGGTGCAGCAGTCTGCGCAAATGCAGAAACCGCACAGAAAAGACCAACGGCGATCGTAAGGGCACGTACTTGAGACTTCATTTGAATTTCCTTTTACAGTGGGCTTCAAACAACTGAAACCCTTCACCTTTAACGCGTGAGGGCGTGATGCGTGCACAGGTTTATGTGAATTTTTTGTGAAGTTTGCTGTTGTTTCTGTTCACTCATGGAGAATGCTCTTCTGGACTAACCCGACGCGGCCGATCCATTGAATGGCCTAGGTCCCGTCAAAACAATGAAATAGTTATGAACAATGTACCTGTCCTGCCCCATTTGGAAAAGCCTTTCTTGATACGGCTTCTGCTGGCTAGGCCCAGACTATTTTTTAGTATTGCATTCGGGGTGTTGACTGCAGTTGCAATGCCACAGGACATTGCGCAGCAGCCCATTACCCGGTCCATTATTGGATGGAATGCAGGCGCCATTTTGTACCTCGTTCTGGCAATGCGCATGATGTTTTGGTCCACCCATGAGCGGATGAAAACACGGGCCTTGCAGCATGATGAGGGCAACACGGTCGTGCTTATTTTGGTGGTTACCGCGGCGCTGGCCTGTATTGGCGCCATCGTTGCTGAATTGGCAGTAGTTAAAGAACTTACGGGAAAGCTGCGGTATGCGCACATCGGCCTGGCCGCCTTGACGATAGTTACTTCATGGGCTTTCACGCAAATCATGTTCGCGCTGCACTACGCACATGACTACTATGTCGCTGCCGTGCGCGGTGAGCACGGCGGTTTGGACTTCCCCGGCGGGCAGGCGCCTGACTACGGTGACTTTATTTACTTTGCCAGCGTCATCGGCACTTCCGGTCAAACTGCTGATGTGAGTTTCTCCACGCGCAAGATGCGCAGGATTGGCGCAGTGCACTGTGTACTTGCGTTCTTCTTCAACACGACGTTGGTGGCCTTGACCATCAACATTGCATCCGGACTGTTCTGACCTAAGTTAATTCGTCAAGGTCGTCATCGACCTCAGGCAACTGAATCATGCCGGTGGTGTAGTTGTAGCTGAACACCTCGCCATGACGCCCCCAGCCAATGGCAATGTTCAAAACGCGTTCTGCCTCTTCTTTGTCCAGCGATTCACGCAAAAGCGCAAGGAAGTGTTCTTCCTTAATGGCGCCGGAAGGCTCCTGAAGCAAGCTGTGCTGAATATGCGCGGCAAGTGGCACGCGTTTTAACAACTGCTTGGCAAACATGGTCTGTCGCTCGTCGTATTCGGCGGCGACATAGTGCTTACCCAGCTCGGTTACCGATACGTCACCGCCTTCCAGCATTGCAAACTCTAATAGCTCAAGCGCCTCGGCAGCGGGTAGCAACTCTTCGTCGGTCAGTTCGGTTTCGTCGCCCAGTTGGGGCAAGTCCGCATGGCCCAGAAACGGATCGTCCATCAAACGTTCCAACAGGCCTTCCATGAGGGCGATATCGGCATCGGGCAAGCGTGCATCCAGACGCAGCGGTTCGATCTCCTCGGTCGTCTTGCCGGCGCGGATGCGTCCTGCGGTCATCACCGCGTAAATTTCGTCGACCAGCATTCGCACCTCTTCGCTGTCGGCGTCGCGCGGGCGGGGCAGGTCCACCCGCATTTCATACCGTACGCGCCCTGGATCGCTGGCGAATATCAGCACGCGGTCTGCCATCATGATGGCTTCCTGAATATTGTGAGAAACCACCAGGATCGCTTTGGTTGAAATCTGCTGCTTTTCCCACAGTTCCAAAATGTCATCACGCAGGCGCTCGCCAGTGAGCACATCCAAGGCAGAGAATGCCTCGTCCATCAGCAAGACATCCGGGTCTACGACCAGTGCGCGCGCAATACCCACGCGCTGGCGCATCCCGCCGGATAGTTCGCGCGGCAGCGCACCTTCAAATCCGGAAAGACCGATCAGATCAATCACTTTTTCTGCCCGAACTTCCCGTGCGGCGGCCGGGACGCCCTGCGCTTCCAGACCGATTTCAACGTTTTGTTGAACGGTCAACCAGGGGAATAGCGCAAAAGACTGAAACACCATGCTTATGCCGCGCGCCGGGCCGTATAGCGGCTGGCCGCGGTACTTCACTTCACCGCGGTCAGCCCTCCCCAGGCCGGCCATGAGGCGCAGTAAGGTGGATTTGCCGGA
>CANBYM010000020.1 GCA_947373605.1 Comamonadaceae bacterium
GCTCTCCAGCGTGCGCACTGTCGTTGTTCCCACCGCCACCACGCGGCCTCCGCGTGCTTTGCAGTCGGCGATGGCCTGTTGTGTCGCAGCTGGCACTTCGTACCACTCGCTGTGCATCTGGTGCTCGGCAAGGTTCTCTGTTTTGACCGGCTGAAAGGTGCCGGCTCCGACGTGCAGCGTAACGTGCGCGCGCTGCACGCCCATGGCATCGAGCCGCGCTAAAAGCGCTTCGTCAAAATGCAGCGCCGCCGTGGGCGCTGCCACCGCGCCAGGGTTTTTGGCAAACACCGTCTGGTAGCGCGCGGCGTCTTGCGGCGAATCCGCGTGGGTGATGTAGGGAGGCAGCGGCACGTGACCGTGGCGCTCCATCAATGTGTACGGGTTGTCGCCGGTGTCATTGCTGAGCACAAAGCGAAACAGCGGACCATCCGCTTGCGGCCAGCGGCCCAGCAGCGTGGCGCTCAGTCCATCTTCCCGCGCATTGGCGCACACGAGTTTGAGCGTAGTGCCCACTTCCGGTTTTTTGCTGACCCGCATATGTGCCGCCACCTGATTGCCACCGAGCACGCGTTCAATCAGCAGCTCCACCTTCCCGCCGCTGGGCTTTTCACCAAACAGGCGTGCATTGACTACCTTGGTATCGTTGAATACCAGCAAATCTCCCGCGCGCAACCGCGCGGGTAAATCACGGAATATGCGGTCCATCGGATCGGCCTTGGTGCCGTCGAGCAGCCGCGAGTCGCTGCGTTGGGGTGCCGGGTGCTGGGCAATCAGGTTTTCTGGAAGTGCGAAATCAAAATCGCTGAGGGTAAAGGCGCGCACAGGCGCAGTAGATGAGGGCATAGTGCTTGAGGGTCGGACAAACCCGTACCAAGGAGTAAAGACAGGGCAGAATTGTCCCATGGCCCAGCGCTCCCCCACAACCGACTCTGCAAATGCTGCCAATGCCGCGCGTGGCTCAGGCGCGCAGACTCCGGCAACAGCGGCGGGCGCCAAGAGCGCGGTGCAAAAGGCGCTGGAAAAGCTGGGCCTCAAGCGCGACATCGACCTTGCCCTGCACCTGCCGCTGCGCTACGAGGACGAAACTCGCATCACCCGACTGCGCGATGCGAGGGAAGGCGACCACATCCAAATCGAAGCCCGCGTCACCGCCTGCGAGGTGAGCTACCGGCCACGGCGTCAGCTGGTGGTCACGGTGGACGACGGGTCAGACACCTGCACTCTTCGGTTTTTTAATTTTTATCCCTCTCAGCAAAAGGCGCTGGGTGTCGGCAACCACATTCGCGCGCGCGGCGAGGTCAAAGGCGGCTTTCTGGGTTGGACGATGTTGCACCCATCGTTCCGCACCGCAGGCGGCGACCTTCCCACCGCGCTCACACCGATCTACCCCACGGTGGCCGGATTGCCGCAACCCTATTTGCGCAAAGCGGTGCTTGCCGGACTTGCGCGCGCCGAACTCTCCGACACCTTTGCGCCCGGCGACCTGAGTCGGCTCAATCCCCACGCTCTTTGGACCTTGCGCCAGGCATTGCAGTTCCTGCACCATCCCACACCCGATGTGTCGCTGGACACCTTGCAGGACCATACCCATCCGGCGTGGCAACGCCTCAAGGCCGAAGAACTGCTGGCGCAGCAGCTCTCGCAACTGCAGTCGCGCCGCGCGCGCGCCTTGCTGCGCGCGCCGGTGCTCGCAGAGCGAACACAGGCGGATTCACTGCATGCAAAACTGCTCGCTGTGCTGCCCTTCGGCCTGACCGGCGCGCAGCAGCGCGTAGGGATGGAGATAGCGGCGGATATGGCGCGCCCGCTGCCCATGCATCGACTACTGCAAGGCGATGTGGGCGCCGGTAAAACGGTGGTGGCGGCGTTGGCGGCGTGTATTTGTATGGACGCAGGTTGGCAGTGCGCCCTGATGGCTCCCACCGAAATATTGGCAGAGCAGCATTTCCGCAAACTGCTGAGCTGGCTGGAGCCTCTGGGCATCACCACAGCCTGGCTTACCGGCACGCAAAAGGCCAAAGAGCGCCGCAGCATGCTGGCCTTGATCCAGAGCGGCGAGGCACGGCTGGTGGTGGGTACCCACGCGGTCATTCAGGAGAAAGTGAAGTTTCATCGATTGGCGCTGGCCATCATCGATGAGCAGCACCGTTTCGGTGTGGCGCAACGCCTAGCACTGCGCAGCAAGGCACCTTCAGGTGCGGTGACAGAACCCGGTGAAGACGGTGCTGCTGTTCCTCATGGATTGCACGACCCGCGCCATCAGGTGGAGCCTCATCTTTTGATGATGACGGCCACGCCCATTCCGCGCACGCTGGCCATGAGCTACTATGCCGATCTGGATGTTTCCACGCTCGATGAGTTGCCGCCCGGGCGCACGCCAATCGTCACCAAGGTGATCAACGAATCGCGTCGCGATGAGGTGGTCGAGCGCATCCGATCCCAGATTGCGCAGGGTCGGCAGATTTATTGGGTGTGCCCGCTGATTGAAGAGAGCGAGGCGCTGGACCTCACCAACGCTACGCAGACCCATGCCGATCTTGCCGCTGCGTTGAAAGGCACGGTGCGTGCCGACGGGCAGCCGGTGCTGATCGGCCTGCTGCATTCGCGCATGGCCACGGAGGATAAAAAGACGGTGATGGGCGCCTTCATCGCCGGGCATGTATCGGTACTGGTCAGCACCACCGTGATTGAGGTGGGAGTCGACGTGCCCAATGCCTCGCTCATGGTGATTGAGCATGCCGAGCGCTTCGGCCTGTCGCAATTGCACCAGCTGCGCGGGCGGGTTGGCCGGGGCGCTGCGGCGTCCGCCTGCGTGTTGCTGTACTCCACTGGTGATGGGCCACGGCTGGGCGAATCGGCACGCGAGCGGCTCAAGGCGATGGCGCAAACCAATGACGGTTTTGAGATTGCCCGCCGCGACTTGGAAATACGCGGCCCTGGCGAATTTTTGGGTGCGCGCCAGAGCGGCGATGCCATGCTGCGCTTTGCCGATCTGGCCACCGATAACGCCTTGCTCGAATGGGCGCGCCAAGAAGCCCCCATGCTGCTGGACCGCCATCCGCACCTGGCCGAACGCCATGTGCAACGTTGGCTGGGCGGCAAGGCGGAATACTTGAAAGCCTGACCCGTTGATTGCCTGCCGCGCGACAATACACCTATGACACTGACCGAACTCAAATACATCGTCGCCGTCGCCCGCGAACGGCATTTCGGCAAAGCGGCCGACGCTTGTTATGTATCGCAGCCCACTCTGTCAGTCGCGGTGAAAAAGCTCGAAGAAGAGCTGGAGGTCAAGCTGTTCGAACGCAGCGCCAATGAGGTCACCGTCACGCCGCTGGGCGAAGAGATCGTGCGCCAGGCGCAAAGTGTTCTGGAGCAGGCCGCCAACATCAAAGACATCGCCAAGCGCGGCAAAGACCCGCTGGCAGGCCCGCTCAAGTTGGGGGTGATTTACACCATTGCGCCCTATTTGCTGCCCGAGCTGGTGCGCCAGGTGATCACGCATTCGCCGCAAATGCCACTCATCCTTCAGGAAAACTTCACCGTCAAATTGCTGGAGATGTTGCGCACCGGAGAGATTGATTGCGCCATTCTGGCCGAGCCTTTTCCGGATACCGGTCTTGCGCTGGCGCCCTTGTACGACGAACCGTTTTTTGCGGCATTGCCGGTCACCCATGCGTTGGCCAAACAAAAAAGCGTGACCACGGATGAGCTTAAACGCGAGACCATGCTGCTCTTGGGAAACGGCCACTGCTTTCGGGACCATGTGCTGGAAGTCTGCCCCGAGTTCGCGCGCTTCTCCAGCGATGCCGAGGGCATTCGCAAAAGCTTTGAAGGATCGTCTTTGGAGACGATCAAGCACATGGTGGCCGCTGGCATGGGCATCACCCTGGTGCCACGCTTGAGCGTTCCAGCGTCGGCATTGAGCGGAAAAAAGGCGGCGGAAGAAGACGCGTTTGTGAAATACCTTCCCGTGCAGGACGGCCCCGGGCAGCCGCCCCCAACGCGCCGCGTGGTGCTGGCCTGGCGCCGCAGCTTTACCCGCTACGAAGCGATTGCCGCGCTGCGTAACGCGATTTACGGCTGCAAGCTCGAAGGCGTTGCACGACTTTCATGAAAGTGCGCATAGCCTTGTATCTGGACCTGATCCGCTGGAACCGTCCGGCGGGTTGGCTGTTGTTGTTGTGGCCGTCGCTGGCTGCCTTATGGATTGCTGCCGGTGGCTTTCCGGGCTGGCATCTGGTGATTGTTTTTACCCTGGGCACTATCCTAATGCGCAGCGCCGGTTGTTGTGTCAATGATGTTGCCGACCGGGAGTTTGACAAGCATGTCAAACGCACGGCAAACCGGCCGGTGACAAGCGGCGCGCTTTCGGTCAAACAGGCCTTGGGTTTCGGTGCCGTGCTGGCGCTGCTGGCCTTCGGGCTGGTGCTTACGACCAATACGGTGACCATTGCCTGGTCATTTGCGGCCTTGGGCATTGCATTGGTCTACCCCTATGCAAAGCGCTATGTGTCCATGCCGCAGGCAGTGCTGGGGGTGGCGTTCAGCTTTGGCATTCCCATGGCCTATGCGTCGGTGCAAGCCAACGTGCCACTGCAGGCTTGGGTGCTGCTGCTGGGTAACCTGTTCTGGGTGCTGGCCTATGACACGGAATACGCCATGGTGGACCGGGATGACGACTTGCGCATCGGCATGAAGACCTCGGCCATCACGCTGGGGCGTTTGGATGTGGTGGCCATTGTGGGCTTTTACCTGATTCATCTGGGTGTCTGGAGTGCCGTCGTACAGGGGCGCATCGGCATGCCCTTGTGGCTGGCCGTGATGGCGGTGGCAATGGCACAGGTCGTGTGGCACGGCGCGCTGATCCGCGACCGCAGCCGTGAGGGCTGTTTCAAGGCATTTCGGCTCAACCATTGGCTGGGCTGTACGCTATTTGGCGGTGTCGTTCTCGCTTACTTGTAGTTCTGATGCCCCTAGTGCGTTTGCAGCAGTTTTTCCGTCACCTGCATGGGGTACGATGCCCCACTAAATCAGGCGGGGGGCAAAAAGCGCCGTGTTGAAGAAAAAAAACGGGGAAAAGCAAACCTTCCAGGAGCTAGAGGCGGCACTGCGCACCATGCGCGTGCGGCACACGGCGTATGCCGTCATGGCTTCTCTGGTAGTAGCCAGTCTGGGCTATATGGAGCGGCGCTATCTCCACATTGTGTTGGCGCAGGCCTGGGGCTTTGCCAACATGCTTTTATGTCTATGGGTGTTGCGCCGCTGCTCTATTGATGCCGCTGCCCGCGTGCTGGTCTGGGGCATGTACAGCAGCATTTGTGCGCTGATGTGGATCAGCGAAGGCTTGAGCGACGTCACCATCCTGACCTACCCCATCATTCTGATTGCCGCGGGAATGCTGTTGCAACCACGAGAGTTTTTTGTGTTGCTGGCAGCCACCTTGGGTTTTGTGCTGTTCGTTGGATTTAGTACCGAGGTTTGGCACTTGCGGGTCGATGTGCGCAACAGCGGGCCCTATGGCCACCTGCGCGATGCATGCATTATTTTGTCCGGTAGCGCTTACGCGGTATGGGTCATCGTGTCGGATGTGCGCGCATCCATGGCGGGCCTGACACATATTTCCACGCACGACCCGCTTACCTCTCTTGCCAACCGCACCATGGGGCGCGACCGCATTGAACAATCGATTGCGATGGCCAAGCGGCGTGATTCCGGTGTGGCCGTGCTGTTTGTCGACATGGACAATTTCAAGGCGATTAATGACTCGCTGGGACACGAAGCGGGCGACGAGTTTTTAAAAATCATTGCCCTGCGTTTGCTAAGCGCGGTGCGCGAGTCGGATTCGGTGATACGCCACGGCGGCGATGAATTTGTGATTGCCATGGACGACGTGCAAGACAGCACAGGCGTAGCCAAAATTGCCTCTGCCGTGATGGCGGCGCTGGCGCAACCGCTAGTCTTGCGAGGCACGGAAGTAGCGGCCTCCTGCTCCATTGGCATTGCCATGTATCCCAATGACGCTGCCGAATACGAAAATTTGCTGCGACTGGCCGACATTGCCATGTACCAAGCCAAGCAAGCCGGGCGCAATTCGTACCAGTTTTATGACCCGGTTCTGCATATTGATAACCAGAATAGCCTGCACTTGATTGCCAGAATACGCGCCGGCCTGGCCAACAACGAGTTTGTGAATTTTTACCAACCGGTTTATGACGCCGCGAGTGAAAAACTCATAGGTGCCGAGGCTTTGGTGCGTTGGCAGCACCCGGAGATGGGCATTATTTCGCCCATTCAGTTCATCGGCGCCGCTGAAAAGTCCGGCCTGGTGGTCGAGATGGGCCAGTTCGTTTTGTTTGAAGCCTGTCGCCAAATGGCGCAGTGGAATGTGGCACGCAAAGATAGTGGCTTGCCCTTGCTGAGCATTGCAGTCAATCTGTCGCCGGTGCAGTTCCGCCGCGCCGCGGTTGAGACGCTGGTAGAGGAAGCGCTAAGCCGCTCCGGTTTGCCCGCTGCGTGTCTGGAACTGGAGATTACTGAGTCCACGCTGGTCGAAGACACAGAGCGCTTTATGGCCTCCTTGCAGCGCATCAAGGCGCTGGGACCGACGTTGTCCATTGACGATTTCGGCACCGGTTATTCCAATCTGGCTTACTTGCAGCGATTTGCGGTACACAAGCTCAAGATTGACCAGTCGTTTGTAAAAGACCTGCTCAAAGGCCCGCAACAGCAGGCGCTGGTTTCAGCCATTATTCAGCTGGCCAAGAGCCTAGACTTGGTGTCACATGCCGAAGGTGTGGAGAACGAGCAAACGCTGCAAATGCTGCGACAAATGGGCTGCGACTTCGCGCAGGGCTATTACTTTGCCAAGCCGGAATCGGCGCAGGACTTTGGCAAGCGGCTGTCCACTGCACCCTGAGACTTCAACCATTGCAGTCCCCGGGATGTTCCACCCGGTCTGGTGTCTCGCGGTCGGTACTCGCAACCCACCCACCCGCCGTAGCCGATTTCATCCAGTAACGAAAAAAGATAGGGGTAGTTCAACTCCCCGACATCAGGTTCATGGCGCTGCGGTACGCTGGCAATTTGCATGTGGCCGACATTGCCGGTGGGCAGATAGCGGCGCAATTTGCTGCTGAGGTCACCCTCAACGATTTGACAGTGGTACAGATCCATCTGTACTTTGACATTGTCCAACCCCACTTCGGCCAGTACCCCATGCGCCACTTCTTGGCGGTTCAGAAAGTAGCCGGGCATGTCACGGGTGTTGATGGGTTCGATCAATACGTCGCGCCCGACAGTTTCTGCCTCTTTGGCCGCCCATTGCAAATTGCCGACGTAAGCTGCATGGTATGCCGGTTCATCTGCACCTTGCGGCACTAAACCGGCCATGACGTGGATACGCGGGCAGTGCAAAGCTTCGGCGTACTCCAGCGCAGTGAGAAAGCGGCTGCGAAACTCTGCCTCACGTCCCGGAATGCAGGCCAGGCCACGCTCGCCAGCCTCCCAGTTTCCCGGCGACATATTGAACAATACCTGCTGCAGGCCACACGTATGCAACTTTGCAGCAATGTCTTCCTTCGGCAATGCGTAGGGAAACAAAAACTCTACGGCACTGAATCCGTCTTTTGCGGCCGCTGCAAACCGGTCAAGAAATTCATACTCCGGATAAAGCATCGAAAGGTTGGCGGCAAATCGGGGCATGAATGTGGGCTTTTAAATGGGCGCTATCCCGACTTTACCCAAGGGGCAGGGATTTGCGCGAAAGAAACCCGGCGCGGAAGACCGGCCGGGTTTCTTGTAACCGATTGGCGCCGAATTGGCGCTAACGTAGGGATTACTTGGCGCTCAAGCACTCTTTCATGAAAGCCTTGCGTTCATCGCCCTTTTTGCCTTTGGCGTCAACATTGCAAGTCTTCATCTTGTCTTGCTGGGTAGGGGCCTTGGCCGTCTCGGAAGCGGCGGGCTTGGCGCTCAGGCATTCCTTCATAAAGGCCTTGCGCTCATCGCCTTTTTTGTCTTTTGCATCGGCATTGCAGGTTTTCATTTTGCTTTGCTGAGCCGTTGGCGCCTTGTCGTCGGCCGCGTGTGCTGCGCCAAACGCCAAAGACATGCCCAAAGCGACGATAGTGAACAATTTTTTCATTGGTGAGTCCCGATATATATGGGGCAGCAGTACTGCCGTTGCACAAGAATCCGCTGAGGATTCCAGCACATAACGCAGGTGCTGGCAAGGCGGTTGACCCGCAAATCGCAGGGCGTCGGAGACTGCACCTTAAAATCGGAAACATGTTGTCTGTAAAAATTGAACTGTTGCAAGCGCTGGCCGCTTGCCTGGATATGCTCTCGGCCGGTGCCGGCGCTAAAGCCGCTTTTGAATCCCCCAAAGTTGCAGCGCATGGTGACTTCGCCACCACTGCGGCCATGCAATTGGCCAAGCCGCTCAAACTCAACCCACGCCAGTTAGCCGAAACCTTGTGCACCGCGCTGCTCGCGCAAGCTGCTTTTGTGCAGTGGGTGGACGCTGTAGAAATTGCCGGTCCGGGGTTTATCAATATCCGCCTGAAGCCTGCTGCCAAGCAGGAGGTGGTGCGCGAGGTGCTTGCACAGGCAAAGTGCTTTGGCCACCAGAAGAGCAACGGTCATCGTATGTTGGTGGAGTTCGTTTCCGCCAATCCGACCGGCCCATTGCATGTGGGCCATGGCCGCCAGGCTGCCTTGGGCGATGCGATTTGCAATCTGTTTCAGACGCAAGGCTGGGATGTGTACCGCGAGTTTTATTACAACGATGCCGGGGTGCAAATTGCCACGTTGGCGTCGAGCACCCGTTTGCGTGCGCAAGGCTTTAAGCCCGGCGACCCCTGTTGGCCCACCGATCCCGCTGACCCGGCCAGCAAAGCCTTTTACAACGGTGAATACATTGCCGACATCGCAGCGGATTTTCTGGCCGGAAAAACGGTCAAATCGGATGACCGCGAGTTCACCGCCAGCGGTGATATCGATGACCGCGATGGAATGCGCCAGTTTGCCGTCGCCTATCTGCGACACGAGCAGGATCTGGACTTGCAGGCCTTTGCCGTCAAGTTTGACAACTACTATCTGGAAAGCAGCCTCTACACCAGCGGCAAGGTGGACGACGCAGTGCGGCGTATGCAAGATGCAGGCAAGACATACGAAAAAGACGGCGCCTTGTGGCTCAAGTCCACCGACTATGGCGACGACAAAGACCGCGTAATGCGCAAGTCCGCTGCCACGGCGCCGGACGCTGCCGGCGGCGAGTCCGCCTACACTTACTTCGTGCCCGACGTGGCGTACCACATCGCTAAGTGGGAGCGTGGATTCAGCAAAGTCGTCAATATTCAAGGGACCGACCACCACGGCACGATCGCCCGTGTGCGCGCTGGTTTGCAGGCTTGCAACGTTGGAATTCCGCAAGGCTACCCCGACTATGTGTTGCACACCATGGTGCGGGTAGTGCGCGGCGGTGAAGAGGTCAAAATCTCCAAACGCGCGGGTAGTTATGTGACGCTGCGTGACCTGATTGAGTGGACCAGCAAAGACGCGGTGCGCTTTTTCCTGCTGTCGCGCAAACCCGATACCGAGTACACCTTTGATGTGGACCTGGCGGTCGCCAAAAATAACGACAACCCGGTCTACTACGTGCAGTACGCCCATGCCCGCATTTGCTCGGTGCTCGGCGCCTGGGGCGGTGACGTCTCCGCATTGCAGCGGACCGATCTGAGCGCATTGACCAGCCCGCAGGCCCAGGCTTTGATGCTGCTGCTGGCTAAATACCCGGAAATGTTGAGCGCCGCTGCCACCGACTTTGCGCCGCACGATGTGACGTTCTACCTGCGCGAACTTGCTGCCAGCTACCACAGCTACTATGACGCCGAGCGCATTTTGGTAGACGATGAAGCCGTTAAACACGCGCGATTGGCGCTGGTGGCGGCCACGGCGCAGGTATTGCACAATGGCCTGGCGGTGCTGGGCGTAAGCGCCCCGCAGAAAATGTAATTAACCACACGGATACAACGCATGAAGCATCAGCGCGGAGGAACCTTTGTCGGGTTCATAGTTGGAGTGATTGTCGGGCTCGCCAGCGCTTTGGTGGTGGCGGTTTACGTCACCAAAGTTCCGGTACCGTTTATGAATAAGGGCCAGACACGCAATGCCGACCAGGACGAGGCCGAGGCCAAGAAGAACAAAAACTGGGACCCTAATGCACCGCTGTATGGCAAAAATCCGGCAAAGCCCGCATCAGACCCGGCATCCGCAAATTCGGCGCCGGCTGACAGCAGCCCCGCAGTAGCGCCGGCTCCGCCAGCGGCAACTTCCAAGTCCGCCGCGGCGCCTGACAAAAAGCCCGAAGATAAAAAACCTGAAGATAAAAAGGCTGAGGCCAAACCTGCGGTGTCTGCCGATCCGCTGGGGGATTTGGCCAAAGCCAAAGCCGGAACCGGCGATGAACCTTTTGTGTACTTTGTGCAGGTCGGCGCGTACCGCACTATGGACGATGCGGAAAGCCAACGTGCCAAGCTTTCCTTGAGTGGAATCGAGACCAAAATTTCTGAGCGCGAGCAATCGGGCCGTACTGTGTACCGTGTACGTGTAGGCCCTTTTGACAAGAAGGAAGACGGCGAACGCAGCAAAGAAAAGCTGGATAAGGCCGGACTGGAAACTGCATTGGTGCGCGTACAGCGCTGATTTTCTAAAGGAATAGGTTGCTATGAAACGTCGTGAATTTACCCGGGCCGTAACTGCCGCGGCAACGGTTGCCAGTGCTGGCACGGCTATGTGGAGTGCTCCTGCATATGCCCAGAAAATTGAAGCCGGTACCGATTACCTGCCGGTTGATCCACGCGCGCCCGTTGAGGCGCCGGCAGGCAAGATTGAAGTCGTCGAATTTTTCTGGTACAGCTGCCCGCACTGCAATGCGTTTGAACCCATGTTGGCCGCGTGGATCAAAAAGCTTCCCAAAGACGTGGCCTTCCGGCGTGTTCCCGTTGCGTTTCGCGATGATTTTGTGCCGCAGCAGCGATTGTTCTATGCGCTCGATGCCATGGGCTTGATTGAAAAGCTGCACGCCAAAGTATTTGCAGCCATCCACGTCGAAAAGCAACAGCTGGTGCGCGGCGATGCCATTGGCGACTGGGTCGCGGCACAGGGCGTAAACCGTGCCAAGTTCATGGAGCAATATGACTCCTTTAGCGTGGCCTCCAAGGCCACCAAAGGTACGCAATTGCAAAACATCTACAAGGTGGAAGGCGTGCCCGCGCTCGGCGTAGCTGGGCGCTATTACACCGATGGCTCGCTGACCAAAAATATGGAACGCGCATTGCAGGTAGTCGAGGCTTTGGTTATCGGTATTCGTACAGGCAAATAGGCGGTGACATAGCACTTGAGTCCGGTCTAGAATGACCTCACCCAATTCACTAGTGGAGCGCCTGCAATGTCGGACACCAAGTACAGACTCATCACCCGCAGCGATTTTGACGGCCTGGTATGTGCCGTGTTGCTCAAAGAGCTGGACCTGATTAACGACATCAAATTTGTCCATCCCAAGGACATGCAGGATGGTAAGGTAGAGGTAACTGAGAACGACATCACCACTAATTTGCCCTATGTGCCAGGTGTGCACTTGTCGTTTGACCACCACGCCTCGGAAACCATCCGCAACGAAGTTAAGTTCAACCACATCATTCACCCTGACGCGCCATCCGCTGCGCGGGTGGTGTTTGACCACTACGGCGGAATCGGCAAATTCGGTGACCGCTTTAACACGATGATGGAAGCGGTCGACAAGGGCGACTCCGCACAGTTCTCGCGTGAAGAAATCCTGGATCCAGAAGGTTGGGTTCTCCTGAACTACTTGATGGATTCGCGCACCGGTCTGGGGCGATTCCGGGACTTTCGCGTCAGTAACTACCAGTTGATGATGGACCTGATCGACTATTGCCGCACTCACGGGATTGAGGACATTCTTAAGTTGCCCGATGTGGTGGAGCGCGTTGAGCTGTACTTTGACCATGCCACCAAGGCGAAGCAACAACTGCAGTTTTGTACGACGGTGCACCACAACGTGGCAGTGCTGGACTTGCGCCAGGAAGACACGATTTATGCGGTCAACCGCTTCATGATCTATGCGCTGTTCCCGGCCACGAATATCTCTATTCACGTGCTGTGGGGCGTGCAAAAGCAAAACACGGTTTTTGCCGTTGGCAAGTCGATTACGAACCGGACTTCGCCGGTCAACATCGGCGCCTTAATGCTGGCCTATGGCGGTGGCGGACATGAAAATGCCGGTACTTGCCAGATTGATAACGACGCCGCCCCGCAGGTGTTGCAGGATTTGATTGCCAAAATCAACTCTATGGGCTAAACAATTCGGGCTGCTCGCCCGGATTTTGTCAAAACGCCTCGCGCAGAGGCACAAAGCGTGCCAAGTGCTGGCTACAATGGGCCAAGCTAACTTTAGCAAGTTTCGTGCCTTTATGAAATACAAGACTCTCACTCTGACGCTCCTGGCCGCCTTGGCCAGCGTGGCATTGACAGCCCATGCTGAAAAAGCTGACCGCAATAAGCCGATGAATATTGAGTCCGACAGTTTGCGTTATGACGACCTCAAGCAAGTCAGTATATTTACCGGCCGGGTGGTTTTAACCAAGGGGACCATCGTCATTCGCGGTGCCCAGATTGAGGTGCGACAAGACCCCGATGGATACCAGTACGGCCTGGTGACCGGCACTGTGGACAAGCTGGCATTTTTCCGGCAAAAGCGCGAAGCGGTGGACGAATTTATTGAAGGTGAAGGCGAAACCATTTACTACGATGGCAAAGCCGACAACGTTACCTTCACCAAAAAGGCGCAACTGCGCCGGTACCGTGGCACGGCACTCGGGGACGAGGTAACAGGTGCCGTCATCGTTTACGAAAACCTGACCGACATGTTCAGTGTGGACGGCAACACCAACAAGGGCCAAGCCAGCGCAACCACCGGTGGCCGTGTACGCGCCATGCTGACGCCCAAACCCGATGCCGCGGCGGGGGCGGCTAAGTGACGGCCACAACACCATCCGACAACGCGCTTGGCGCAGGGAGTCTTGAAGCCAGGCACCTGCAAAAATCGTATGGCAAGCGCCAAGTCGTCAAAGATGTGTCGTTGGCCGTTCGCACCGGTGAGGTCGTCGGCCTGCTCGGACCCAACGGTGCCGGCAAGACCACCTCCTTTTATATGCTGGTGGGGCTGGTGCGTGCCAGTGCCGGCACCATCACTATCGACGGCAAGCACGTGGAGCACATGCCGATTCACCGGCGCGCGCGCCTGGGGCTTGGCTATCTGCCGCAAGAGGCGTCCATCTTTCGCAAGCTCAACGTGGAAGACAATGTGCGTGCCGTGCTGGAACTGCAGCGCGACGATAAGGGCGAACCGCTGCACAGTGCAGAGATTGAATCGCGTCTCACGGCGCTGTTGCAGGACTTGCGGGTGGAACATTTGCGCGAGTCACCAGCGTTGGCTCTGTCCGGCGGTGAGCGCCGCCGCGTTGAGATTGCGCGCGCGCTGGCCACCAATCCCCGCTTCATCTTGCTGGATGAGCCGTTTGCCGGTATCGATCCGATTGCGGTGATTGAAATCCAGCGCATCATCAATTTCCTGAAAGCACGTGGCATCGGTGTATTGATAACTGACCACAACGTGCGCGAGACGCTGGGTATTTGTGACCATGCGTACATCATTAGCGAAGGCCGTGTGCTGGCTCAAGGCACGCCGACCGAGATCGTGAACAACGCCGAGGTACGCCGTGTGTACTTGGGCGAACATTTCAAGATGTAGCCTGGCTGTTTATGAAACAAGGCCTGTCCTTACGCGCCTCGCAGCATCTCGCGCTCACGCCGCAGTTGCAGCAGTCCATCCGGTTGCTGCAACTTTCTACGCTGGAACTGAGCCAGGAAGTCGAGCAAATGCTGGACGAAAATCCTTTTTTGGAAATGAGTGAAGACCGCGCCGAGCGCGAAGACTTTGGTCTGGAACAAAGTGACACACCGGTCAGTAGCGGCGATAGCGAATTTGAATTTGCCGCAGGTAGCAGTGATTTTTCAAGCACCACTGCCAGCACAAGTACCGCCGATACTGATGGCGATGCCACGCCCCTGAGCGCAGATGATGCGCCCGATTGGGAGGGCGATGGCTCCCACGATATGACGCCTGATGACAGCGAATGGGGCGCAGACGCCAAAGCGCGCAGCAACAACCTCAATGGGGACGACGACAAAGACGCTACCGAACTGGCCCGCACCCATGAAAGCTTGCAGGCCTTCCTGCACCGGCAGGCGCTGGGCTTGCGTCTGAGCCAGTCCGGAAGCGCGGCCTTACGCTTTTTGATTGAGTCATTGAACGACGACGGTTATCTGGAAGACACCTTAGAAACGCTTGCGCTTACCCTGCATACCGACGATGAAGAGGCATTTCAAGACCTGGTGCACCACTTCACCGTCGCGCTGGGCTTGTTGCAAAGTCTGGAGCCGGTGGGTGTCGGTGCGCGCAACCTGGGTGAATGCCTGCGCTTGCAGATTGCCGCCATTCTCAAAGGTCTTGCGCAAAACAGCGATGCGTACGAGGTGATGCAGGTCGCCCTGAGAATATGCGCCCAACCGATGGAATTACTGGCACGCCGTGACATCAAGCGGCTGGTGCAACTGGGCGTAGGCAGTGACGAACTGGTGCGCCTGGCCATCGCCCGCATCGCGCGTCTGGAGCCCAAGCCCGGACGCAAGTTTGCCGATGTGGAACGCAATATTGTGGTTCCCGACGTGCTGGTGGTGCCGCTGTCCAATACCCAGAAAACCGCGCAGCCCAAGTTTCGTGTGATGCTCAATCCGGACGTCATGCCGCGCCTGAAAGTACATGACATTTACGCCAATGTGCTGCGCAATCACCGGGGCGGTAAGGACGCGGCCAATCACGCCGCCTTACAGCAGCGCTTGCAGGAGGCGCGCTGGTTTATCAAAAATATTCAGCAGCGTTTTGACACGATTCTGCGTGTCAGCACAGCGATTGTGGAGCGACAAAAGAGCTTTTTTATTCACGGCGCGCTGGCCATGCGCCCCTTGGTGTTGCGCGAAATTGCCGACGAGTTGGGGCTGCACGAGTCCACAATCAGCCGCGTCACCACCGCCAAATATATGGCTACACCGTTTGGTACCTTTGAGTTGAAATACTTCTTCGGCTCCGGTCTGGGTACGGAGTCCGGCGGCAATGCGTCCAGCACTGCGGTGCGCGCGCTGATTAAACAATTCATCATTGCCGAGAGTGCCAAGAAGCCGCTCTCTGACAACCAGATTTCTGAAATGCTCAAAGAGCAGGGCATCGAGTGCGCACGCCGCACCGTCGCCAAATACCGCGAGGGCTTGAAGATTGCCCCTGCCTCATTGAGAAAAGCGCTATGAACCAACTCCATCTATTTCTCCCTTGCGCTGCCGGGGTTGAAGAACTTCTGGTGTCCGAAGTTTTCGCCATCACTGGCCTGCCACCGAAGGCGGTGTACAAACAACGCGGTGGTGTCATGGTGAACGGTTCCTGGCGCGCAGTCTTGCAGCTCAACCTGCATTGCCGTCTGGCGCAGCGGGTGTTGGTGCAACTGTCGTACACCGAATACCGTAGTGAGCAAGACCTGTATCGCGCGGCCTCCGATGTGGCGTGGGAAGTTTGGTTTACACCGCGCCAAAGCATCAAGGTGGAAATCACCGCGCAGCACAGCCCCTTGAATTCGCTCAACTTTGCGGCCCTCAAAATCAAGGACGCGGTGTGCGACCGTTTCCGCGACAAGGCCAATGGTGTGCGCCCCGATGTCAATACCCAGTGGCCGGACGTGCGCATCTATGCCCACCTGACGACCGACAGCTGCTCGCTGTATATCGACACCTCGGGTGAACCTTTGTTCAAACGCGGCTGGCGGGAAGACAAGGGTGATGCTCCACTCAAAGAAACGCTGGCAGCGGCCATGATCGCGGCCAGTGGATGGGCCGCCGGTACCGACGATTTGCTGCCGCTGTATGACCCTTGTTGCGGCAGCGGCACCATTGCGATCGAGGCCGCGCAAATCGCTTGCAATATTCCTGCGGGGTCGTTGAGGCACTTTGCGTTTGAGAAATATGTGCCCTTCCAGCCCCATGTATGGGCCGCCATTAAAGAAGAAGCTTTGCAGGCAGTAGTGAAGCCCGCGCCGGGCCAGGCCGCGCTGATTTATGGCAGTGACGTGTCTCACCGTATGGTGGACTTTGCGAAGCGTAATGCCGAGCGCGCCGGTGTGGCCGATGTGATTGAGTTCCGTGGCGGCGACGCCTTGCAACGTATGCCACCAATTGACGTCAGCCTGACCGGCGGCGGTGTGATGGTGCTCAACCCACCCTATGGCGAACGGATTGAAGTAGGCGGTGTGGCAGGCGCAGCGCGCTTTGGTGCGCGTGAATTGGCCCACACCGAAGACGGTGGTGAATTCTTCACCCAACTGGCCAGCCATTGGAAGAAGAACTTTTCCGGCTGGAGTGCCTGGATGCTCACGCCCGACTTGAAGCTACCGGGCAAGATGTGCCTCAAAGAATCGCGCCGCGTCCCGATGTGGAACGGCCCCATCGAATGTCGGTTGTTCCGCTTTGATATGGTGGCCGGCAAGATGGACAAAGACAAAGCGACTCCGCCACAGGCCTGAACGTTATGCCCGTTTCAGCCGCAAGCGCCACCGCGCGTTCGTTCGTGGTAGTGGACACCAACATTGTCCTGGACCTTTTTGTATTCAGCGACCCCGCAAGCATGACCCTGCAGGAACGATTGGACGGTAAGGCTTTGCAATGGATTGCGACATCAGCAATGCGCAATGAACTGGAACGCGTGCTGGCCTATCCGCAAATCATGCCCCGGTTGGCGTTCTACCGTATCACCGCAGCGACGGTGCTGCAGCGTTTTGACGACTACGTGCAACTGGTCGAGATTGCGCCCAAGGCGAGTGTGACCTGCAAAGATGCGGACGACCAGAAGTTCATCGACCTCGCAGTTGCGCACCAAGCGCTGCTGCTGAGCAAAGACAAAGCCGTGCTATGCATGGCACGCCGATTACAGGCACTTGGCGCAAACACGCAAAAAGCGGTTTAGCGCGAACCTCTCAAACCGTGATGGTGCGCCGGTCGTCGTTTTGCAACATGAAGCTCTCGGCCACCGCACGTGGCCAGGTCTGGCGGTAGATTACCGGCAGGGCGTGCAAGTCGCTTTCCAATAGCGCCCTGTCTGGTAGCTGGGTCAGTATCAATTGCGCAAGCGAACGGACCTTTTGGTCAGTCGAGCGGCGCACGATGTGGTGTGCGGTAATCTGGTTGGGGTGGTCAATACCGGCAGCCTGTACTAGCTCCTGCAAGGCATGCAAAGTTTCTTGATGAAAGTTGTACACGCGGGTGGCTTTGTCGGGCACGACCAGCGACTGCTGGCGTTTGGGGTCCTGAGTAGTTACGCCGGTCGGGCAATGGCCGGTGTGGCAGGTCTGGGCCTGGATGCAGCCCAAGGCGAACATAAAGCCGCGCGCGCTATTGCACCAGTCCGCGCCCAGGGCCATCAGGCGGGCGATATCAAATGCGCTAACCACTTTGCCGGCGGCGCCGATTTTGATCCGGTCGCGCAGACCTACGCCGCGCAGCGTGTTGTGCACCAATAGCAAACCTTCCTGGAGCGGCGAGCCTACGTGGTCGGTGAACTCCACCGGCGCGGCACCGGTACCGCCCTCGGCACCGTCCACCACGATAAAGTCGGGTGTGATGCCGGTCGCCAGCATGGCCTTCACCATGGCAAACCACTCCCACGGGTGGCCTATGCAGAGCTTGAAGCCCGTGGGTTTGCCACCGGAAAGCGTACGCAGTTTTTCAATGAACTGCATCATCTCTACCGGCGTAGAAAAAGCGCTGTGCGAAGCCGGGGACACACAGTCCTTCCCCACCGGGATGCCGCGCGCCGCCGCAATCTCGGGTGTAACCTTAGGGCCGGGAAGCATGCCGCCATGCCCGGGTTTCGCACCTTGGCTGAGCTTGACCTCAATCATCTTGACCTGCGGGTCGCAGGCGTTGGTGGCAAATTTTTCTGCGTTGAAGGTGCCGTCATCGTTGCGGCAGCCGAAGTAGCCGGAGGCCACTTCCCAAATCAAATCCCCACCATGCACACGGTGGTGCACCGAGATACTGCCCTCACCAGTGTCGTGCGCAAAGCCGCCGCGCTTAGCACCTGCGTTGAGTGCCAGAATGGCATTGGCACTGAGTGCACCGAAACTCATGGCCGAGATGTTAAACACACTGCATTCATAAGGCTGCGCCCGGCCAGCGCCGATGGTCACCCGAAAATCGTGTGAAACCACTTTGGAGGGAGAGACAGAATGGTTCATCCACTCATAGCCTTCCGCGTGAACATCCATCTGCGTTCCAAAGGGACGCTTGTCCGGGTCACCTTTTGCGCGCTGGTACACCAGAGAGCGTTGTGCGCGCGAGAAAGGCGTGGCCTCGTTGTCGCTCTCAATGAAATACTGTCGGATTTCCGGGCGGATAAATTCCAGCGCAAAGCGCAAATGCCCGATGATCGGGTAGTTGCGCAAGATGGATCGCTTCATCTGACGCCGGTCATATACCCCCAGCGCCACCAGAGAAGCCATCAACATAAACGCCGTCAACCCCTGCTGGAAAACCAGCAAACTGAATATGCTGAGCAGTAAGCCCAGCCAGCAAACGTAATAGACGGTGAAGCGAATGGGATAGATTTTGTCGAGGTACGGAAACATCTTCTTTCTCCTTGAGCGCGACAATACCAGCCATCCATTGCATTTCAACAGACCAAACCAACAAATACTGCTATGTCCACCTCCACAGAAACCCTAGGTCCCGAAGACTTTGACGCCATAGACACCATCCTTGACGACGTGCGCGGCCGATTCGAGGAGACGCCGCAATGGGAGTTTTGCGAAGGCTTTATGGCCGCACTGATCACCTGCCGCCGTCCCATCGAAGCGCAGGAGTACCTGGGCGTGTTGCTCGATACCGGCGATGCGGTTGGTGCAGAGTCCTGCGCGCCCTTTGTATCCAGTGATCAGCGGGCGCAATTCATGGCACTGTGGCATCGCCGCTGGGCTGAGGTGGTGAGTGGACTGGCGGCGGATGTCAAAAGTCTGGATGACGAACGCGCCTACCACCCTGAGGTCATGGACGTGCGCGGTGCCGTAGCCGCATTGCCGGAGGCTGAGCGTGCCGAGATGGTGGGCGAAGACCTACCCTCGTTTGCGCAAGTGTGGGCCGTGGGATTTATGTATGCGGTAGAGAGTTGGCCTGAAGAATGGGCGGCCCCGCGTGACAAGGAGGCACAAAAACTGCTAGATGGCGCACTTCAGAGCATCGTGGCTTTAACGGAGGACGACACCGACGAACCTACGCTTGCCGTGTTTGAGGAAAACGGTGCGCCCAGCGTGAGCGAGAAGCGCTTCAACGAATTTGCCGATGCGGTGTGGGCGGTGTACGACCTGCGGGAGATGTGGCAACAGTTCGGCCCGCGCGTCACCACGGTTCAAAAAGAAGCCACTCCGGGCCGCAACGATTTGTGCCATTGCGGCAGTGGCAAAAAGTTCAAGAAATGTCACGGCGCCTGATCGACTGGAGCACACTGCCCGATTTATGTCGTCGGGTACATGCCGTCCGGTCTCGCCCGCGGAAACTAGCTTGTAAAGAACGCGCGCAACTGCCGCACCGTCTCGTCGGACAGTTCTTCGGGAATGTAATGCCCCGAAGGTAGCGCTTCACCGCTCACCTGACCCGCGCACTGCGCCTGCCACAGGGTTAATGGATCAAATAGGCGGTGCACCACGCCGCGCTGGCCCCAGAGCACCATCATGTCGCAGGCCAGCATTTCACCCTTGGCGCGGCTTTCACGGTCGTGCTCCAGGTCAATGCCCGCGCTGGCCCGGTAGTCTTCACACATGCTGTGGATGGTGCCGGGTTTGCAAAAGCAGCGCTCGTACTCGGCCATGGCGGCTTCTTCAAAAAAGCGGGTACCTGCAGAACCCCATCCGCCCAGCTTGGCATGTAGGTACTGCACTGGGTTACCGCTGATCATGTTCTCCGGCACTGGTGACGGCTGAATCAAATGGAACCAGTGGTAGTACGCACGCGCAAATTCAAAGTTGGTCCCGGCATACATGTCCAGCGTGGGCGCAATGTCAATCACGCATAGGCGCCGCACTCGCGCGGCATGGTCGAGCGCCAAGCGGTGCGACACCCGTCCGCCACGGTCGTGACCGCACAAGAAAAACCGATCAATTCCCAGCGCGTCCATGACCGTCACCATATCGGTAGCCATGCTGCGCTTGCTGTAATTGCTGTGGTCGCTCAACCCCGGCGCTTTGGACGAGTCGCCATAGCCGCGCAGGTCGGGCATCACCAGAAAATAGTCCTGCTGCAACTGCTCTGCCACTCTGTTCCACAACACGTGGCTTTGCGGAAAGCCGTGCAGCAATAGCAATGCGGGGCGCCCATCCGGCAAGCCGCGTGATACACGGGCATGAATATGCACCGCCTCTCCATTGGCATCCTGAAAGTCAAAGCCACGGTTGTCAAAGTTGTCAAACCAATGCATGCGGGCGCTCCCCTGAAGAATGAAAAAAGGCTCCACACCTATGGGGTGCGGAGCCTTGCCTTTGCGATGCAAAGGCCTTTAGTTCACCATGCCCATCAGGTGCGGGAACCACAGTGTAAGTCCCGGCCAGAAAGTAATGACCAACAGGAAGCCGATCATGGTCAGCAACCAGGGCCAGACCGCAATGGTCAATTCCGTAATTCCCATCTTGGTAATGCCCGACGACACATACAGGTTCAATCCAACCGGAGGATGGCACAGACCCACTTCCATGTTCACAGCCATCAGAATACCGAAGTGCACCGGGTGTACACCCATCTTGACCGCCACCGGAAACAGAATGGGGGCCATGATCAGCACAATCGCGGCGGGGTCCATAAAGTTGCCGGCTGCCAGCAAAATGAAGTTCACCAACAACAAGAATGCCACCAGTCCGAAGCCCTGACTGGTCATCCACGCGGCCATACTTTGCGGGATTTGTTCCGACGTCATCAGGAAGGAGAACAACACGGCGTTGGTCACAATGTAGAGCAGCATCGAACTCATTGCAGCAGCGCCAAGAAGGGACTTGGGTACGTCTTTGAGCTTGAGATCCTTGTAGACAAACACGGAGATAAAGAACGCATACACCGCCGCCATGGCAGCCGCTTCCGTCGGTGTGAACTTGCCGCTGTAAATGCCGCCGATCACGACCACGATCAGCAGCAGACCCCACATGCTCTCGCGAAAAGCCTTGTAACGTTCAGCCCACGTTGCTTTGCGCATGCGTGGATAGTCGAACTTCTTGGCGCGCCACCAAGTGGTCAGACCCAGCAGGAATGACAGGCACAAGCCCGGGACGATACCGGCAATGAACAGCTGTCCGACCGAGGCAGAGCCCACGGGCTCACCATTAGGCCCCACGCCATTCATACCCGCCGTCGCGATGGAGTACATCACCAGATTGATAGATGGCGGAAACAGAATGCCTAAAGCGCCCGAGGTGGTAATCACACCGGCACCGAACTGCTTGGGATAGCCTTGTTTGACCATGGCCGGCAACATGATGGAGCCTACGGCGACGACCGTTGCCACGGATGAACCAGAAATGGCGGCAAACAATGCGCAAGCCAACACGCCGGCTAGGCCCATGCCGCCATACCAATGGCCGATCATAGAGGTGCAGAAATTAATCATGCGCTTCGCCACCCCACCATGGGTCAGGAAGTTGCCCGCCAGAATGAAGAACGGAATCGCCATGATTTCGAACTTTTCAATACCGGTAAACAGCTTGAGCGCCACCGACTCAATCGGCACATCGGTGAGCGTGAACAGGAACGTCAACACGGTCAAACCTAACGAGATTGAGATCGGCATGCCGGTCAGCATCAGCGCAACCAGCAGCGTGAAAATGATGAGAGTGTTCATTTCGCAGTTCCTCCGGTAGGCGCCGCAGCGACTTCGTCCAAGGCATCGTCATCCACACCGGCCACATGGTGGCTGGCGTGCGGCACTTCACCGGTTTTCAGGAAACCGTAGGCCACTTGCAGAAACCGGAAACTCATCAGGTAAGAACCCAGGGGAACGCACGAATAGGCGATCCACGTGGGCAATTCCAAATCCGGTGAAGTAGGGCCTTCGGGGACATCGCCCACATCCCAGCCCATGCCATGGAAGAACGCGTAGTGAAAGCCGTTTTCCCAGACAAAGCGGGCACCAAGCGTACCCACGGTTCCGGTAAACAGGGCGCCGGCGAGCAAGCCGAACAACACCAGCCACTTCGCATGTTCAGGCTTGAGCTTGCGAATCACAACGTCCACACCCACGTGGGTGCCGTTGCGCACGCCGTAGGCTGCGCCGAACTTGGCCATCCAGACAAACATATAGATGCAAAGCTCCTGTGCCCAGCTCACATCCATGCGAATCGCATAGTCTTGAATGTAGGGAACACCGGATAGAAAGCGGTGCAGTACTGCAGCAAAAATAACCAAAGTGGCCGCACCGATGAGGAAGGTGATAAGCCATTCCTCCAGGTGGTTGAGTATTCGATTAAACATGGGGTCTCCAGTTGCGAGGCCGATCGATTACTTGGGCGCAGTAAAGCCGGTGGCCTTGTAAGCTGCCTCTATGGTGGCCTTGCCGACACGCGATTCCATGTCATGGTGCACCGGCATCAAAGCCTTTTTCCATTCGGTGGTTTCCGCCGGCGTCAGCGGGTACACCGTGACCTTGCCGCTGGCTTTGATTTTGTCCAGCGCCTGGGCATTTTCTGTCGCAGCAATCGCATTGGCATAGGTGGTTGAGTCTTTGATGGACGCCTCTAGTGCGGTACGAATGTCAGCCGGCAGGCCGTCCCAGAACTTCTTGTTTACGATCACCGCATACGCCAGGTGACCATGGTTGGAGATGGTCATGTGCTTTTGCACTTCATAGGTTTTTTGGGTGTAAAAATTGGATGCCACACCTTCGGTGCCATCGACCACACCGCTTTGCAGGGCCTGGTACAACTCGCTAAACGCCATCACCTGTGGGATTGCGCCTAAAGCACGCATTTCTGCATCCAGTACTTTGGAGCTTTGAATGCGCATCTTCAGACCTTTAAAGTCCTCCACTTTGTGCAGTGGCTTGTTGGCACTCATCTGATGGAAGCCGTTGTCCCAATAAGCCAGTCCCTTGATTCCCTTGGGTTCTAACTTTTTGAACAGGTCGGCACCCAAGGGTCCTTCGGTGATGCCCCGGAAAGCTGCGTCGTCTTTGAACAGGAACGGCAGGTCAAACACTTCAAATTCTTTGACGCCCAAGGGGCCGAACTTGGCCAGAGACGGTGCCAGCATTTGCACGGAGCCCAGTTGCAACGCTTCCATTTCTTCTTTGTCTTTGTACAACTGGCTGTTGGGATAGATCTCAACCTTCACACGACCGTTGGTGCGTTGTTCGGCCAGCTCTTTGAAGCGCAGTGCGCCTTTGCCCTTGGGTGTGTCCGGTGCCACCACATGGCTGAACTTGATCACGATGGGCGCCTGTGCAAAAGCACCGGCAACGGTCAAGGCGGCAGCGGCGGCAACAGCGGCCTGAATTAGGGTACGGCGGGCTAGCAGTTTCATTCAAAGTCTCCGGTTAGAAAATAGATGGCGCAGTGTGCTTTGCGTGGGCACCAATCGCCTAGTGTGGATTTCCACATTTCTCGCCTGCGATCCCCTTTTGGCAAGGGTTAACCCTTAAATTTTCGGCGATAAAGGCGCATATTCATCACCCTGAAAGCTAGACTGCGATCATGTTGGCCACACAAATCATTTCTGCAAACATTGCAAGTGCACCTGCGATGGGCCGTGCACGGCGCAGTTTGTGGCTGCTGCCCCTGTTGGCTTCGGTGGTGTTTGTGGTGGGGGTGCTGGCGTGGGCATACAGTGCTGACCGCTTTGACCGCGAGGAGCGTCGCGCCACCTTGATTACCGATGCACTCAGTAGCGAAGCGCAACTGCGCGCCCGGCTGGACATTGAGTATGCGCATCTGGAAGATCTGGGGCGCAGTCTAAAAAAAATGCCCAGAACGCGGTCGGCGCTGGGCAGCAATATTGACGTGACGGATGGCTTGCGCCGCCTCTGGCTCAGCGTCACGTGGCTGGATTCCAACAATCGCATCATTGCCCACGTACCCGACCAAATGCCCTTGGCCAGCCTGCAAGTGGGCGACATCGCCGACGGACCGGGCTTGTCTTCGCATCTAACGATCAACGTCGGCGACGATAAGCTGGTGGTCCGCTATTCGCCCACTTTGCTCCTGCGAAAAGGAATTCCGTGGTGGCTTACGCGCAAGTACGATTTACAGCTGGTCGACTCGTCCGAGCAGATCATCGCCTCCTTGGATGAGACACCTTTACGTTTGGATTCCGTCGGGCGCGAGAGCTACAAGGTGGTGGTGGGTGGCAATATGCCGGGCGCTTATCTGGAACTCACACTGCGCGAGACACCCAAGCCCTTCTGGCGCACGCTGCCCATTGTGTTGATTTGCGGCTTCTTGCTGCTGATGCTGGTAGCCACTACGCTTCTTCGCCGGCAGGTGCGCCAGATTTCGCGGGCCGAAGGCGCATGGCGCACTGAGGCGGCCTGGCGTCAGGCTATGGAAGACTCGGCGCTGGTGGGTCTGCGCGCGCGGGATGCGCAAGGGCGCATTCTCTATGTGAACCGCACGTTCTGCGATATGGTGGGCCTGCCGCCCGAACGGTTGATCGGATTGATGCCCCCCATGCCGTACTGGCCGCCAGATGCCATCGATGAAGTCATGCTGCGCAACCAGCGCAATCTGGCAGGCAATGCGCCGCGCGAGGGGTATGAAGCGCTGTGGTGTCACCAGGACGGGCGCCGGCTCAACGTGATGGTATTTGAGTCACCCTTGATTGATGCCTACGGTCAGCAAACTGGATGGATGGGCTCCATCATTGACATCACCGCACGCAAGCAACTCGAAGAACGCGAACGCCATCAGGCCGAGGCCATGGCCTATCAGTCCCGCCTGACCACACTGGGCGAAGTGGCCTCGGCGCTGGCACACCAACTTAACCAGCCGCTCACTGCCATCATGGGCTACAACATGGGCATGCAGCGCATGTTGACTGACGCGGGCTATGGTAATCAGGCTGTGATCAACGCGCTGAAGCAGCAGGGGGATCAGGCGGCGGAGGCTGGGAAAATTGTGAAACGCATCCGCGAATTCCTGACCCGCCGGGCACCGCAGCGCGAGTCCAGCGACCTGATGCTAATCGCCAGGCGCGCCGTGGAGCTGGTGCAACGCGACTTGAGCAAGCAACACATTCAAGTGCAGTGGGCCGAGCCTGCCCATTTGCCAATGGTGTGTGCCGATCCCATTTTGATGGAGCAGGTATTGATTAACCTGATCCGCAATGCGGCAGACGCCATGTCGCACGGCCAGGGCCACGCGCCGGAAGAATCGGTTGGCGGCACCATCCGCATCACTGCCTCGCGCAGCAGCGAGCGGTTTGTGCGCATGGATGTGGAAGACAACGGCCCGGGGCTGAACGGCCGCGCGGTCGAGCAATTGAGTGCGCCGTTTTACTCTACCAAAGCCGATGGCATGGGCATGGGGCTGGCCATTTGCCGCTCGGTGATCGAAGTGCATCACGGCGGCATGGACGCCGGTGAAAGCAATTTGGGAGGGGCACGTTTTTCATTCACTCTGCCAGTATTTGATGCGCAGTTGCAGGAAGACAGTCTGGCCGCCGAAGACGCCCGCGCCAGCTTGGAGGCTATGTTGTGAGCGCCGCTCAAAGTACACAGACCATCGTTCATCTGGTGGACGACGAAGCACCGGTGCGCGCAGCGCTGGAGTTCCTGCTGGCCTCGCACGGCTTGCAGGTCTGTAGCTATGATGGCGGGCCCGCCTTGCTCGCGCGCATCGCGCAGGGTCCCGCATTGCGCGGTTGCATCCTGCTGGATGTGCGCATGGAGCCGCTCTCGGGCCTGCAGGTGCATGACGAACTGGTAGCGCAAAAGGTGACCGTGCCGGTAATCTTTTTAACCGGCCATGGAGACATTCGCATGGCCGTAGACGCTTTGAAAAAAGGCGCGTTCGACTTTGTGGAAAAACCCTTTGGTGACACCGCGCTGGTGGAGCGTGTGCGCGACGCTTTAAAGGCGGACGCGCAACAACAGGCGCACTTGCAGGAAGGCGATACCCGTGGTGCTCTGCTGGCCGGGTTAACACAGCGCGAACAGGATGTAATGCAACGCGTGGCCGCCGGCAAACTCAACAAAATCATTGCGGACGAAATGCATGTGTCTATGCGTACCGTGGAGGTCTACCGCGCACGCGTGTATGCCAAACTGGGTGTGAAATCAGCAGCCGAATTGGCGACGCTAATGGCGCGTTCGGCCTGAGCGACATCAAGCCAATAACAAACTGCCCGCCAGCAACATCACCACCACGGCAATCAGGCTATCCAGCACGCGCCAGGCGATGTCTTTTTCGAACCAAGGTGCAAGTAGTCGCGCACCGTAACCCAGTGCGGAAAACCATACGATGCTGGCTAGCGCGGCACCGGCGCCGAACCACCAGCGCGCGTCCTCGCCCTGCTGATTGGCAACCGAACCCACCAGCACCACGGTGTCCAGGTACACATGCGGATTGAGCAAGGTAAAAGCAAAACATGCAGCCAGCGCCGCCTGGAGGCTCGTTCCGGTTTGCGCATGCAATTTCATGTGGCAACCGCTCCAAGCGCGGCGTGCAGCCAGTACGCCGTAGCTGCCCAGAAATAAGGCGCCGCCATAACGGGTAATGTCTAGCAGCAGCGCGTTGCCGCGAATCAACGCGCCCGCGCCGCCGATTCCGGCAAAGATCAGCGCTGCATCAGAAAGAGCGCAAAACGTAACCAGCGGCAACACATGTTCACGACGTAGACCCTGACGCAGGATGAAGGCATTTTGTGAACCGATGGCAATAATCAAGGCCGCGCCGGTGGCAAAGCCCTTAATCAGCGTGCCGATCATGCAGTGATATTTTGAATGCGATCGCGCAACACCGTGAGGGCGTGCAAAGTGGCTGCATTGCGCACAGCGGCGCGGTCACCCGCAAAGCGCACACACTCGCTGTGCGTGCCCGCTGGGGTAGCCCAGGCAAACCAGACCGTGCCGACCGGTTTGGCGTCACTGCCGCCCGTGGGGCCCGCAATGCCGGTCACTGCAACGGACACCTGCGCGTTGGAGTGCTCCAGCGCTCCGGTGGCCAAGGCCTGGGCTACCTGCTGGCTTACCGCGCCGTGGCGCGCAATCAGGTTGGCATCCACGGCCAGCATTTCGCACTTGGCTTCGTTGGAGTAGGTGACAAAGCCGCGGTCAAACCAGGTGCTGGAGCCACCCAAGTCGGTACAAGCGGCTGCGATCTGCCCGCCGGTACAACTCTCGGCCGTTGCTAGCACCCAGCCATGTGCGCTCAGAAGCGAAGCCAGTTCGGTGCAGACGGATCGTGTTGTGTCTGCCATTAAATAAATCTCCACACCGCAATCACCATCAGCGTGCAAGCGGCGGCCACCAGGTCGTCGAACATGATGCCAAAGCCGGCCTTGACCCAGGCGGTTTTGTCGAAGGCGGGATCGACGTTATGAAACAAGGCATCGGCCCAACCCACCGGGCCGGGTTTGACGGCATCAAAAAAGCGGAACAGCCCAAAGGCCATGACCTGCCCGGTCAAACCCATGGGCATGGCCAGCCACAGCACCAGCCAGAAGGCGGCGATTTCGTCCCACACAATGCTGCCCGGATCCAGCACCGCCATGTGCCGTGCGGTAACGGTGCAGGCCCACCAGCCCAACGGCAAAGATACAGCGATGACCACGCCCCAGCGCGCATCGTCCAGCCAGTGCGACAGCACCAAAAACGAAGCCCATGCCCACAGGCTGCCGGCAGTGCCCGGCGCAATTCGCGACAAGCCGGAACCAAAGCCCAGTGCAAGCCAGTGCGCCGGATGGGACATCATGAAGCGCACGCTGGGCCGCACGACTGGAGGGTTCCACTCAGGGTCTTGCGGATAAATCGTGAGCGGATCGCTCGGGGTGGGCGGGTTCATGAAAGCAATGAAATTCAGGTCGAAAAATGGTCGAACGATGTAAAGCGATTGGGCAGCGCCGAGCCGTCTGAGGCAATCAGCCTCAGGCTCGTATTGGTGCCAGCAAGTGCATCAATGTGGCCTATGCGGGTGACGATGGTGTTACTATTTTTTGAAGCGGCTCCTACGGCGGCGCGCTGTTCGGGCGCCGCGGTGAATACGAGTTCGTAATCATCGCCGCCCGCCAGCACAAACGCCAGCACATCCTGACCAGCGGCGCACGCCGCTTCTGCGTTGTGCATCAGGCCTTGCACCATGTCGGTATAGATCGTCGCGCCAACGCCGGACCTCTCCAGAATATGCCCCAGATCACCCAGCAGACCGTCACTGACATCGGCCGCCGCAGTCGCGATGCCGCGTAGTGCCAGGCCAAGTTCCAGGCGCGCGGTGGGCATATCCATATGCTGGCATGCGGATTTCATTGTGGCGTCTGCCAAATTGAGTTTCTCCAGCCGTGCCTGCAAGGCCAGCCGGGCATCGCCCAAGGTGCCGCTCACATAAATATCGTCACCGGCCCGTGCGCCGCTGCGCAGCAAAGCCTGTCGCGGTGGTACCTCGCCGAACACGGTGATGCAGATATTGAGCGGGCCTTTGGTGGTGTCCCCCCCAATGAGCTCGCAGCCATGCGCATCTGCCAGCGCAAGCATGCCTTTTGCAAACGGCTCCAGCCATGCGGGATCGGCTGCAGGCAGGGCGAGTGCCAGTGTGAAGGCCAGAGGCTTGGCGCCGCAGGCGGCCAAGTCGCTCAAATTGACGGCCAGCGCCTTATGCCCCAGTGCATAGGGGTCGGCGTCCGCGAAGAAGTGCCGGCCACTGACCAGCATGTCACTGGATATGGCCAGTTGCATACCGGGCGCGGGTTGCAAGAGCGCGCAGTCGTCGCCCACGCCTAACACGGCGCGCGGAGTCGGCCGTGTGAAGAATTGTTGGATCAGCTCAAATTCACCCATGTGCAGGCCACAAAAAACTGAAAGGTGCATTGCGCAAACGCCGTGAAATCGCACCGTAGATGCGGTTGCGTCCCACATCCGAAACATCGTGCGCACGCAAGGCGACCCGGAATGCCAGAAAGAAGCTCACCCCCACATTGAAGACACCAATTACCGGCAGAGCCGCCACCGCCCACCACAAACCGTGGTGGTACACGACATCCCAGCCAAGGGAAGCACAAGCCGCACCGATTTGCCCGGCAGACAGCGTGACGTGACGCACGTCCAGCGGGATGGCCAGAAACGCCAGCACCGATGGCACCAGCCCCAACATAAAGCCGAGCGAAATGTTGGCGGCAAAGCCGGAAATGTTGTGGCGCCAGAAATGCGCCCAGCGGTCCGCCCGATCGACGCCCAATACGTCGGTAATGCGCGGGTTGTAGCGCAGCGCCGAATCCAGGCGGTGTAACACAAACCAGTTTTCCACCCACCCCGCCAGAATGCTGCTGGCAAACAGCAACACGCCGGTAAATGCCGCAAACAATACGCTCGGCCCCAGAATGTTGAGCGAGTGCAACACGTAGTTGGCCGTGGCCTCGCTGATCATGGGTGCGCCGCGAATCTGCGCCACACCTAACGCAAGCAATATAGTGACCGGGAATACCACCGTCACATTGCCGATGACAGACGCGGTTTGCGAGCGCACCAGATGGGCGACTTCGTCCACAAAAGCATCCAATGCGGCGGAATGGGTCACATCTTTGAGCTTGGCGGCCATAGCCGGTGCGGTCATGGCAGGCTGCTTTGTGGCCAGCGTGAAGTGCAGCAGCTGAATCAGCACAAAGCTGGCTGCATACACGATGCCCGACCAAAAACCGTACCAAAAAGCGGACAGGCCCAAAGCCATCACCGCAAATTTGAGGGCTGTAGTCACCGCTGTGAGCGCACCACCGCCCGCCGCATTGCCCATCATGGCGGTGTACTCCGCGCGATTGCGGGTGATGTAGTGCTCGCCGGTCTCGGAGCTTCGCTCGGCAACTTTGGCGGCCAATAGGGAAGAACTGGAGTTCACCAAGGCACTGACACTGCGCTGGCTCTGCCCCAGCAAGGCGAGTTGGGTGAGTAATTTGGCACTGTGCAGGTGTTGCGGATCGTCCAGCAGGCAGTCCAGCAGCGCCCGCGCCCGCAGCACCCGCTCGCGCAACTGCCGCAGGCGAAAGACCAGATCCACCGATATGCCATGCGCATCCAGATGGTCATACACCGTGGCTACCGCATGGCGGCAGGCCTCCAGCTGGTGTTTGTATTGCGTTGCAGCGGACTGCACATCGCCGCCGCTCAACCATGCCAGGTGCACCGCCTCGCAACTGGCGGCCAGCGAATGGAAGGGGTTGTTTTCGCGCGCTGCTGCATCCATGCGCAGCCGCACTTCGGGAGAGAAACCCGTGGCGCGGATCTGGCTGGTGCAAAAGGTAATGGCGTCCAGCAGTGTGTCTTGCCAATGCGTCAGACCCGGCTTGATACGGGCTGTGGCACTCATGGCCGGAACACTTAGCAGATCGGCCAATCGCGCCAGAGTCGCAGGCGTCAAGCCGGCCACCCACTGCGCGTCCAACGGCGTGGGCATCGCCAGGTCAAACAATTCGGAAGCGTCAGTCGTCTGGGGCGAAGTGGGCAGCCATTTGCTATTGAGGCGCTGCACCAGTTCACTCAGAAATGCAGTGCGCGAGGCAAAGCCGTAGTCCGACAGCAAGGTGCTGGCATCAATTTCTGCAATAAGTTGCTGCCAATAGGCTTGCAGATTGACTTTGGCGTCAGGTCGCGCATCCAGAATGTCGAGCAGCATTTCGACGCGCGCGCTCGAGTCCGGGGGCGATGCTTGCGCGCCGCGAATCCAGTCCGTCAATGCGATCAGCCACAAATGCCGCTGTACCAGATCGGCCTGCGGGTTCAGCGTGTCGAGCAAGCCGACCAGGTCTACCGATTTTTTTGCCATACGCGCTTTTAGCAGGGTGCCTGCGCGCTGTCAGTGCAGCGTCCGAGAATTGCCTAAGCCGTGGTCGCCACTGAGCGCGTCCAGCACGAACATCGGCACATCCGCGTCAAACTTCTCACCGTCTTCGGCCACACAGAAAAAGCTTCCGTGCATGGTCCCTGTGGGGGTGCGCAAGCGCGTTCCACTGGTGTATTCGAACGACTGCCCCGGTTTGAGCAGCGGTTGTTGGCCGACGACACCCAAGCCTTTGACCTTTTCGGTGTGGCCTGTGGCGTCATTGACGTTCCAGGTGCGCGAAATCAGTTGTGCCGGTACTTCGCCGGTATTGGTAATGGTGATGGTGTATGCGAACACGTAAAGACCGTCGTCCGGACTGGACTGTTCATGGAGATACTCAGGGATTACTTCCACCAGGAATTGGTACTTTGCCATGCCGCGATGCTATCCTGAAAGCTGAATTTAATTTTTACCCCTCCTGCCATGACGTACAAACTAGCCCCGTCCATCCTTTCCGCTGATTTCGCCCGTCTGGGCGACGAAGTCAAAAACGTCATTGCCGCAGGCGCGGATTGGATTCATTTTGACGTGATGGACAACCATTACGTACCCAATCTGACTTTCGGCCCCATGATTTGCAGTGCCTTGAAACCCCATGCCAAAACGGCGGCGGGTGTTGCGGTGCCGATTGATGTTCATCTGATGATTTCGCCGGTCGACACACTGGCCGCACAGTTTGCCGACGCGGGCGCGGACCTGATCAGCTTTCATCCTGATGCGTCAGGCCATGTGCATCGCAGCATTCAAGCCATCAAAGCCAAAGGCGTCAAAGCCGGCCTGGTGTTTAACCCCGCCGAACCGCTGGACGTGCTGGACTGGGTGATCGATGACATCGATCTCGTGCTCATCATGAGCGTGAACCCCGGCTTTGGCGGACAAAGCTTTATTGACTCGGCACTGCGCAAAATTGAAGACGTGCGACGACGCATCACTGCCAGCGGCAAAGACATCCGCCTTGAAGTGGACGGCGGCATCAAAACGGACAACATCCGACGGGTGGCCGATGCCGGTGCCGACACCTTTGTAGCGGGCAGTGCTATTTTTGGCAAGCCTGATTACAAGAGCGTAATTGACGCCATGCGCTTGGCGCTGGCGGCCTGATCAAAATGACCAAAAGCGTAGTACGGACCGAAACCTTACCTTGGCAAAGCAGCAACTTTGATGCGGTGCTGGTGGACCTGGACGGCACCATGGTCGATACGCTGGAAGATTTCCTCGTCGCCCTGCATAGCATGTTGGCCGAAATGCCGCAACCCTATTGCCAGCATGTATGCAACCGTCAAGAGGTCGAGTTGATGGTGGGCAAGGGCTCGGAAAATCTGGTCAACAGCCTCCTCAATTTGATTGACGCCAAGCGCGCAAGCAGCGCTGACCTGGCCCTGCGTAGCAAAGCCCTGCAACGCTATCTGGTGCACTACGGCGATGTCAATGGCAAGCATGCGCGCGTTTACGAGGGCGTTCGACAAGGCTTGGAGCAGTTCAAGGCGCTGGGCTGGAAGCTGGGCTGCGTGACTAACAAGCCGACGGCGTATGCCAAGACGCTGCTTGGCATAGTGGGGCTGGGCGACTATTTCGCTTTGGTGCTCGGCGGTGACGCAACCGCGCGCAAAAAGCCCGATCCCATGCCATTGCAGGTGGCCTGCGAAACCTTGGGTGTAAGCATCAGCCGTACGCTGATGGTGGGCGACTCCAGCAACGACGCCAAGGCGGCCAAAACCGCAGGCTGCCCGGTTTTGCTGGTCACCTATGGCTACAACCACGGCGAAGACATATCCATCGCTGGTGCCGATGCGCTTACCGGCTCACTGGCTGCTTTGCAGTGGCGCGCTTAAAGCGTTACCTGTTTACGCAAGGGACTTCCATTCGAGTCTACGCTGCCTACCGACATTAATTTTGAATTGGGAAACGGATTGCACCAAGTCTGTTGCCTGCCCCTGGAGTCCGCTGGCAGTGGCGGCCATTTGTTCCAACATAGCGCCATTTTTTGGGTGGCTTGGTCAATTTGCGTGAACGCATTGCCCACTTGCGCGACGCCCAGATTTTGTTCGGTGCTAGCCGCGCTGATTTCGCACACGATATCGGACACACGTTTGATCGCCGTGACGACCGCGGTCATGGTGCTACCGGCTTGATCCACCAGCGCTGTGCCATGGGAGACGCGATCGACGCTGGCATCAATGAGCGACTTGATTTCTTTGGCTGCATCGGCGCTGCGTCCGGCCAGCGCCCGTACCTCGGAGGCCACGACAGCAAAACCGCGCCTCTGCTCACCGGCGCGTACGGCTTCAACGGCTGCATTGAGCGCAAGAATATTGGTTTGAAACGCAATGCCGTCAATAACTCCGATGATGTCGGCAATCTTGCGGGACGCATCGTTAATGCCTTTCATGGTCTCTACGACCTGTCCCACGACATCTCCACCACGTACTGCAACGTGCGGGCATTGTTGGCAAGCAGACTGGCCTGGCGCGCATTGCCGGCACTTTGGCTTACTGCTGAGCCCAACTCCTCCATGCTCGATGCCGTCTCTTCCAATGCGCTGGCTTGTTGCTCGGTGCGGCTTGACAGGTCATGGTTGCCTTGCGCAATTTCAGTGCTCGTGTTGGCCACGTCCTCTGAGCCATGACGTACCGTAGCAACCAAGGTAATCAGACTGGTTTGAATGGCATGCAGCGAACGCAGGAAATCGGCCACTCCATCTTCGCCCTGCGGATTGGTGCCGGCGGTCAGGTCACCATGGGCTACTTGATCAGCCAACAATACCGCTTGCTGTAGGGAAGCCACGATTTGACTTGATAACAAAATGCTGCATCCTATGGATACAACCGTAACCAGCAGCATCACGGTGACTACGATGGTGGTTGCACTCTTGGCGCCGAGTGCTGCCGCTTCAGAGGCCGAGAGCTCGGCTTTGGATAGCACAGCGCGCAACTCAGCGAGGGTGCAGGCAGCTTGCCGGTGTTTTCCCTTTGCTGCTGCATCTCCATGCACAAAATTGTTGTCGCTGGCCTTGTAAGCTTCGAACGCTGCCAGGTAGCTGTTTTGTGCTTGCGGTATTTTCGAACGTAACTGTGCCACCAGCGGGTGCGCAGGAGAGCTTGCGCCAAGCAGCTTGTCAAGCTGTTCGATCAGCGCGCTGACCCCTGTCATTTCCTTTTGATGCGCAGCCCAGTACTTCTCCCTGTCTTTTGCATCCTTACCTCGCAAAAGTACATTCTTCCATTCTTGAATGGCAGTCGCGAAGTGTGCGGCAATCTCCGCGTCACATTTTGTGACCCGCTACCTGCAGCAGCACATCATTCTCATAACCGGCAACCGCTCGATTGAGCTGGTATATGCCGAACATTCCTCAAGCGAACAACAGCAGAAGTGATGTGGCAAATGCAAATGGTAGTTTGAAGCTTAGTTTCATACGTCTCCCTGCGGTTGTGGGACGCTTATTCACATTACATGGAGCGCGCATTAATGCAAAGGTACTTTTCAGGGTTGCGGGTTTGCTACACTGGCCGAATGTTCATTCACCGCATCAGCATTACGGGTTGTAGCGACCGGGGAGCCTGGCCCTGGCGGTCTTGGCTCGCCTTGCCTGCGTGCGGTCAGCTCCTGTCCGGTTTTAATTCCATCGCTGCTACGTCCTGAATAGGTTGTGCCGGCAGTAGGCGATGCCGGTGGGAATTCAGGGTGCCTGACTCAGTGCGCAAACTGATTACCCCGTGCTTCGGGGACTCCAAAACGTTCCATTGATAAAGACACACCACCGTGATGACAGACACTGAATTTCAAACCTTGCGCGGACAAGGCTTTAACCGCATTCCCTTGATGGCCCAGGCCTTTGCTGACTTGGAAACGCCACTTTCTCTGTACCTCAAACTTGCCAGTGCGCCGGACTCGGGCGAGCCTGCACCGTATAGTTTCTTGCTGGAGTCGGTGGTGGGTGGGGAGCGCTTCGGACGCTACAGCTTCATCGGGCTGCCCGCCCGTACGCTGCTTCGCTCCATTGGCTTCGGTGCAGACGCCGTCACCGAAGTAGTCACTGACGGGCAGGTGGTGGAGACGTCTCGCGTCAATCCGCTGGACTTTATTGCCGCCTACCAGCAACGCTTCAAGGTGGCTCTGCAGAGTGGACTGCCGCGGTTTTGCGGTGGTTTGGCAGGCTATTTCGGCTACGACGCAGTGCGCTATATCGAAAAGAAGCTGGAGTGCACCTGCCCCCCCGATGAGCTGGGCTGCCCCGACATATTGCTGCTGCAATGCGAAGAGCTGGCGGTCATTGATAACTTGTCCGGCAAGTTGTATTTGATTGTGTATGTGGACCCTGGAATGCCTGATGCGTTGGCAAACGGTAACGCGCGCCTGGAAGAGCTCAAAGGAAAGCTCGCTCGTGCGGTAACGGCGCCAGCCGTTAGCCCGACTCCGGAGCACGCAGCGGTACGTGACTTTGACAAGCAGGACTATCTGCGTGCGGTGGACCGCGCCAAAGAGCTTATTGCGGGCGGCGACTTTATGCAGGTTCAGGTCGGGCAGCGCATTAAGAAGCCATACACCGAGTCGCCTTTGAGTCTGTACCGTGCACTGCGCGCACTCAACCCCAGCCCGTACATGTATTACTACAACTTCAGCGGCGCTGATGGTGCGCAGGGTGGTTTCCATGTGGTGGGGGCATCGCCTGAAATTCTGGTGCGTCAGGAGCAGGTCACCACCGATGGGGTCGTAGAACAAAAGGTCACCATCCGGCCGCTGGCTGGAACGCGCCCGCGTGGCGCAACGCCGGAACTGGACAAGGCAGCGGAAGTGGAGTTGATTAACGACCCCAAAGAGCGCGCCGAGCATGTGATGCTGATTGACCTGGCGCGCAACGACATCGGGCGCATTGCCAAAACCGGCAGTGTGAAGGTAACGGATGCGTTTTGCGTGGAGCGATACAGCCACGTGATGCACATTGTGAGTAATGTCGAGGGCACCTTGCTTGACGGTATGACCAGCATGGACGTGTTGAAGGCAACTTTTCCCGCAGGCACGCTGACCGGCGCTCCCAAGGTGCACGCGATGGAATTGATTGACCAGCTGGAGCCAGTGAAGCGCGGCATTTATGGCGGTGCTTGTGGCTATTTGAGTTATGCGGGTGATATGGATGTGGCCATCGCTATTCGCACGGGTGTCATCAAAAACCAGATGCTGTATGTGCAGGCAGCGGCAGGAGTGGTTGCGGACAGTGTGCCGGAACTGGAGTGGAAAGAAACCGAGGCCAAGGCGCGCGCCTTGTTGAGGGCAAGCGAATTGGTTGAGGAGGGTCTGAAATGAGCACGCCAAAAATCAAACTGTTGATGATCGACAACTACGATAGCTTCACCTACAACATCGTTCAATACTTTGGTGAGCTGGGTGCGGCAGTGGAAGTTTTTCGCAACGATGAAATTACTTTGGAAGGCATCGAAGCGCGTAACCCGGACCGCTTGGTGGTTTCACCCGGCCCGTGTTCGCCGAATGAGGCGGGTATTTCGGTACCGGCGATTGTTCACTTTATGGGTAAGTTGCCGATATTGGGTGTCTGTTTGGGCCACCAGAGCATAGGCGCTGCATTAGGTGGCAAGATCATTCGCGCACAGGAACTCATGCATGGAAAAACCAGCGTGATCAACACGACGCAAGAGGGTGTATTTGCCAACCTTCCACAAAAATTCACTGTTAATCGTTACCACTCGCTTGCTATCGAGCGGGCCAGCTGCCCCAAGGAGTTGACGGTCACGGCCTGGACGGATGACGGGGAAATCATGGGTGTGCGCCACAATGGACTGCCGAGCGAGGTGCGGATGGAGGGCGTGCAGTTCCACCCTGAGAGCATCCTGACCGAGCATGGTCACGCCATGTTGAAGAACTTTTTGCTGTAACGGCCCACGCCTCAATTCAGGAGCTTCTGATGACGAACACTATTGTGGATTTGCGCAGTGATACGGTGACCCGGCCAACGCCCGCCATGCGCGAAGCAATGCTCGCAGCCCCGGTGGGGGACGACGTCTTTGCCGACGACCCGAGTGTGAATGCGCTGCAAGACAAAATTGCCGAAAT
>CANBYM010000021.1 GCA_947373605.1 Comamonadaceae bacterium
ATCACGTGCCAAAGCCCTGAAGAAAGAGTTGGAATGGTCGCGCCAAAACCCCAAGGCCCGCCAGGCCAAGAGCAAGGCCCGTCTGGCCCGCTTTGAAGAATTGAGCGATTTCGAATACCAGAAGCGCAATGAAACCAATGAAATCTTTATCCCGGTGGCAGACCGTCTGGGCCATGAAGTGATTGAGTTCACCAATGTCACCAAGTCGTTTGGTGACCGCGTGCTGATTGACAACCTGAGCTTCAAGATTCCTGCGGGTGCCATCGTCGGCATCATCGGTCCCAACGGTGCAGGTAAATCAACCCTGTTCAAGCTCATTGCAGGCAAAGAAAAGGCCGATAGCGGTGAAGTCAAAATCGGTCAAACCGTCAAGATGGCGTTTGTGGACCAGCACCGTGACGACCTCTCCAACGACAAGACGGTTTGGGAAGACGTGTCCGGTGGCCTGGACATGATGAACGTGGGCAAGTTCCAAATGGCCAGTCGCGCTTACTGCGGCCGCTTCAACTTCAACGGTGCAGACCAGCAGAAAAAAGTAGGCATGCTCTCCGGTGGTGAACGCGGACGCCTGCATCTGGCCAAAACGCTGATTGCCGGTGGCAACGTGCTGATGCTCGATGAGCCATCCAACGACTTGGACGTGGAAACCCTGCGCGCGCTGGAAGATGCCCTGCTGGAGTTTGCCGGCACCATGCTGGTGATCAGCCATGACCGCTGGTTTCTGGACCGCATTGCGACCCACATTCTGGCGGCCGAGGGCGAGAGCCAATGGACCTTCTTTGATGGCAATTATCAGGAATATGAAGCCGATAAGAAGAAACGTTTGGGTGAAGAAGGTGCAAAACCCAAACGAATGAGGTACAAAGCACTTAAGTAACTCAATATAAAGCTCCGCTATGTCCGTTGTGCCGAACGCATCTGCTTCTCATGCTCTGACCAAGGGTCAGATGACTTACCGGGACATAGTGCAGGAAGCCGCCAACGCCGGCGAGTTGCTGATGGTCAAGCTGGCGTCGGCGGCTAGGCTTTCGTTGCAAACCCGTGAGGCAGCCTCCCGCGACCTGCGGGAGCGCGACGGGCTAACGCAGTCGGCCAAGCTGCTGCGTATGCATGAATCCAACCTATGCAAGCGCTATCCGGCTGCCCTGCTTGAGGCATTTGCGAACCCCGAAGGTTTCAAAAAGGCCGCTGCCGTATCTATTGACGATTTGCAGTTCGATCAGCTGGAGTTAATGGACGAAGTCACTGTGCTTACCAGTGTGGCACTTGCCCGCACTCAGCAAGTCGCCTCGATGGCCAGTGAGGTTAGTCTGTCAGATCTGAATGCCTTGATTTGCACGCTGTTGGGTTTGGGTTCAGTGCGTCCCGAGCGCAACCCTTTGCGCCCCGAGATTTATATCAATGCGCTGAAAGACACGATCGAAAGCACCAAGGTGCCCGCTGCCACACAGCTTGACTGGATTTCAAGCATGAGTGCTACGTTGGGACAGGAGCTGCGCAACATGTATGTTGGCTTGTGCAAGCGTTTGCGTGCCGATGGCGTAGTGGCTGCTACTTTTACCCTAGCCCACACGCCGCTTCCTGCCGGCATAGGGCGTGGCATTGCACAGCAATCTGATAGTCGGGTCAGCTCCGCTGCGATGTCTTCACCCTCAGATCCGGCGCAACCGGCTTACCCAGGTGGAGCAGCGGTGTCTGGAGAGTCGTATTCAGCCGGGGCCCAGCCGGCAAGCGCTCAATTCTCTGCCCCGGTGCGCGACACGCCCGTTCGCGTGCGTGGCCGCGACGAAGCCTTGCTAACTCTGGACAAACTGCGCCGCCTGCTATCGGGCGAGTTTGATTTGCCCCAGGCGTCCAGCAAAGTGGAGCAGTTTGCCCAACAGTTTGCCCAGCAATTCGAGGGCGGACCAGCGCTTGCGCAGCAGCACCATCAGGAGACCGGATTTGATGCCACTGTGCCCGCTGCGCTGGAAGCCCTGAATGAAATGCGGCAGGTTGACCGGGTGGTGCAAACTCTGGAACAGCGTCGTATGGCCCCGCAGCAGGGCGCAATCAACGGGACGTCTGTGGAGGGTATCCGGCACGAGTTGCGCCGCAATGTGCGTGACATGGCGCAGGCACTGAGCTTGGAAGTTGTCACACTGATGGTCGACAACATGGCCCGCGACCCGCGCCTGCTTGGACCCATGCAACAGCTATTGCGTGACCTGGAGCCGGCGCTGTTGCGCCTGGCCTTGGTGGACCCCCGATTTTTTACCGACAAGCAGCACTGCGCGCGACGGTTACTGCAAGATATTACCCACAGCAGCCTAGCGTTCAGTTCGGTTTCGGCGGATGGTTTTGATGGGTATTTGCGCAATCTGCGAGATGCCATGGGCCCCTTGCTGACAGCTCCGATTGAGAGTTCTGAGCCTTTTGAAAAGACGCTGGCAGCGTTGCAAGAAGGATGGAGTCGCGTTGAGCGTGTCAAAGAAAAGGACCGCGAGGTAGCGGTTGGTGTGCTCAAGCATGCCGAAGCACGTAACTTGCTGGCTGAAAAAATTGCCCGTGGCATTGATGCACACCCGGACTCCAAGCTGGTGCCCGCAGCAGTCATCGATTTCCTGTGTGGACCGTGGGCTCAGGTGGTTGCACAGGCCCGCATCAAAGGCGGGGCTGGTTCCACGGTAGCCGATAAATACCAGGCACTAATTGCGGCCATGCTTTGGAGCGCGCACCCTGAACTTGCAAGCCAAAGTGTGCCCAAGCTCACGCGTCTGGTGCCCAAGTTAATCAGTACCTTGCGTGAAGGACTGGACACGATTCACTACCCGGCTACCAAAACCAGTGCCTTTTTGGAATCGCTGATGGCAATCCATCAAGTGGCGTTCCGCGGTATATCGCAGGCCCTGCAGGCAATTGCCGCGAAGCCTGCTAAGCCCGTTGCAGTTCGCTTGGTGGAAGATGGAAATCCGTGGATTGCACCTGAAGAGGCAATTTCCTCCAACTTCATCGATATTGCCGGATCGGACGAAGTTAGTCAGGTGCCGCAGAAGGTGCAAAACCTGTCAGTGGACGACGATTTACCGATTGGATCCTGGGTGGAACTGTTGACCAATAGTCACTGGGTACGTACCCAGCTGACTTGGTCCAGTCCGCATGGCACATTATTTTTGTTTACCAGTGTCTTCGGGACCACTCAGTCCATGACACGACGGTCGCGAGACAAGCTTGTTGAGGCTGGAAAGTTAAGGCTTATCTCAGACCATGCGGTCGTAGAGGTGGCACTCGATGCAGTGGCCCAGGAAGCCATGCGAAACAGCGTGGACAGCGGGCTGTAGCGCACACACACATGAGCACCCAATTGCGCTTTATCAGTGGGGCAGCTCTTATCCTTTGTGCAATAGCGCTGCCCGCAGAGGCGCAGCTTGTAACCACAATCGCGCAAGCCAGAGGCTTTGCGTCCACCGTCTTTTTTACGCTGATCCCACTGGTGTTGGCGGCCCTGCTAGTGTGCGGGATCTGGCTGTACAAATATGCCCAAAGGCGGGAGCAGCAAGGGTCGGAAGCAGAATTGCTGGTGTACAAAATGCCCATGTGGTTCGCTTTGCCGGTGGCTCTTGCGGGTGCGAGCTTGACGTTTTTTTTGGCCAATCAAGCACGCCAGGACAACTACACGGCGGCTCATTTTCGCTTTTTGCAACAGGTGGAAACCACCGAGCACCTCATACAGTCGGAAGTTGAAGATTTGGCCCGGCCGCTGGAGGCAATTCGGGGAACCTTCGTAGCCAGTGATTGTGTTAAGCGCAAAGAGTTTTCTCAACTCATGGGGGCCTTGAACATTCGGCAGGCCTATCCGGGAGTGCGGGGCTTCGGTTTCATACAGCCGGTTGCGCGCAAGGACCTCGCAAAATTTGTTGCTGCACAGCGTGCATCCGGCGTTGCCGAATTTGAGGTTAAGGAGCTGGACGCTTCGCATAGCAGCGTAACTCCCATCGGTAAAACTTTTGATGACCTGATGGTTGTGAAATACATTGAGCCCGACTTTGTAAATCATTTTGCGTTGGGCTTTGATATTGGTTCAGAGCCCAGTCGGCGTGAAGCGGCAGAAGCTGCTATGACCTCCGGCCAACCGACAGTTACCCGTAAAGTGACGCTTAAAACTGACAGCATGCACCGTCCGGGGTTTTTGATGCTGCTACCAATTTACGCAACAGGTACTGCACCCGAATCGCAGGATGAGCGCAGGCGCGCACTCAAGGGTTGGTCAGTGGCAACCGTGGTGTGGGCTGAATTGATGGTGCATGTCGGTGAGCTTGATCGTCACGTGATGGATTTTCAAATTTTCGATGCGCCCGATGCCGCTCAGCAGAATTTGATTTTCGACAGCCTGATTCCGGTGGGTGAGACCTCACATGCTGAGAGCTTAACGCGCGACCGCGACAGCCTTTTTTCAGAAACAAGGCCGGTGATGGTGGCCGATCAGGTGCTTTACTTTAAAACGCAGTCGACACCGGAGTTCGAGGCTGGTTTTGACCGGAAGTCCCACCTGAAGTTGGCATTGTGGGGATCCACGCTGAGTGTTTTGGCGTCAATCGTGATTTGGTTGTTGCTCGCCGGTCGCAGTCGCGCTGAGAAGCTGGCCCAAGGTATGACGGCAGATTTGGAGCGGCTGGCGATTGTTGCCAAGCGCACAAACAACTCTGTAGTCATTACAGATTTGCAGCGTCGCATCACCTGGGCCAATGAGGGATTTACCCGCCTCACCGGGTATACATTGGACGAAGTCATCGGCAAAGTGCCGGGCAGTTTTTTGCAAAGTGAAGAAACCGACGCTTCGATACGGCGGGTTATTGGGGAGGAGCTGACTGCGCTGCGTCCCAGCCACCATGTGATTCGCAATCGCCACAAAGACGGACACCACTACTGGCTGGAGTTCGAGATCTTGCCTTTGTATAACAGCTTGGGCGAGGCCACCGGCTACATGGGTGTGCAAAGCAATGTCACTGCACAGGTAGAGGCTCGTGATGCGCTGGCACGCGAAAAGGACCGTGCTGAAAATATTCTTTCGGGCACCAATGTGGGCACGTGGGAGAGTAATTTGATCACCGGTGAGTCACGCTGGAATGAGCGGTGGCACACCATGATGGGGTACGACCGGGACGAGGTGGTGCCCGATGCTGATGGGTTCTGGCAGAGGATATTGCACCCCGATGACGCCGTGCGCATCAATAACGCCTTGCGCTCCTGCATATCGGGTAGCCTGGACAGTTACTCTTGCGAGGTGCGCGTGCGGCATAAAGACGGGCGTTGGATGTGGATTTTGAGCCGCGCCAGAGTCATGTCACGCGGCAAGGAAGGGCGCGCCGAATGGATCGGTGGCGTGCACACCGACATTAGCGATTCCAAGCAAACCGAACTGGATTTGCGCGACACCAAGGCCTTTTTGGACCGCGCCGGGCGCGTCGCGGGGGTGGGCGCCTGGCAGGCTGACTTGATCAGCGGCAACGTGATCTGGAGTGAACACACCTGTGCCATCCACGGCGTCCTGCCGGGTCACCGACCCACGTTGGAAGAGTCCATGCGTTACTACCCGCCACAAGCGCGCGCCAAACTGCAAGCAGGCATGGAGCGCGCATTGTCGGAAGGGCATAGCTGGGATTTGGTCATTGAGTTTGTCAATGCGCAGGGCCAGGCGCTGTGGGTCAGGTCGTTTGGCGAAGCGGAATACGACGACCGGGGTCCGGTGCGTATCGTCGGCGCTATTCAGGACGTCACCAAGGACAAGTTGGCGCAACTCGAAGTGGAACGCAGCGGAGCGCTGTTACGTGCCGCTATTGATGCCATTGATGAGGCTTTTGTGATCTACGATCCTCAGGATAACTTGTTGTTTTGCAACGATAAGTACCGCCTGTTATACGCAACCACGGCCGACTTGCTTGTGCAAGGCGTGTCGTTCGAACACATCATTCGCACTGGAGTACAACGCGGTCAGTACCTGGAAGCAGCCGGTCGTGAAGAAGAATGGATTGCCCAACGTTTGGCCCAACATAGGACAGGCGATATCCGTTCGGTACAGCGGTTGGACGACGGTCGCTGGCTCAAGGTGCTGGAGCGCAAAATGCCTGACGGCCATACGGTGGGCTTCAGGGTGGACATTTCAACGCTGAAAAATGCGACCGAACTGGCCGAGTCCACCAGCGCTGCGCTGGCCATACAGCAAGCCCGGCTGCAGGGGATTTTGGAGGGTACCAACGTCGGCACTTGGGAGTGGAATGTGCAGACCGGTGAATTGGTTCTGAACGAACGATGGGCTGCGATTGCGGGCTACACCTTAGCTGATTTGGAGCCGATTGACATCAATACCTGGATACGCCTGACACACCCACAGGATTTGACGATTTCCAATGAAAAGCTGATGCTCCACTTTGAAGGCAAATCAGATTTTTACGAATGTGAAGCGCGCCTGTTGAATAAGAATGGCGATTGGGTCTGGGTGCTGGATCGGGGCAAAGTATCGCGTTGGAATGATGAGGGAAAGCCTCTCATCATGTCCGGTACGCACATGGATATCACGGAGCGCAAAGAGGCGGAGAATTCCGTAGCGGCAATTTCTGCGACGTTGCAGAATGTGCTGGACGCCGCTGTCAATGTGGGCATTATCAGCAGCGGGCTGGAGCGCACCATTGAGGTCTTCAACAAGGGCGCCGAAAACCTGCTGGGCTACTCCGCAGAGGAGATTGTCAATAAAGATATCGGCATCGGCTTCTTCGATCCGGGCGAGCTTGCGGCCTTGAGTGAATCGCTGGAACTGGTCAACGGTCATGAGCCAACCGTGCAGGAGTTGTTCTCGCATATGTATGAGACTGACGGTCCTCAGGAGTGGACCTTGATACGCAAGAATGGCGAGCGCTTCAAAGCCAGTCTGATTTACTCGCCCATGCGGGATATGGCCGGCGGCCTTACCGGCAATCTGTGTGTTGTGTACGACATATCCAAGCAAAAGGAATTTGAGTCTTCGCTGCGTGACGCCATGCATCTGGCTGAACAGTCCAGCGTTGCCAAGAGCCAGTTCCTAGCCAATATGAGCCACGAAATCCGTACGCCTATGAATGCAATTTTGGGCATGTTGCAGTTGCTTACCACTACGGCGCTGGACCGCCGCCAGGATGATTACGTAGAAAAGGCCAAAGGCGCGGCGAAGTCGCTTTTGGGGTTGCTCAATGACATTCTGGACTTCTCCAAAGTGGAGGCTGGAAAAATGCAATTGGCTCCCGAGTTGTTCGATCTGGATACATTGCTGGAAGATTTGGCGGTGATTTTTTCGTCCAATCTGGGACGTAAAGCGGTTGATCTGGTGTACGACATTGATCCGGCTATTCCCCGGCAACTGATAGGCGATGCGTTGCGCATCAAGCAGGTGCTGATCAACCTGGGCGGCAACGCAGTCAAATTTACGCAACAAGGTGAAGTGATTCTGCGCATGGTGCTGTTGGCTCGCACACCCGAGCGGATCCGCGTGCATATTGCGGTGGTGGACTCGGGAATCGGAATCGCACCGGAAAATCAGGCACGTATTTTTGAGGCCTTTACGCAGGCTGAAGCCAACACCACACGTCGCTTTGGTGGAACCGGTCTGGGCCTCGTTATTTCAACGCGACTGATCCGCCTGATGGGCGGCGAGCTTGAACTTAGCAGCGCCGTCGGTCGGGGCAGTACCTTCAGTTTCACGCTGGATTTGCCCGCCGCCTCACTGGCCCCTGGACCGGAAAGTACTCCACCAACAGGGCCCGCAGTGCGTGCGCTGTTGGTGGATGACAACCCGATGGCTTGTGCGGCCAATGCTGCCATGCTGCGTGGTCTGGGTTGGAGTGTGCAGGAGGCCGATTCAGGTGGTCAGGCGCTGGAATGGTTGCAATTGAATCGGGATGCCAAGCAGGATGCACCCGACGTGGTGTTTGTCGATTCCGGCATGCCTGACATGGATGGAGAGCAAGTGGTGTGCTTAGCAAGGAAGTTGTATGAGGGCCGTTCGGCGCCCAGATTCATACTGCTCACGGGCGACAATAGGGAGGCCATGCAATTGAGAAGCGAGGCCCGCAGCGAGAGACCGGATGGAATTGCTGTTAAACCTATGACCGCGGCCATGTTTGCACATGCATTGGACCTGGCACGCAGCGATCGCGCCAATGCGCCAGGGAGCACTGCGCGACAGCCGGCTGAGGTGCCTTTAGGGACGCCATTGGATGGAATGCGTGTGTTGCTGGTGGAAGATAACCCCATCAATCAGCAGGTGGCTTTGGAACTGCTGACAGCCCAGGGGGCTTTGGTCACCGTGGCGGAAAACGGTTTGGAAGGGCTCAACGCTATCCGTGCAGCCAGCCCCCTTTTTGATGTTGTGCTGATGGATTTGCAAATGCCGGTGATGGACGGATTAAGTGCCGTCCGTTTGTTGCGCGAAGACACGCGGTTTGCCACGTTGCCAGTGATCGCCATGACCGCCAATGCCATGGACACAGACCGCCATGCTTGCATGCAGGCCGGAATGAACGACCATGTTGGTAAGCCGTTCGATTTGACAAACCTGCTTGAAACACTGGTGCGGCACACCCACTGGCAGCCCCTGGTGCCGGCCGCGCAAATTTCGTCCTTTGCAGGGCAGGCGAGTGCAGGTTCAACCGTTCCTGATTCGTTGCCACTGAGCTGGCCCAAGGGTTTGGAGATCGATGCTGCGTTAGCGCGGATGGGCGGTAACCGGGGATTGCTCCAGCGTGCTATCGGCGCGTTCGTAGCCGATGCACGGCAGCTGGTTAGCCGCCTGAACGTGCAGTTGGACACCGACGCGCGTGAGGACGCCAAGCGTGAGCTGCACGCTTTTAAAGGCTTGGCTGCCACCCTGGGCGCGTCAAAACTCTCCGAGCTTGCTGCCGCGGCCGAAAAGTCGGTGGCCGATCAACCAAGGACCACCATCGATGCACAACTTGCGGACATGGAGCAACAGATGAAAACAGTGCTGCCGGACTTGGAGTCGGTGGCGCGGGACTTGGCGGAATCATCGTCAATCACTTCCAATCAGGGCACGCTGGTCGGCATAGATAATTCCGCAATTACGGTGGGCTTGCATAATTTGCTAAAGGCGCTGCATGCGTCAGATATGCAGGCCATGGTGTTACATGCTGAGCTTCGGCAAGCGGTGGGTGAGGAGGTGGCACTGCAAATGGTGCGATTGGACGCCGCCATGGCCGACTTGGAGCTCGAAGAAGCTGCGGTAGAGTGTGAGAAGTTGCTGCAGCAACTATTATCAAAATAAAGGACCAGTCCCGCAATGTCCGTTAACGCATCCTTTCCGACCACGGCCACTAGAGCACTCAAAGTTTTGGTGGCAGAAGACAACATCATTAACCAACGCTTGGTGGTGGCAATGCTTTCCACGCTGGGCCACACCGGGGTGGTAGTAGGGGATGGAGAAAAGGCTTTGAAATGTCTCTCCAAATTAAAGTTTGACGTGGTGCTGATGGACGTCATGATGCCCAACATGGACGGAATTGAAGCGCTGCAAGCCATTCGCGCCCAAGAACAGGAAACGGGTGGTCATTTGCCCATTGTCATGGCTACGGCACATACCGAGCCAGGTGATGCGGCCCGGTTTAAGCGCGCTGGCGCTGATGGCTATTTGTCCAAACCGATAGACATAGATCAGTTAAAGGCCGAATTGGGCCGGTTATCTGCGCACCGTTAGCGCGCAAAAACGATTACTATTTCGACCAACGCTAATAAACGAGTCGAGCCATTTTTGCCAAGACTATGAGTTTCAATTCGGCCCCTCATTCTGTACATCCGCTTCTGGCACCCGGTGTGTCTCTCATGCAGCGGTTGAATATGCCCACCAAGCTGGCAACCCTTGCGGCAATTTTGCTCATTCCACTGGCAGTCATTAGCTGCTACTTTCTCAGTGACTTGATTGAACAGCGCGATACCACGCGGCTTGAACTATCCGGCACGCAGGCGGTAGGGTTGGTGATTGACGTGGCCACGGATTTGCAACTGTTTCACTTTGCAGCAGTTCAGTCAGGAAAAGCTGGTGCGGATCAGGCGCGCACGCAAAGCCAGGATGCGCTTAAATCCAGTGTGGCTGCATTGGATCAGTGGATAAAGGCGCATGGCGATTTGGGATTGGATCCAGCATGGTCGGAGTTATCGCCGGGGCTTGCGGCACTCCAAAGTGCGACTGATGAAAAGGACCCGGCCAAGATCGCTTTGCACACCAAAACCGTACGAGGCTTGCAGCGTTTTGTGGCGTTTGCGGGGGAAAAGTCCGCTTTGGTGTTGGATCCGTCCGCACAAGCCTATTTTCTGCAGGATGTACTCACGGTGCACGCCATGCGATGGGTCGAGGCATTGAGCAATGCCCGTGCATTGGCAGTGAGTTGGACGCCACAGAGTGCAAGCAAGGAAGCGTTTGAAGCCACGCTGACAGCGCTTGCATCCGATATTGAGTCCAACACCGAACAGGTTCGCCAAAACCTGGAGGCGATTGGCCGAACCGGATTGGCTGCGCCTGTGACTGGTGCGCAGGAAGCGTTGGACAATACGGGTGCGTTTGCTGCGGCTGTTCGTGCACTTGCTGAAAAGCCGGTTACTCCGGAGGCATTGGACAACATGGCCAAGTCCGGTGAAACCGCTTTGACTGCGCAACACAGGCTGCGTAAAGGTATTTACGAGGATTTGCTTCAGGCCCTGCAAGAGCGGGAAAGCAAGGCAACCACCCAAACGTTTCTGGTGGGCGGTTTGGCGACTGGCGGCTTGGTAATGGTGGTCTATCTGATCCTTTGCTTCACGATGGCGACCGTTAACAGTATTGAGGCGTTACACACCGCTATCACAGAAGGCACGGCCGGCAATCTGTCCATCTCGGTGCAGGTGCCCGGCAACGACGAATTGGCAAAAATCAGCAAAGAGTTCGAGAACATGCTGGCCGTGTTGTCCTCATTGGTAGCTGATGTGCGCAGTGCATCGAGCATGGTGACCCACGTGGGCGCGCAGTTGGTTGAGGATGGGCACTCGCTTTCTCAGCGCACGCAGTCGCAGGCAGTCAGCCTTGAAGAAGCCGCGACCAATGTGGCTCAAGTGAGCGATACCGTGTCGCGCAATTCGGAAGCGGCGCAAGAGGTCAGCCTGATGACGCAAAGTCTGCATTCCGAGGCAGGAAACGCCAGTACGTTGATGGCAAAAACAGTCGGAGGCATGACCGCATTGCAGACGACGTCACAGCGTATGCGCGAAATCATCGGCACCATTGACGGCATTGCGTTTCAAACGAATTTGTTGGCACTCAATGCCGCTGTTGAAGCGGCGCGGGCCGGTGAACAGGGAAAGGGATTTGCTGTCGTGGCCGCTGAGGTGCGTAATCTGGCAAGGCGCAGCCAAAGCGCTGCTGCTGAGGTTCGCAATTTGATTGCTGAATCGGCCTCCCGGGTGTCTGATACGGTTACGGAGATTGAAGCGGTCAGTGGCCTCATGACCAGTCTGGTGACGGGTATTTCAGAGATCGCGCAAAACGTCGAAGCCATGGCAGACGGAAGCGCCAAGCAAAGTGTTGCATTGTCTGAGGTGGTGCAGGCGGTCGGCGACTTGGACCGCGTGACCATCGAGAATTCCGGTCTGGTGGATCGCACATCACACCGGTCAAACCGCTTGATGCAGCGCTCACGGCAGCTGGAGGAGGCGGTCACCTACATCAAACTGCGCCAAGGCACGGCGGACGAAGCACTGGACTATGCGACCCGGGCGCATGCTTTGGTGGAATCGGTTGGATTTGAGAAGGCGTTTGAAGTATTTCACGATAAGCAGGGCGGCTTCATTGATCGCGATATGTATGTATTCGTGTTTGACCGGCGTGGCGTGTATCGCGTCATGGGTGCGGACGTTAATCGGGTAGGCAGCAGCTTGTTTGATGCCCCGGGCGTGGATGCCCAGCAGCTGCTGGAAGATGCGTGGCGTCGCTGTGAGTCCGGCGGCGGTTGGGTGGAATACAACATCGTCAATCCTTCCACGGGTGACGTGCGTGGCAAGTCGTCCTATGTTTTGCCGCTGGATGACGAACGCTTGATTGGTTGCGGTGCTTATCGTTCAGCGCTCACCGAAGGCGAAAGCCGGATCGGCGCGTAATCCTCGATTGCCGTTGATCGTTCGTTAAAGCGGGTGCTCGGTGTAAAACTTGCCACCGTGAAACAAGAGTGGTGAGGCGTTTGCGCGGTGACTGCAATGTTCTACTTCGCCCACGAAAATGACGTGGTCGCCTTCTTCGTAGCGGCTGCGGTTAAAGCATTCGAAGGTGGCAACGGCACCGTCTATTAATGGCGCACCACACATCCCATCGCTGAATTTGACGCCTGTAAACCTGTCAGCTGATTGCGTTGCAAACTGCTTGGCCAGAGCTTGCTGATCTGCCGCAAGAATATTGATTGCATAGTGCGACCCCGCGCTGAAGGCTTCCATAGAGCTTGCTGATTTGGCCAGGCTCCAAAGCACCAGCGGTGGTGTGAGCGACACTGAGTTAAAGGAGTTGGCCGTAAGCCCCACAAGTTTCCCTGACGCAGTGCGCGCGGTAACGATAGTGACGCCGGTTGCAAACATGCTCAGCGCTGCCCGAAACTCCGGTTTAGAAAAACTCGGCGCCGCAGGTAGCGGCGCCGGAGGGTGTGCGTGTTTGGGCATGGTTGCAATTTAACCAGCTTTCGATACCGACTGAGCAAACCCGGGGAGTAACCTGCTTGCGAACGGGACAATCTACAATCAAAGCATGCTTTTTCGTGCATTTATTTGGGGTTGCTCTGTTGTTTTGCTGATGGTTTGCATGGCCAGCTATGCAGGACCTTGCGAGGAATTCACAACACGACTGCCAAACGTGCAAATGGTCCTGTGTCAGGCCGCAAAATTGCAGGACATGCATGCGCGCTCCGTCAAAGACCGTGTGATTTGGGGACGCGATATTGAAGGTCCCGGCGACCAGCTCAAAGTGTTGGTGCTTGGCGGTATTCATGGCGACGAGATGTCGTCGAGTTCACTGGTATTTCATTGGATTTCACTGGCTACGGTGCCGCCTGCCGACATGCCTAAGTCAGTGCATTGGCGATTTATTCCTGCGCTCAACCCTGACGGATTGTTTGCCCGCCCCGCCAAACGCGTCAATGCCCATGGGGTAGACCTGAATCGCAACTTTCCCACGCCCAACTGGGCGCGCGATGCCCGTGTTTATTGGGAAACCCGAACCCGACGCGACCCGCGACGCTTTCCGGGCACCAAACCACTGTCCGAACCGGAGTCGCAGTTTTTGTTGGCGCAAATTACGGAGTTCAAGCCCAATTTGATTGTCAGCATCCATGCGCCCTATGGCGTGCTGGATTTTGATGGCCCGTTTGTGCCACCCAGCAAATTGGGACGGCTGTATTTGGATCAGGTGGGGATATATCCGGGGTCCTTGGGCAACTACGCCGGCGTGCACAAGCGCGTTCCGGTGGTGACCATTGAATTGTCTAGCGCCAATCGCACGCCGTCCGATGCAGAAATCAGCCAGATGTGGACCGATTTGCTGCGGTGGACGGCTGAGAAGCTGGGCTCTTGAGGCCCGATAAACGGCCTAGTGCCCCAGAATCTTCGATAGGAAGTCGCGGCTGCGTTCGCTTTGCGGGTTGTTGAAGAAGTCGTGCGGATTGTTCTGTTCGACAATTTGCCCCTGGTCCATAAAGATCACCCGGTCGGCCACGGCCTTGGCAAATCCCATTTCATGCGTCACACACAGCATGGTGATGCCTTGGCTTGCCATTTCGATCATCACGTCCAGAACTTCCTTGATCATTTCCGGATCCAGCGCTGAAGTCGGCTCATCAAACAGCATGATTTTTGGTTTGAGGCACAGGGCGCGCGCAATCGCAACGCGTTGCTGCTGACCACCTGAGAGCTGCAAGGGGTACTTGCCAGCCTGGTTGGCGATGCGCACACGCTCCAGTTGCACCATGGCCTTTTCTTCTGCTTCTTTTTTGGGCATCTTGCCCACCCACATGGGTGACAGAGTCAGGTTTTCCAGCACCGTGAGGTGGGGAAACAGGTTGAACTGTTGGAAAACCATGCCGACTTTTTTGCGCACGTCGTCAATGGCCTTCACGTCGTCTGTCAGCTCTACGCCGTCTACCACGAGGTGACCGGCCTGATGCTCTTCAAGGCGGTTAATACAGCGGATCAGCGTCGATTTACCTGAGCCGGAGGGGCCACAAACCACAATGCGTTCGCCTTGTTTGACATGTAAGTCAATATCACGCAGCACGTGAAAATTGTTGCCGTACCACTTGTTGACTTTGTCAAAGGTAATGATGTGTTCAGACATGAATTGGGTCCGTTCTTTAATTATTTATGGGGGTACTGCGTTAGCGCAGCTTGCTCTTGTTAACTTGCTTTTCGATCCAGATGCTGTAGCGCGACATGGAGAAGCAGAAGATGAAATAGATCATGGCGATGAACAAATAGCCTTCAATCTTGAACGGGCGCCAGTTGGCGTCAGAATTCAAGGCCAGGCTCATCGCACCCGTAAGTTCATACAGACTGACGATGGTGACCAGCGACGTGTCCTTGAAGGTGGAGATGAAGTTATTCATGATACCGGGCACCACCATCGCAAGTGCCTGCGGCAGCACGATTTTGCGTTGGGTTTGCCAGTAGGACAGGCCCAAGGTTGCCGCAGCTTCGACTTGGCCCTTGGGAACCGCCTGCAAGCCACCGCGAATCACTTCTGCCATATAGGCCGCCGCAAAGAAGGTAATGCCCGCCAGCACCCGCACCAGCACGTCGATGGTAAAGCCCTGTGGCATCAGCAAGGGGAACATGAAGGACGCCATGAACAATACCGAAATCAGCGGCACGCCACGAATCAGCTCCACATAAATCGCACATACACTGCGAATGGCGGGAAGCTTGGAGCGCCGGCCCAAAGCAATGACCAGCGCAATCGGAAACGCCATGGACATCGACAGTGAGGCCAGCAAAATTGTGAGTGGTAGACCGCCCCAACGGTCTGTCTCTACACGCGATAAGCCCAGCACGCTGCCATACATCAGGGTAAAGAAAAAGGCCAGCACCACGACCCAGGCAAGTGCCAGCACCGGCTTCCAGCATGCCCGGATACAACTGGCAATCAGCAGGCCCAGGAGCGCCGTAGTTGCGATCAGCGGACGCCACTGTTCTTCAAACGGATAACGTCCGAAGATGATGATGCGGAATTTTTCCGCCACCACACCCCAGCATGCACCGGCAGCAGCATGGCAGGCGTCGTAGTCTTTGGCGAAAACGGCGTGGATCAAACCCCAGCTCAGCAGCCTGGGCACGATGAGCAGCAGCACTGCGCCGATGAGTACGGTGCCAATGGATGTGGAAATGCCACCAAACAGATTGATGCGGATCCAGGCGGCAATGCCCTGGGTCTTGACCGGCGCTGGGCGCGCCGCAATGGGTGCAAAAGTAGTTGCAGTCATGTCGGTGCCCTAGCGTTCTTGAATGGCTGAACGGTTGTTGTACCAATTCATCATGATGGAGGTGAATAGCGACGTACTCAGATACACCAGCATGATGATGGCAATACATTCCACCGCCCGTCCGGTCTGGTTAATCGCCGTGTTGGCAATCGACACTACATCCGGGTAGCCGATGGCCACGGCCAGCGACGAATTTTTGGTCAGATTGAGATACTGGTTGGTAACCGGCGGAATGATCACGCGCAAGGCCTGTGGCAGCATGACCAGCCGCATGGTTTGGCCGCGCGATAGTCCCAGCGCGCTGGCCGCTTCCGACTGCCCCAAGGCAACGGACTGAATACCGCCCCGAACCACTTCGGCGACGAAGGCTGCAGTGTAAATCGTCAGACCCAGTAGCACGGACATGTATTCTGGCGTCAAAGCACCACCATTTTCAATGGCAAATTCGCCTTGCACGGGAGAATTCATTTCGGTGGGGGCGCCGCCCAGTATCCAGCCCAAAATACCGCAGAATAGGATAATCCCGATAGGAACTAGCACCATACTTTTTGGCACACCGGTTTTTTCAAACGATGCATTGGCGTAACGGCGGTAAAAGTAGGCAGCGACTACGCCAGCCAATAGTCCCCAAGCCCCGATCACATGACCCGTGGCCCACACTGGAATTGGGAAGTTCAAACCACCCTTGCTCAAAAACAGGGGGCCCAGCGTCATGGGCGCATTGGAGTCAGGCAGCACCTCGGTAAACATGAGGTACCACATCAGCAGCTGCAACAGGATGGGAATGTTGCGGAAAAATTCGACGTAACACAGGCACAGTCCACGCACTAGCGCGTTGCGCGAGAAACGCCCGACACCAATCAGGGTACCCAAAATGGTGGTCAGGATGATGCCGACGATGGCGACCCGCAGCGTATTGACAAAGCCCACCAGATACGCCTTCCAATAGGGTTCGGCGGAATCGAAAGCAAACAAGCTCTCACCGATGTCAAACCCGGCGCCGCCCAGCATAAAGTCAAAGCCGCTTTGGATGCCCCGCGCCTTCATGTTGGTGTTGGTGTTATTGGCCAGATAGAGTACTGCTATGACGATCAGTACGACCGTGATCAGCTGGTATATCAGCCCCCTGAATGCCTGGCTGCGCCAGGACCAGGATTTCTTGGGCGGTATGGATGGTGTCGGTGTAGACATAAATGCGGCTCTTATTGGATTATTTACATCGAAATTAGAAAGGGGGCAGGGCAACCACGTTGCGCCCGCCCCCTTTTGAGTCAGTGCTCGCTAATTAGCGCACTGGAGGCGCGTACTGAATACCACCCTTGTTCCACAGGTTGTTCAAACCGCGTGGCAGTTGCAGGGCCGATTTAGGACCCACATTGCGTTCAAAGATTTCTCCGTAATTGCCGGTGGCTTTGACAGCACGTGCCAGCCATTCTTTGTCCAGTCCGAGCAATTTGCCGGTGTCTTCCGTTGAGCCCAACAGGCGACCGACCACGGGATCCTTGCTGCTGGTTTTCAGTTCGTCTACGTTAGCAGCGGTTACGCCGTATTCTTCTGACTCCAGCAAACCGTAAATCACCCATTTGACAATGGTGGTCCACTCATCATCGCCACGACGAACCAGTGGTCCGAGGGGTTCTTTGGAGATCAGATCAGGAAGAATCAGGTGTTCAGCCGGATTTTTAGCAACTTTGTTGCGGGTAGACGCTAGACCGGATGCATCGGTGGTGTATGCCACGCAACGGCCGGAGAAGTAAGCACCTTCAGCAGCTTCCAGCTTTTCAAACACGACGGGCTTGATGTTTAGGCCGGCGGCTTTGGAGAAGTCGGTCAGGTTCTTTTCTGTGGTGGTACCGGATTGAACGCAAACTGTTTGACCTTTGAGCTGCTTGGCGCTCTTGATCTTGCTCTTCACAGGCACCATGAAGCCTTGACCGTCATAGTAGGTCACTGCAGTTTGGGTCAGACCCAAAGAGCCGTCGCGTGTCAGTGTGAAGGTGGTGTTGCGTGACAGCACGTCTACTTCACCGGATTGCAATGCGGTGAAGCGCTGTTGGGCATTCAGAGGAACGTACTTGACCTTTTCTGCATCACTGAGAACGGCTGCAGCAACGGCACGGCACACGTCCACATCAAGACCGGTCCATTTGCCGCTGGAGTCAGCTGCACTGAAACCAGCCAAGCCTGTGTTAACGCCGCAAATGACTTGTCCACGGGCCTTGATCGCATCAAGGGTTTTCCCTGCAAATGCGGGGGTCGCAGCCAATGCGCCCATGGTGGCGACCAGCGCGGCAATGGTTTTAAGGGAATTCAATTTCATAAGGGAGTGCTCCGGTTAATAAAGATGCTCTTGCTCCGGATTTTGCCGAACCAAGGTGCAAGCCCATGAATGTAGCGGTTGTGGTGTCGCGCATTTGTCAGGGTTTACTCTTGAATTCTATGCAAAAAAAACATGCATTTATCAAATCCGGCAAGAATGCAATCCTCATAAGCAAGCAGGTTTTATGCCATATATGCTTGAAGTTCGCGCACTGCCTCTGATGTTGGATTGAGGTACAAAGCAGATACCAATAACCTGGAGACGGCTATGACATCGCCTTTTGAGTTTGCACAGGCGCAACCCCGTGAAGCAGGCTTTTGCCCGGACCGCCTGGGGCGTCTCATGCCGGTTTACGAAGCCGCTGTGCAAGGCGGCAGGCTGCCCGGTGCAGTTGCATTGATTGCGCGTCGGGGACGTCTGGTGCTGCATGAATGTGTAGGGCAGTGCGATCCGGCAAGCCGGAATGCCATGGCCCTAAATAGCCTGTTCCGGATTTATTCCATGACCAAGCCCATTGTGTCCGTCGCGGTCATGATGTTGGTGGAGCAGGGCCGCTTGCTACTTTCGGACCCGATCGCCAAATTCTTCCCTGAGTTTGCCAACGTGCAGGTGCAAAGCCATATCAACGGTCATGCTGTGCTGAGTAAGCCGCGAAGCGCTCCCACGATTCACGATTTGTTACGGCACACCGCGGGCCTGACTTACGAGACGCTGGGCACCGAGCCTATCCAGCGCATGTACGCGCAGGCGGACCTTTGGTCCCGCGATCGGACCAGCCGCGAATTCATTGCCGCCCTTGCTGCCATGCCTTTGATGTTTGAGCCAGCCACGACATTTGCGTACAGCCGGGCAACCGACGTTCTGGGCGCACTGATCGAGGTCGTCAGCGGCGTCTCGTTGGGTGAGTTTTTGCTGACTCATGTGCTCGGACCGCTACAAATGAACGACACCGCATTTGCCGTCGCGCCGCAGCAGCATCACCGGATTGCCAAGCCTTTTGCGCACGACCCGGATTCCGGCGCGCCCGTGCAGTTGATAGACGTCACCAAACCTTACCCCTTGCAGTCGGGCGGGCTGGGGCTGGTTTCTACGGCGCTGGATTACGCGCGGTTTTTGCATTGCCTGCTCCAAGGTGGTGAATTGGGCGGGCATCGCGTGCTCAGCCCCAACACCGTGCGTTTTATGACCTCCGACCATTTGGGACCCATGGCCCAGCACTTTACGCAGCGTTCAGGCTATATGCTGCCGCCCGGAGTTGGTTTCGGGCTGGGCTTTTCCGTCAAGCTTGCGGCCGGCATGGAAAACTTGCCGGGCTTCACCGGCCTGTATTCGTGGGGTGGCATCGCGGGCACTACCTTTTTTGTCGATCCGGAAAAGGAAATGCTGGCCATTTTGATGACCCAGGCACCGAACCAGCGGGACTATTACAGGCCGATCTTTCGAAACATGGTGTACGCCGCTTTGCTCGAATAGCTAATAATTCAAGGCTATGACAAGTTCTTTTTCTGCGCCTGTTTTACGGGATACAAATTCACTTCAATCCACGCTTCAAGTTCAGGGCTACACCGTGTTGTCCGCGCCGCAAGTCATGCAGCTTGCCGCCCTGGAGCCCGCACATCTGGCCGCATGGCAACCGTTTTGGGACGATCTGCCCGCCGACGCCTACCTCAAAGACGGCGGGCGCTATCGCCGAAGACGCCACAGTTGTTTTGTCGTGAAGTCGAGCACCGTGCGCCTCATGCCGCACCGCCCGCACTGGCAGCCCCTGGAATACAACGCCTTGCATGGCGGCATGCAACGCCAGTTCGAGCCCATGATAAATACCTTGGTGCAAGATGCTGCCTGGGCAAAACTACTGGTATGGCTTGCCGGTATTTGCTCCGCACTCAAAGGACAAAGAGAATGGTATGTTGAGGCGCATCAATTTCGTATTGACACCACCGATGGAATCGGACGTCCCACGCCTGAGGGCGCGCATAGGGACGGCGTAGACCTGGTTGCTGTTTTTCTGGTCGACCGGCAGGCGGTCAAAGGCGGAGAAACCCGCGTGTTTGAGGCGGAGGGTCCGAATGGCCAGCGCTTCACGCTGGATCAGCCCTGGTCTTTGCTATTGCTGGATGACGCCAAAGTCATTCACGAATCCACCCCCATCCAGCCTACCGGGCCGGATGCCCATCGGGATACGTTGGTAATCACGCTGCGCGCACGCGGCTTTCAGGACGAATTAAATCCGTAGCAAATCCCGCTGATCCATATTAAACCGCCAGTGCACTTTGCGGGGTGAGCAGGCGCTGCACCAGTTCGCTAACGCTGCGTATCTGCTGGCCAAACGGCAGTGGTCCTGAGCCTCTGAAAAACAGGCCCTTTTTGATATCGCCGCGCAATGCTGCGGCGAGTTGGTTATCAATGCAAAACTGGCCCCAGCCCGGCAAACCGTCGCGCAGACCGCATTGCGCCAGACAGTCAAAGCTTTTCGTGCAACGTGATTTGGCGTGCGCTACCGCTTGTAATTTGGGTTCGATCTTGAGGTAGGCGCGCAGCCAAGGGGTACCCACGGCGCGTGCAGGCAGGCCCGCTACGCTGGTAAATTCCAGCATGTCTTCCGGCGTTGCTTCGGCCAGCACCTGTTTGAAGGCGGCATGGGCGTCGCTCTCGTGGGTTACCGCAAAGGCAGTACCCAACTGAACTGCAGAAGCACCTAAATTCTGCAAACGGGCAATGTCCTCATAGCTGCTGATGCCGCCCGCCGCAATGATGGCAATGTCTTTCTCGATGCCGGCGTCTTTCAGGAACTGCCGCACTTGCGGTAGTACGTTTTCAAAATCAAAGCGCGGGTCGTTCAGGTCGGCCACCTTGGCCGCCCCTAGGTGCCCGCCGGCCAGACGCGGGTGTTCGATGACGATGGCATCGGGCAGGCGCTTCTTGCGCTCCCACTTTTTCACCAACAGTTGCACACCGCGTGCGTCCGACAAGATCGGAATTAACAGGGTACCAGGATGGTCTTTCGCCAGATCAGGTAAGTCCAGCGGCAATCCCGCGCCCACGACCACCGCATCGATTCCACATTCCAGTGCGCGCGTCACCGAACTTGCATATTCCGTGACTGCGCGCATGACGTTAATCGCCAGCAGCCCCTTGCCGCCCGATACCGCGCGCGCGGCACCGATCTCACGTTCAATGGCAATCAGATTTGCCGCGTTGATGCCGTCTTTGGCGTCCGTCCCCGGTGTGAGGTCACGGGTTTTGTCCATGAGGTCAGGGTGGTGGCGGCGCAAATCGACACTGGAGAGGGTGCCTACGCCGCCCAGCGCTGCCACCGTGCCGGCAAGCTTGTGGCCCGAAATTCCGATGCCCATGCCCCCTTGCACGATGGGTAAAAGTGCTTTGCCGCCCACACGCAAGGCCTTCAGGCCGCTGGAGCGAAGCCAGTCAGTGCTGGTGCGGGGAATGTTATCGGAGACGACGCCCGGTGCAATCATGTTGGTGGCCTATGCCGGCAATTTTGAAGATTACTCAGCATAGGGCGATGGGCATTTGCTGTATTGAGGTGTGTCAAGCTTTTCGCAATTGACGCACCGCAGTGGCTTAGGCGGTGCGCTCGAAAATAGCTGCAATACCCTGACCACCGCCAATACACATGGTCACCAGCGCGTATTTGCCGCCAATGCGTTCCAACTCATACAAAGCCTTGACCGTGATCAAGGCACCGGTGGCGCCAATCGGGTGCCCCAGCGAAATGCCCGAACCATTGGGATTGACTTTGGCCGGGTCCAATCCCAGATCGCGGGTTACGGCACAGGCCTGGGCAGCAAAGGCTTCGTTGGCTTCAATCACATCGAGGTCGTGCACTGTCAGTCCCGCCTTTTGCAGCGCCAGTTTGGTTGCCGGTACAGGGCCGATGCCCATGTATTTTGGGTCTACACCCGCATGGGCATAGGCCACCAAACGCGCCAAGGGCTTGAGGCCACGCGCTTTGGCGGTTGCGGCTTCCATTAGCACCACGGCGGCTGCAGCGTCATTAATGCCCGATGCATTACCTGCGGTGACAGTGCCGTTTTCCTTGACGAAGACGGGTTTGAGCTTGGCCATGTCGGCTGTAACGCAGTTCGGGCGGAAGTGCTCGTCCGTGGAGTAGGCCACGTCACCTTTTTTGCTCTTGAGTATCACCGGCGTAATTTGGGATTTGAAGTAGCCTGCCTCGGTGGCACGCTGGGCGCGGTTATGGCTTTCAACGGCGATGGCGTCCTGCTCTTCGCGGGTAATGCCCCATTTGGTGGCAATATTTTCAGCCGTCACGCCCATATGGATGGTGTAGAAGGGGTCATGCAATGCGCCCACCACCATGTCCACCATTTTGGTGTCACCCATGCGTGCGCCCCAGCGACCGGTCAGCGAGGCGTAGGGACCGCGGCTCATGTTCTCCGCGCCACCGCCGATGGCGATGTCGGTATCGCCCAGCAGAATGCTTTGGCTGGCGTTCAAAATGGCTTGCAAGCCGGAGCCGCACAGGCGGTTGACGTTGAATGCGGGAGTGCTTTCTGCGCAACCGCCATTGATGGCGGCCACCCGCGACAGGTACATGTCTTTGGGCTCTGTGTTGACCACATGGCCGAACACCACGTGACCCACGTCCTTGCCCTCTACGCTGGCACGTGCCAGCGACTCACGCACGACCTGGGCCGCCAGATCGGTGGGGGGAATGTCTTTGAGGCTGCCGCCAAAGGTGCCAATGGCAGTACGCACAGCGCTTACAACTACGACTTCACGGGACATGGGTATCTCCTTAAGTATTGATAATCCGTGGCTTGAAAAATGATTCGCGGCGCAGTTTGCGCGCCGAAAGCTGCATGGGGCTTACGCCGCTTTCCTGTCAATTCCGCACATCGGCCACCGGTTCCTCGCCGAAATCCGGGCGGGACAGGTAGGCCAGTATGCGCGCCGCAGCATCGGCCGCACTGGTGAGTTTGCCTTGCACTTTGAGCCTGGCGAACGCCGTGCTTTCCGGGAAGCGGTCTGCATCGGCACTGCGCAGCTGCACCTGCATGCCAGTGTCAATAACACCGGGGGCCAGCGAGCAAATCCGGGCGCCATTCGGCTGCGTTGCTTCTTCCAGCGCCACGCAGCGCGTGAAGTGGTCCATGCCGGCCTTGGCAGCGCAATAGGCGGATGAGGACCCCATAGCGCGGCGTCCCAGGCCCGAGGAAATGTTAAGTACTTTGCGCGGTATATCGCGCCAGCTGCGCGTCGCGGCCAGAAATGCGGAAGTGAGCAGCATGGGCGCCTCCAAACCCACGCGCAGTGCCCGCGCCAGGTCCCGTGTATCGGCTTCGCGCAAAGGCACCAGATCAGAAATAACGCCCGCGTTGTTGATCAGCTTGGCACTGTGCAGGTCGCCGCTATGCAAGGTCAGCAGCCAATCGTGCAGCCGCTCTGCCACCGGCGCGGGATCGCTGAGGTCGGCGTTCCACTGCGAAAGCACGGTCCCACTTTGCGCCGCCAACTCGACCAGCTGGCTATCGGCACTGCGCGATATGCCCACGATTAAGGCATCCGTATGCATCAACTGCGTCGCAATCTCCAGACCCATGCCGCGAGAGGCGCCGGTGATGATGGTGAGGTGCTTTGGGCTGGGCAAGGTGTGTCTCCATATTCTTTGGGTTGATCCAACCGGAAGATACCAGTAAGCACCATTCACCGAGAGCCATGCACTCGAATTGCACACCAGCATTGACCCACTGGGTATGCAGCCGCACAGTGCACGCGCACATTCCGCAACACACTGGTTGGCTCCACCACACAGGAATTTCCATGAGCAAGAAGCCCGAACTAAGCAGCGTTAAAGATTTGCGCGCAGCTGCGCGTAAACACATTGAGCTCGGTGCCGTGACCGCCGGGTACGACGCCGATCGCAAAGAAGTCCTCAAGCAACTCAATCAGGCTTTGGCAACCGAGCTGGTGTGCGTGTTGCGTTACCGGCGGCATTACTTTATGGCGCGCGGTATCCATGCTAAGAGCGTGGCTGCGGAGTTTTTGGCACATTCCAGTGAAGAGCTGGCCCATGCGGACTTGCTGGCCGCGCGCATTGTGCAACTCGGCGGCGAACCCGACTTTGCACCCGATAGCCTGACCGCGCGCAGCCACGCCGAATACGTTGCGGGGACCAGCTTGAAAGACATGCTCAGCGAAGATCTGGTTGCCGAGCGCATTGCCATTGATAGCTACCGCGAAATGGTGCTCTACATTGCCGACAAAGACCCGACTACCAGCGACATGCTCAAGTCCATTCTGGCGGTGGAAGAAGAACATGCCGACGACCTTGCGGATATTTTGAGCGGCATGAGCACCGAAAAAATGTCCTGATTTCGAGCGGTGCATGGCGTGCGGGGTGTGCGCAATGGTGCGTCCTTACCCGTACATCGATTCCCATGGAAATTCGAATTGACGACCTGCGAGGACCCGAAATCCGCGCGCTGCTGGAAGAACATGGCGGTAGCATGTTTTTGCATTCACCGCCTGAAAGCTTGCACGCGCTGGATTTGGACGGTTTGCGCGTGCCGGAAATTACACTCTTCACCGATTGGGAGGGTGCTGCGCTGGTAGGTTCCGGCGCGCTCAAGGAATTACCGGATCATTGCGGCGAGTTCTAATCCATGCATACTGCGGCAGCGCATTTGCGCAAGGGTGTTGCCCGGCAGGTACTGTCGCGCGTTGTGTCGGTGGCTCAAAGCCGCAAATACACCAGCCTGTTTTTAGACTGGCATTGCAGCGGCCTTTGCTCCGGCGCGCCGAATGTATGCCGAGGCGGGCTTTGTAAAGTGCCCGCCGTTTGGCGACTACCAGCTTGATCCGTTCAGGAACTTTATGTTTCTGAGATTGGAATAGCGCCGCCCGCAGCAGCGCCGTTAACCTTCCGCGCCTTCGACCAGAAAGCGCACGCGCCGCACGCCATTCCACTCGTCGGCGTCCAGCCGGAATGCCAGCTTGACGCGAGGCGGTAGTGGGTCGGTGTGGCCGAACCAGATACCGTCCACCGGTTGCCCTTGGTGTTTGAGTTTGAGTTGCAGATGCTTCTCGCCCACGAGCCGCTGCGACACGACTTCGACCTCCTCGCTGAACGTAGGCGCGGCAAAACCCTGGCCCCACACTTCTTTGTGCAGCGTGTCGACCAGATCGATGCGCATGTACTTTGGGTCTAGCGGGCCATCGGTTTCCAGGCGACGTTGCAGGGTGGCAGCATCCAGCCACTCCTGTGCGACTTCGGTAAAACCCTGTTCAAAGGCGTCCAGCCCGTCTTCATGGATCGTGCATCCGGCAGCCATGGCATGCCCGCCAAAACGCAGCAGCACACCGGGGTAGCGTTTGGCCACCAGATCCAGCGCGTCACGCAAATGAAAGCCGGGTATGGAGCGGCCTGACCCTTTGAGCTCATGCTCTTTGCCCGGCGCCTGGCTGGCGGCAAATACAAAGGAGGGCCGGTGCAGCTTGTCCTTGATACGCGAAGCCACGATCCCCACAACGCCTTCGTGAAAGTCGGGATCGAACACGCAAATGGCGGGCGGCGGCTCATCGCCTTCGTCGAACAGCGACTCCACGATCTCCATCGCCTGATCGCGCATGTCGCCTTCAATCACGCGGCGTTCGCGGTTAATTCCGTCCAGGGTTTTTGCCAGCTCGTCGGCGCGGCCCGCATCATCAGTGAGCAGGCATTCAATGCCTAACGTCATGTCGGACAAGCGGCCCGCGGCATTGATGCGCGGCCCCAGCGCAAAGCCGAAATCAAAGGTGGTAGCCGCAGCGGAGTTGCGCCCGGCAGCGGTAAACAGGGCAGACAGACCTGGCGGCATGGCTCCGGCGCGCACGCGCTTTAAGCCCTGGGCCACCAGGCGCCGGTTGTTTGCGTCGAGCTTGACCACGTCGGCCACCGTACCCAACGCCACCAGCGGCAGCAGCACATCGAGCTTGGGTTGGCTGGCGGCGTCAAACCGGCCGCGCCTACGCAGCTCCGCACGCAAGGCCAGCAAGACATAAAACATCACGCCGACTCCGGCGATGGATTTGCTCTCGAATTCACACCCGTGCTGGTTGGGGTTGACGATGACGTCCGCATCCGGCGACTCGCTAACCGGCAGGTGGTGGTCTGTCACCAGCACTTGCAGGCCCAGCGCCCGTGCGCGGGCCACACCTTCGATGCTGGCAATTCCGTTGTCGACCGTGATCAGCACATCGGCGCCCTGATCTTTGACGCGCTGCGAAATTGGGGCGGTCAGCCCGTAGCCGTCTACCACGCGGTCCGGCACCAGATAGTTCACATGGCGGGCCCCCAGCATGCGCAGTCCCCGCACCGCCACTGCGCACGCGGTGGCACCATCGCAGTCGTAATCGGCCACCACACATAGGCGTTTGTCCTGCGCAATCGCATCGACCAACATAACTGCAGCGCTGTCAGCGCCCAGAAGCGTAGACGGCGGCAGCAATTTGCCCAGCGCGTCGTCGAGCTCTTCGGCGCTTTTGACACCGCGCGCGGCATATAGCTGGGCCAGCAGCGGGTGGATGCCTGCCTGTTCAAGCGCCCACACAGTGCGTGGCGGGATGTCACGGGTGATGATGTTCATAGCGACTGCAAAATTGCGTGTATGTCGGGCTGGGTGAAGCGGTTTTTTATTTTTGCCCAGAGGCTTTGCGTGCCGATTTCAAATGTTTGTGCCTGCGCAGTGCCGCACAGCGAAATTCTGGTGGGCGCACTGGCCAGATCCGTGGCGAGTACCGTGCTGTCAATGCGTTGCCACTCAGCAGTCCACGCCGCCGGGTTATCCGACAGGGCCGGCGCGCGCAGGGTGGTCAGGTACTGAACCTCTGCGCTCTTGGCAGTAAATCCGGTGGGCAGTTTGCCGCTTGCGCTGACCCAAAACGAGTTGATGGCGGGCAGTCGTTTGGCGGCGCGCGCATCGTTGACCGGGTGGGTGTAGAGCAACATTTGCATTTCGTTTTGCAGACGGCGCAAGGCCTTGGCCTGCGCATGGCGTGGCAGCCAGGTGTCTACCTTGTCGCCGCAGGCCCGGTCCAGCGATGCGGTGGGCAGGTCGGCAAACAACGCACTGCAGGCCAGCCAGCTTCCGGCATCACCCGGGTGCAGGGTAATGCCGTCTTCTGCGAAAAATTCGTGCATGGCCTCCATCAGGGTGTCTGACTCGGCTTGCGTGATCTGCAATCCGGTCGGGTCCTGCATGGCTACGTGGTCCGCGTTGATTTGCCAGTGGCACAAGTTCAGCTGCGCCCATCCTGTATCGGTGGCAAGGGGCAATCTACGTTGTTGTGCTTGCCACGCAGCCCAAGGCACTAGACCGTCCTGGACGGGTAGGCCCAGGACTTGCGCATAAAGGCGCTCGGCAGGAGGTGTTAACGCGGCTGCATCGGCCCGGGTGACCTGCACCGCGCCAGCGTATTGCAAATGCGCGCGCAATCGGGGCAGAGCCAGAGTTTGCAGGGCTTGTGCGCAGTAGGGTCCATCCGGCTTAGCGTGAGAGATGATGATGTGCATTGCAAGCCATTGTCGGCCAAGTTCACACAGGGCGTTGAACCGGCCCGATGCATGGCCCGGCAGTGCCACAATCCAGTGGTGAAACAAATTCCTTATGAACTGCTGGTGGGTTGGCGTTATACGCGTGCCGGACGCTCGACCCGCCGCAACGGCTTTATTTCGTTTATTTCCGGTGTGTCCATGCTGGGCATTGCACTGGGCGTTGCCGCGCTCATCATCGTGCTCAGTGTGATGAACGGTTTTCAAAAAGAAGTGCGCGACCGTATGCTCAGTGTGGTCTCACATATTGAGATTTACGGCCCTGGCGGTCAGGCCCTGCCGGACGTCATACAAACCATCAAAGAAGCCAAGGCCAACCCGCAAGTCATCGGCGCCGCGCCGTTTATTGCATCGCAGGCCCTGCTGGCGCGTGGGGAAGACATGAAGGGCGTGATGGTGCGTGGCATTGACCCGGCGCGCGAGCCCGAAGTGACGGACATTGCCCGCGGCGCGCAGGCACAGGCGCTGGCCAGTCTGCTGCCCGGCAGTTTCAGCGTTGTGCTGGGCAGTGAACTGGCGCGCAGTTTGGGCGTTCGTGCGGGTGACAAAGTCACCCTGATCGCGCCCAGTGGACAGGTCACTCCGGCCGGTGTGGTGCCCCGCCTGAAGCAGATGACCGTGGTGGGCACTTTTGATTCGGGACACTTTGAATACGACTCAGCTTTGGTCATGATGCACTGGGAAGATTCCGCCAAAATTTTCCGACTGGAAGGCCCCAGCGGCGTGCGCCTAAAACTGCGCGATTTGCATCAGGCGCACGCAGTGGCGGCAGAACTCAGCCGCAGTCTGACAGGCGAGTTGTACGTGCGCGACTGGACGCAGCAGAACCGCACTTGGTTTGCGGCCGTACAAGTGGAAAAACGCATGATGTTCATCATCCTGACTCTCATCGTGGCGGTGGCGGCCTTTAATCTGGTGAGTACGTTGGTGATGACGGTCACCGACAAGCGGGCTGACATTGCCATCCTGCGCACTTTGGGTGCCAGCCCGGCGAGCGTCATGGGGATCTTCGTGGTGCAAGGTGCGATGGTCGGGATCATCGGCACCTTGTCCGGTCTGCTGCTGGGACTGGGCGTGGCCTACAACATTGATGTGATTGTTCCTGCGCTAGAACACTTGCTGGGGGCGACATTCCTTCCGCAGGACATTTACCTGATCAGCCGTATGCCCAGTGAGCCGCAGCAGGGGGATATCGTGCCGATCGCGGTGTTGTCCTTGCTGATGGCGTTTGTGGCCACGATTTACCCGAGCTGGCGTGCGTCGCAGGTCAACCCGGCGGAGGCTTTGCGCTATGAGTAAAGATCCGGTTTTGTTGCAATGCCAACGGCTAACCAAGCGCTTTCACGAGGGGCGGCTCGATGTGACGGTGCTGCACGGCGTGGACTTGGAGGTGCAGCGCGGCCAAACGCTGGCCATTGTGGGCGCCTCGGGCTCGGGCAAAAGTACGCTGCTGCATTTGCTTGGCGGGCTGGATGCACCCACTAGCGGGACAGTGACCCTGTGCGGTCAGCCCTTGGCGGGCCTGAACGCAGCCGAGCAGGGGCGCTTGCGCAATGCGCATCTGGGTTTTGTGTACCAGTTTCACCACCTGTTGCCGGAGTTCAGCGCCTTGGACAACGTGGCCATGCCGCTGACCATACGCCGTACCCCGCGTGCGCAGGCCGTTGCTGCAGCCACAGAGATGCTGGCCAAAGTCGGATTGCAGGATCGCATGCACCATCGCCCGGCAGAGCTGTCCGGCGGCGAGCGCCAGCGCGTGGCCATAGCGAGGGCGCTGGTCACTAACCCGGATTGCGTGCTGGCGGACGAACCCACGGGCAATCTGGACCGCAGCACCGCCGATGGCGTGTTTGCGCTCATGCTGAAGTTGGCGCGCGAAAAAGGCACGTCATTTGTGCTGGTGACGCACGACGCGACGCTGGCAGCGCGCTGCGACCGGCAGCTCAAACTGGTGCAGGGCCGGCTCGCCGCCGACACCGTGCCGGACTGAAGCCGCCGGTTGCCATGACGCTGCCTCGCTTTGTAGACACCCATTGCCATCTGGATGCGTGGGAGTTCGGGGCTAAGGCTGATGATGTTGTGCAGCGTGCTAGGGATGTGGGCGTTGCGCATTGCGTCATCCCGGCCGTGCATCGCCGTAATTTTGAGGCGGTGCGCCTATTGGCCCACGCAAGCGACAACAGCTATTGCCTGGGGATTCATCCGCTGTATGTGGCCAGCGCAAATTCGGACGACCTGCTGTTCCTAGACTCGCAGTTGGCGGCTTTGCGTGTCGACCCGCGCTTGGTCGCGGTGGGTGAAATCGGGCTGGACTATTTCGTGCCCGAGCTGACCATCAGCCCCTTGCGTGAGAAGCAGGAGCACTTTTACCGCGAACAAGTCAAACTGGCGCGCAAATATGCCTTGCCGCTGGTGTTGCATGTGCGCCGGTCGGCGGACCGTTTGTTAAAAACATTGCGGGAATTGGCTAAAGCAGGTGCAGGCAGCGCCGCACCCTGGAGCGGCATTGCTCATGCTTTTAATGGCAGCGACGTACAGGCCAGCGAATTCATCAAGCTGGGCCTGAAGCTCGGCTTTGGTGGTGCCGTAACGTTTGAGCGTGCTTTGCAGTTGCGCCATCTGGCGGCCAGCTTGCCGCTGGATTCGTTGGTTCTGGAGACGGATGCGCCCGATATTCCGCCGCACTGGCTGTACGCCACCGCAGCGCAACGTGCGCAAGGCATGCCGCAGGGACGCAATGAACCGGCGCAACTGCCCCGCATCGCGCAGCAGGTGGCCGACCTGCGCGGCATGACTCTGCAGTCCTTGTCGGATGCGAGTAACTCCAATGCAATTCAGGCCTTGCCACGGTTGGCAGCGCTGCTGGTATAAATCCCCATGGCTCAACATATAAATACCGAACTTCCGGAAGTAAATTTTTCAGAGGAGGGACCCATTCGCCACCTGCATTTGGGCAGCGAGTGGATTCAGGGCTCCATGGTGGTGGACGCCCCCAATGAACTGGTGCACGAATACATCCAGCGCATGATGGCGTGGCTTTTGTTTATGGACCCCGCTACCGTGGGTGAGCGGCAAGCCTTGCAACTTGGACTGGGCGCAGGATCACTGACCAAGTTTTGTGCCAAGGAGTTGCGCATGAAAAACACCACGGCTATCGAGCTCAACCCGCAGGTGCTGACCGCCTGCCGGGGCTGGTTCAAGCTGCCTGCCGATAGCGCCCGCATGCGTGTGGTGCTCGCAGACGCTTCCGTAGAAATCCGCCAGCCGCGATGGCAGGGCGCGGTGGACGCGCTGCAGGTCGATCTGTACGACGAAGAGGCGGCAGCGCCGGTGCTCGACAGCGCCGATTTTTATGCTGACTGCCGCAATGTCTTGACCGAGGAAGGCTGTATGACGGTCAATCTGTTTGGCCGCACCTCCAGCTTTCAAAAGAGTGTGGACAAAATGGCGGCTGCGTTTGGCAGTGATGCGATCTGGGCTTTTAAATCGACCCGCGAGGGCAACACCGTCGTGCTCGCCCAGCGCACGCCGAGCCGGCCCACGCGTGTCGTGCTGACGCAGCGCGCGGATTACATCAAGGACCATTGGGGGCTGCCGGCCGACAAATGGGTGCGAGTCTTCAAACCGGTACTGCCATGACGAGCAAAAGCAAAGTTCAATACGCCGGTCCGCTGGACTGGCGCAATCTGGTGCAATGGTTGCACAAGGATGGTGTTATTTCGGCGGAGGAAGCACAGCGCACCATTGCCCGCTGCTCGCAGGCCGAAAGTGTGCAACACCCGCTGGTGCGCCTTGCCAGCGTATCGATGCGGCGCACCTCAGACCAGAAGCCGCTGGATATTGAAATGCTGGTCCAATGGCTGGCGCAGTATGCCGGGCTGGACTATCTGCGCATTGATCCGCTTAAAGTGGACGTGGGCAAAATTTCCGACGCCATCAGTGCCGGTTATGCCGAGCGGCACCACATCCTGCCCGTGGTAGTGACCCCCACACAAATTACTGTGGCTACGGCCGAGCCGTTTGTGATCGACTGGATTGCCGAAGTAGAACGGCAGTCTCGGCGTAGCGTGCGTATCGTGGTGACCAATCCGCAGGATGTGCACCGCTACACCGCAGAGTTTTATGCACTGGCCAAGTCGGTGCGTGCGGCCGGCAAAGCCGGCAGCAACACGAACTCGACGTTTGAGCAACTGGTAGAGCTGGGGCGATCCAACAAGCAGCTCGACGCCAATGACCAAGGTGTGGTGCAGGTGGTGGACTGGTTGTGGCAGTATGCATTTGACCAGCGCGCCAGCGATATCCATCTGGAGCCACGGCGTGAGCAGGGCGTCATCCGTTTTCGCATTGACGGTGTTTTGCATCCCGTTTACCAGATGCCCATGGGCGTGCTGACCGCGATGACAGCGCGCATCAAATTGCTGGGGCGCATGGACGTGATCGAACGCCGCCGCCCGCAGGACGGCCGCATCAAGACCCGCAACCCCCGCGGTGATGAGATCGAAATGCGTATCAGCACCTTGCCAACGGCGTTCGGCGAAAAGATGGTGATGCGCATTTTTGACCCGGACAACGCGGTTAAAGATTTGGACGCACTGGGTTTTTCCAGCCACGATGCCAAGCGCTGGGAGGCCTTGGTCAAGCGCCCCCACGGCATTATTCTGGTGACCGGGCCGACCGGTTCGGGCAAAACCACGACGCTGTATTCCACCCTCAAGCGTGTCGCCACCGAAGAGGTAAACGTCAGCACGGTGGAAGACCCGATTGAAATGATCGAAGCGTCCTTTAACCAGACGCAGGTGCAGCCGCAACTTGATTTCGGTTTTCCGCAGGGATTGCGGGCGCTGATGCGCCAGGACCCGGACATCATCATGGTGGGCGAAATTCGCGATCTTGAGACTGCCGAGATGGCGGTTCAAGCAGCGCTTACGGGGCACCTAGTGTTCTCCACACTGCACACCAACGATGCGCCTTCGGCGGTGACCCGCTTGATGGAGCTGGGCATTCCTTCTTACCTGATCAACGCCACCTTGCTGGGTGTGCTGGCGCAGCGTCTGGTGCGAACGCTGTGCAGCAACTGCCGCGTGCGTGATGACGAGATCACCCGCGAGGCGCTGGCCGAGGTGGTCAAGCCTTGGCAAATCAATGGCGGCTTCAAGCCCTACAAGCCCGTCGGGTGTGTGGATTGCCGCATGACGGGCTTCATGGGGCGCATGGGGCTGTACGAGTTGCTGGAAGTTACCGAAGGCTTCAAGGCACGCGTGAACAGCGAACCGGGTATTGATGCCCTACGTCGCCAGGCGGTTGCCGACGGCATGCGACCGCTGCGGCTTGCCGGTGCGCTGCGGGTAGCAGAGGGCTTGACGGTTATCGAACAAGTCCTATCGGCTACACCACCTATGGATTGAGGCAATATGGCACTGCAACATCCCCAGCGCGCCGCGCTGCACAACGAGATACACGCCCGCCCGCCCGAGGCGATGGCGGTGCCTTTGTGCATCGCACATGTGGTGATGGCCTGCAACGCGCAGGAGCGCGAGGAAAGCAGGGCGCACATTGCGCGCCTCGCTCGGGACCACCATCAGGCCCAGCCGGACGCAACCTCCACCCACGCCCGGATGGACTTCGGGCTTTTTAAGGTTCGCTGGGAGTTGCACACCGAGTTCGTCACCTGGACATTTTTGCGCCCACTCAAGTCGGAGTTGCCGATTGATCGTGAGCCGGATACCGCCATCGATGCCGTCCCGCGTGAATGGCTGGCTGCTTTGCCCGGGCAATGCCTTGCCAGCATGCACTTGTGGGTGCTGGCAGCCGGTTCGGTAGAACCCGACACGGTGGTCAAGCAGGTGCTGTCCGATGAAACCCTGGTGGCATCCACCGTCGCCGACGGTTTTGCCGAGGTGTACACCGACTTCAAAATTCACGCGGACAGTTTCTCGCGCATGGTGTTGTTGGCCGGAAGTTTGACTCCCCGGCGTCTGGGCCGTCTGGTGCAATGCCTGCTGGAAATTGAAACCTATCGTATGGCCGCATTGCTGGGTCTACCGGCGGCGCGTGAGGCCTCGTTGGTGTTGGCCTCTGCGGAAGTCGAGTTGGCAGATTTGGCGCAAGCGATCCGCTCCGCCACGCGCGATGACGAACCGGCTTTGTTAGACCGGCTGACCCGACTGGCCGGTCAGGTGGAGAGCCAGCATGCCGCCACGCACTCACGCTTTTCGGCCAGTGCGGCCTACTTTGAGCTGGTGGACAAGCGCATCCATGACATCGGCGAATCGCGATTGGCTGGTATGCAGACCATTCGCGAGTTCATGGACCGCCGCCTGACACCGGCACGCAGCACCTGTGAATGGTCGAGCCGTCGCCAGGATGCGCTGTCGCAGCGCGTCTCGCGCATGAGCAATTTGTTGCGTACACGCGTTGAGATTGAGCAGCAGCAAAGCAGTCAGGCGCTGCTTGCAACGATGAACAGCCGGCAAGGCTTGCAACTCAAAATGCAGTCCACGGTCGAGGGCCTGTCGGTTGCAGCTATTACCTATTACATTGTCGGTCTGGTGAGTTATCTGGCCAAGGGCGCGCAGCATATCGGCTGGCCGTGGAGCCCTGAAATTACGGCGGCCTCTACGATTCCTGTGGTGGCCCTGGCGGTCTGGTGGTCGTTGCGCCGTCTGCACGACAAGGTGTTTAAAGCCTAAGTCAGCCAGTCGGACAGGCCGCCCGAAGGCTCAAACCGCTGGTTGCGGAACATCAGCCGTGTAGGGCCCGGCATGGCCCGCGCGGTAACGCTGTGCTGCGGATCGCCGGGGTAGCAAAGCACGCGGATGCCCTGTTCGTCAAAGGCGTGGGGCATGATCAGGGGCGGCGGTGTTGCCCGTGCCGCGGCAAGTGCAGCTTGGGCATCTGCAAATCGGGACAGGTGCGACAGCGTCATCAGTTGCGGCGGTGCCATTTCAATTTCGTAATTCCAGTATTGCGACAGGGCGTCCGCAGGTCTGATCCAGACGCTCTGGGTGGTCTCCACGTTGTCGTGTTGCGCGACCTGATGCTCGGGCACACGCGCCACAAAAAAGCGCGTATCAAACCGCTTGTGGGTTACGCTGGGCATCAAGGGCGTGATCCATCGCGACCAAGGCACCAGCGCTTGCGTTTGCAGACGTACGCCGAGTTCGGCCAGCACTTCGTTAAAGCCTTGACCTGCCTTGATGCGTTGGGCAACCAATGCATTGAGCCCCTCGTGCGCTGCCGTGCCAAATAATACGCCGCATTCTTCAAAAGCCTCGCGCAGTGCCGCTACGAATAAGCCCTTGGCCACATCGACCGGTGTTTGCGGTTCATGCAAAGCAGCATGCAGCGCATGGGCCGCCATGTTCATGTGTGCTGCATCGTCCAGCGCAGAGTCAGTGTCATCGAGTTTGCCGCCGGGAAACACATAAGCGCCACCCAGCACGGCCGAGGCCGCATGGCGCTTGACTAGAAACACCTCGAGGCCCTGCGACGTATCGCGCAACATGATGACCGTGGCGGAATTGCGGGGTGCGCCGCTGACTACTTCGGAATTAATTTTCATTCGGGGACCCCATTATTGACTTCGGCATCGCTTCCCAATGCGATGCGTTCTGCCTGATCAATCACGCTGGCGGGGTCGGCACCGGTCGGGTTAATGGTGACAATGCCTAATGAATACTGCGGTGTGAAAACAAAGTTGCCATCGTTCTGGCCTACCACGGTCAGTTGCTTGGCCAGCAGGTAGCGCAGGCGGTCCAACAAGCGGGCCACCACTTTGGGTTGTGTAACTGCACTAAAGACAACGACAAAGCAGCGCGGATGGTAAAGCCCTACGACGCAGCGGAACCCCACTGCGCGGCGGATACGCGCCGTGATGGCAACCAGAATTTGCTGGTCAATACTGTGACCGGCGGTTTCGCTGAGCTCGTACAGATTGCGCAAATGGACGCACACCACTACACATTCGGCATCCAGCCGCGCGCTTCGCCAGAATGCGTCATCCACTTTGGAGAGCAAAACAGAACCGCGGGGCAGACCGGTGGCCGGATCCATGCCGCGTGACAAGCCGGCCAGACGTTCGAGGCGGCGGTTGAGCCGGTTGCGCGTGATGCCCAGCGCTACCACCACCAGAAAGAATCCCACCGTCGCGCACGAAGTGATGAGCCATACCGCCGGGTGCATGACGGACTGCCGCAAACTGTGTGTGTAAAGGCCTGATACAGAGATCGCCAGCAAGAGGCACGCTACCACCATCCAGCGTGCTAGCAAGTCACCCAGTTGTGCAGCGCGGGCGCTGGCAAAAGTGGCCATGAGCACCGAGGCGCAGTTCACCCATGCTGCCATGACCAGAATACTTTCGGTGTCCTTTCCGGCGTACATGACTAGCACGGCTGACATAAACATAGAGGCTGCAATCAGTGCAGCCGCTCCCCACACAATTGTCCGGTGCACCAACCTGTCTTCAGCAGCGACGCCCAGCCACTGCCCCAGATAGGTCAGCGTGATCGCGCCGCTGAGCGGGCCCAGGCCCGCCTTGAATATCATCATTGTCAGCGCCGGCAAATCGGGAAAGACATCTTCCGGCAGCCCCGAAAGCACAACGCAGCTTGAGCCAGCCAGCAGCATATATGCCAGCCCGCGCCAGGCGGCCAGACTGCGCGACATCACTACGTCGGCAATGGCAAGCGTGGCCAGCGTCAGCAGGCCTCCGAGCATGCCCGACCAGATAATGGTTTCCGATAAATCCATGGATCGATTATTGCGGACCCGGTGTCCTCAAAATTGCACAGAATTACCGTTTTGGGCGGCTTTATCAGTTCTCAGGCGCACACAGGCTTAGTCCTGATTCATCGAAATCTCAAAAATTAAGGGTATGCGACAGGTTTATCGGACCTGTGTTAACTTTGCGCCCCAAGAAAAAGTTAAGGGCCGCAGGCATGGACGATATTTCAAAGGCCCCAAAGGTGGCAAGCGCGCAGCAACTCCAAGGCATCCGCCGGGGGCTGGAAAAAGAAAGCCTGCGCTCCACATCGGATGGCAGACTGGTCAGCACACGGCACCCTGCAGCATTGGGTTCAGCGTTGACGCATCCGCACATCACCACCGATTTCAGCGAGTCGCAGGTAGAGCTGATTACCGGCGTGCACGCCGGCGCAAAGGACTGCATTGACGAACTCACCCGTGTGCAGCAATTCACCGTGCAGGCGCTTGGCGACGAGATGCTGTGGGTCTCCAGCATGCCCTGCGGCTTGCCGGCCGACGACGAAATTCCGCTGGGCCAATATGGAAGTTCCAACGTGGGACGCTCCAAGACGGTGTACCGTACCGGGTTGGGCTACCGCTACGGGCGGCGCATGCAGACCATTTCGGGCATTCATTACAACTGGTCGATGCCCGATGTGAGCAGCGAAGAGTATTTCGGCCTGATCCGTAATTTTCGGCGCCAGGCGTTTTTGCTGCTGTACCTGTTTGGCGCATCGCCTGCTGTGTGTTCCACGTTTGTGGCAGGGCGCCAGCATCAGTTACAAGCCTTGAACGATTGCACTATGTACCTGCCGTATGCCACTTCGCTGCGCATGGGCAGGCTGGGGTATCAGAGCGATGCACAGTCGGCATTGGCGGTGAGTTACAACAGCCTGCAAGGTTATGCGGAGTCCTTGCAAGGCGCGCTGACCCAACCTTACCCGCCCTA
>CANBYM010000022.1 GCA_947373605.1 Comamonadaceae bacterium
GGGCGGAGCCAAGTCGCGCATTTCGGGCGTAGGGGGCGTAAAGCGGGCCCCGGACAATTCAAACCATATAAAACATTTACGCCGGCAGACGGCGCACGAGGAGCCGCAATGAACGTCAAACGACTCGATGGAGACCTGCTTAATTTCTGGGTCGCCAAATCTATGGGGCTCAAGCTGCTCGAAGCCACCCCCGAGCCCGGCACACCGCACGACCCGGAAAGTGGTTTCTGGCACCCCAGCAATTTTCACCCTGCGAGCATTTGGTCCCACGCGGGGCCGATTGTGTCCAATGAGTGGTACGTCATTGAAGATGTATTGCTTGAATGGTTCGGACCGGAATGGCCGCTGGGCAACATGATTATCAACTTCCCAACCTCCTGGTTCATGCGGGCTTACGTGGCATCGCAGTATGGTGACGAGGTGGAGGAACTTGCCGCCACACTGGGCAGTTCCCTGCTCAACCCGACTAGCGTGGCGCGCCTCAAGCTAGGCAACCTGCGGGGTCGGCGCGACACGCCCTGAGCGACGGCGCGGGTGGCGAAAACGTTCGCCATCGAACAGACCCTCGGGCAGCACTGCACTACCGTGCAGGCTAATAACGAGGGCTATCCAATGACACACTCCACCCGCACGCTTTTGGGGGTTACCGCATTCGCGTTGCTTGGCTGTTTTTGCGCGATTCAAAGCGCAATGGCGCAATCCACATCCGTACCCAAACCCGGCTACCTGACCGACAGCCGGAACGAGCATGTTATGGCAGGCAATGGCGTTACTTGCTGGCATACCAGCGAATGGACGCCCGCATTGGCGCTGGAGCCCTGCGATCCGGTCATCAAAAAAGTAGTGATTGCCCAAGCCGTACCCGAGCCCAAGGCTGCGCCGGTACCTGCACCGCAACCCACGCCTGTACCAGCGGTCATGCCACTGCCGGCAAAGATCAATTTTTCTGCTGACGCGCTATTCGGCTTTGACAAATCCGTCATCCGACCGGAGGGTCGCAAGATGCTGGACGATTTGTCGGCCCAACTCAAGACTGCCAATGTCGATGTGATTCACGTGACGGGTCATACCGATCGTTTCGGCAGCAATGCCTATAACCAGAAGCTCTCCGAGCGCCGTGCGAAGGCAGTGCGTGAGTACATCGTGGCCGGTGGCTTTGCCGACGGCAAGATCGACGCCAAAGGCATGGGCGAAACACAACCCGTCACCAAGCCTGAAGACTGCAAAGGCAAACAAAGCGCCAAGGTCATTGCCTGCCTGCAACCGGACCGCCGTGTAGACGTTGAACTGCAAGGAACCCAAGCGGCACAACCATGAGTACGGCAGGCGCTGCCGCCAAGGCACCGGCCGGCCTGAACCTGTGGCTGCTCATTGCGCTCGTGGTGGGTTCCATCATCGGAAGCGGCATCTTCGGCCTGCCGCAGAACATGGCGTCCGGAGCAGGTGCCGGAGCCATTCTGATCGGATGGGCCATCAGCGGCACCGGCATGCTGATGCTGGCGCTGGTGTACCAGATGCTGGCCCTTCGCAAGCCCGCGCTGGACAACGGCGTGTATGCCTATGCCCGTGCACTGTCGGGCGAGTATGTTGGCTTCAACTCGGCCTGGGGTTACTGGGTCAGCGCATGGATCGGCAACGTGGGCTATCTGGTTGCCGCATTCAGTGCCCTGGCCTATTTTTACCCCGGCTTTGGCGAGGGCAACAGCGTGCCCGCTATTGCCGGCGCGTCGCTGGTCTTGTGGCTGGTGCACTTCATGGTGTTGCGTGGCATTCAAGGTGCCGCCGTGCTCAATGCGGTGGTTACCGTAGCCAAGGTCGTGCCCTTGCTACTGTTCATCGTGGTCGTTGGGGTTGCCTTTAAATGGGACACGTTTAACCTCGGCTTCTGGGGCAGCGTGGAACTGGGCAGCGTGCTCAAGCAGGTCAAGAGCACGATGCTGGTCAACGTCTGGGTGTTCATCGGCATTGAGGGCGCAAGCGTCTATTCGGCGCGCGCTGCCAAACGCGAAGACGTAGGTATTGCCACGGTGGCGGGCTTTGTCATTTGCCTGTTGCTGCTGATGGCGGTGTCGCTGTTGTCGCTGGGCGTGAGTAGCCAAAGCGCGTTGGCCGCACTAAAGAATCCGTCCATGGCCGGTGTGCTGGAAAAAGTGGTGGGCACTTGGGGCGCGGTGCTGATTTATCTGGGGCTGATTGTGTCGGTGGGCGGCGGCTTTCTGGCCTGGACTTTGCTGGCCGCCGAGTCGCTGTTCACGCCCGCCAACGGTGGCGTTATGCCCGCCTGGCTGGGCCGCCAGAGTGCGCAAGGTGTACCGGCTCACGCGATGTGGATTACCAGCGCGCTGGTGCAGGCGTTTTTGCTGCTAACGCTGTTTTCTAAGGCCTCGTACCTGGCGCTCATTTCGCTGTCTACCGCCATGATTCTGGTGCCCTACCTGCTCAGCGCGCTTTACGGTTTGAGCGTGGCGTGGCAGGGCCGCATTAACACCATGGCGACTTCGGCCGGCACGGCCAAAGATGTGCCTGTGGCGGCGCTTGCCAGCGTTTTTTGCCTGTGGCTTTTGTATGCGGCCGGTTTGAAATACCTGCTGCTGAGCGCCTTGCTCTACGCGCCGGGTGCCGTCGTTTTTGTGGTGGCGCGGCGCGCGCAAAAAGTGATGGCACTCACCCACCCCGAGCGGCTTATTCTGGGCGCGCTCATTGTCCTGGCGTTGATTGCAGCAGTCATGCTGTACGCGGGCAGGCTGACGCTGTAACGCCTTCTTCACAGGAATATCCATGTCAACCGGTTTGAACTCTGAGGTCGGCCGTCTGCGCCGCGTGCTGGTGTGCCGCCCGGGCTTGGCCCAAAAGCGGCTCACCCCGCAGAACTGCCACGACCTGCTGTTTGATGACGTGCTGTGGGTGCAGCAGGCGCGGCGTGACCACGACGCGTTCACGCTCGGGCTGACCGAGCGCGGCGTCAAGGTGCTGGAGCTGCACGACCTGCTGAGTGAAACCATGGCGATCCCGCAGGCGCGTGACTGGGTGCTGGACCACAAACTCGGCGCCGACTACATGGACTATGAATCCGCCGCTCAGTTGCGCCCTTGGCTGTGCACCTTGCCTGCGGCGAGGCTGGCCGAGTTGCTGATCGGCGGGCTAGCCCGCGCCGAGGCCCCGTTTGATGGCATGGGTCTGGTGGGCCAGGCCACCACGCCCGCAGAGATGCTGCTTCCCGCGCTGCCCAACACCCTGTTCACCCGCGACAGCAGTTGCTGGATCGGCAGCGGGGTGGTGTTGTGCCCCATGTACTGGGGTGCGCGTCGGCAGGAGACCCTGCTCACCACTGCGGTATACCGCTACCACCCCGAATTTGCCGGAACGCGCGAATGGTGGGGCGACCCGCTGCACGAGCAGGGCGTAGCCTCGTTGGAAGGCGGCGATGTCATGCCACTGGGTCAGGGCGTGGTGCTGATCGGCATGGGCGAGCGCACAGCACCGCAGGCGGTCAGCCAGTTGGCGCGCAGTCTGTTTGCAGCGGGGGTTGCCACCCGCGTCTTGGCAGCGCAGATTCCGAAATCACGCGGTGCCATGCACTTGGACACGGTGTTCAGCTTTTGCGATGTCGATCTGGTAACCTACTTCCCCGACACGGTGGACCACATCCGCGTGCACAGTATTCGCCCCGGCAAATCGGACGGCGCGCTGGACGTGCGCACCGAAACCCAGCCCTTGCTCAAAGTGGTGGCCGATGCGCTGAATATCCAGAAGCTGCGCAGCGTGGCCACCGGAGGCGACGCCTACGAAGTGGAGCGCGAACAGTGGGACGACGGCAACAACCTGCTGGCCATTGCGCCCGGCGCGGTCATGGCCTACGACCGCAATGTGTACACCAACACCCTACTGCGCAAAGCGGGCGTGGAAGTCATCACCTTCCCCAGCAGTGAACTCGGGCGCGGGCGCGGCGGCAGCCATTGCATGACTTGTCCGATAGAAAGGGACGCCGTATGAGTTTTAACCTGCGCAACCGAAGCCTGCTGGACTTGCAGGACCTGGACCCGCGCGATGTGCGCTACCTGCTGGACCTGGCGTTCGAACTCAAGCGCGCCAAAGCGGCGGGTAACGAAGTGCCACGGCTCGAGGGCAAAAACATTGCCCTGGTGTTTGAAAAAGCCTCCACCCGCACCCGCTGCGCATTCGAGGTAGCAGTGCACGATCAGGGCGGCCACGTCACCTTTATCGACCCACAAAGTTCGCAGATGGGCCATAAGGAATCCATCCGCGACACGGGCCGAGTGCTGGGCCGCATGTTTGATGGCATCGAGTACCGCGGCTTTCACCAAAGCGTGGTGCAGGAACTGGCGCGCTCCTCGCATGTGCCGGTATGGAATGGTCTGACTGACGAGTCTCACCCCACACAGGTGCTGGCCGATCTGATGACCATGCAGGAGTTCGGTGAGCGGCCGTTGCATGACATGGCGTTTTGCTATCTCGGTGACGCGCGCTTCAACATGGGCTGCTCGCTCCTAGTGGGCGGCACGTTGATGGGTATGGACGTGCGCATTGCATCGCCCGTCGCCTTGCAACCGCCCGCAGCACTCGTGGCGCAAATGCGTGAACTTGCGCGCAGCACGGGCGCGAACATCACGCTTGAGCCTGATGCGCACAAAGCCGTGCACATGGCGGACTTTATATACACCGATGTGTGGGTCTCCATGGGAGAGCCCGAAGCGGTGTGGAAAGAACGTATCGCAGAGCTCATGCCCTACCAGGTTAACACCGCACTCATGCAAGCCAGCGGCATGCCGCGCACGCGCTTCATGCACTGCCTGCCCGCCATGCACAACCAGGATACCGAACTGGGCCGCGAGGTGTTTAAAAAATACGGCTTGACCGAAGTGGAAGTCACCGACAAGGTGTTTGAGTCCGACGCCTCCATCGTTTTCACACAGGCGGAAAACCGGCTGCACACCATCAAGGCCATTCTCGTGGCCACACTGGCATGAGGCTAGTCATCGCCATTGGCGGCAACGCCTTGCTGCAGCGCGGTCAGGCATTAAGCAGCGGAAATCAGCTTGCCAACATCCGGCTGGCAGCGGCTCAGATTGCGCGCGTTGCGGCCAAACATCAGGTAGTTCTGACGCACGGCAACGGCCCACAGGTGGGTTTACTCGCGCTGCAGTCCGACGCCTACCACGGCGTTGCGCCCTACCCGCTGGACGTGTTGGGCGCGGAGTCCGAGGGCATGATCGGCTACCTGCTGGAGCAGGAGATTGCCAACCTGCTCGGCCCCAAACGCAGCGTGACCACCCTACTCAGCCGGGTGGAGGTAGACGTGTCAGACCCCGCCTTTGCCCATCCCACCAAACCCATAGGCCCGCAGTATTCGGCGCTGGAAGCGGCGGAGCTTGTGCGCACACGCGGCTGGGCCATGGCACCGGATGGCAGCACCATGCGCCGCGTGGTGGCTTCGCCGCAACCGATACGCGTGCTGGGCATGGATTCAATCCGCGCGCTGATGGAGCGCGGCGTGCTTGTCATCGCCACGGGGGGGGGCGGCATACCCGTGGTGCGCACCGGCAGCGGCCACCAGATGGCAGGCATTGACGCGGTGATCGATAAAGACCTTTGCAGCGTGCTGCTGGCGACCGGGCTGGAAGTAGATGCGCTGGTCATTGCCACTGATGTCGACGCGGTCTACATCCACTGGGGCGCGCCTGAGCAACAGGCACTGGGCCAGATCAGCCCCAAAGAGCTCGCGCAATACGATTTTGCCGAGGGCTCCATGGCCCCCAAAGTGCTGGCCGCATGCCGCTTTGCCAACGCTACTGGAAAAAGCACTTATATTGGCGGGCTGGGCCAGATCGAAGCCATGCTCGACGGGCTGGCGGGTACGCGGGTGTGTGTGTAGGTGTGCGCAAGCGTCAGGCGGCGGTCACGCGATTGCGGCCATCGTGTTTGGACTGGTACATCGCACCATCGGCGCGGCGCAGTATCTCGTCGGCATTGTCTGAATCCGTATCAAACAGTGCAAAGCCTATGCTGGCAGAGCAGTGGTGTGTGATGCAGACTTGCTTGCCTGCCACTTCGATGCGAAGGGTATAGGGCAAGGCCAAGGCCTGACGCAACTTTTCGGCAATGGCTTGCACTTGCTCCATCGCGGCGGTGCGCTGATCGTGCAGTTCACAAATGACAATGACAAACTCGTCGCCGCCAAAACGCGCCACCGTGTCCACCTGACGCACACCGGCACTCAGTCGCGCAGCCACCTCTATAAGCAGCAAGTCCCCCACCATATGACCGTGCGCATCATTGAGCGGCTTGAAGCTATCCAGGTCCACAACCAGTAAGGCACCGGCGTTGCCGCTTCGCCGCGAGGCGGCAATCGCCTGGGCCATGCGGTCGCCCAGCAATCGACGGTTGGGCAGCTTGGTAAGCGGATCGTAAAAGGCCAATTCCTGCACCTGCATTTGCAGCGTCTTACGGTCGGTAATGTCCTCAAAAATGGCATACACCTCGATGACCTTGCCATCGGCGTAGAGCGGCGTCGCGCTGCACGAGATCCACACATAGTCGCGCCCTCTGGCTGACACGCCCATCACCACGCCATGCACCGGCTCGCCGGTGCGCAGTGCCTCCATCGTGGGATGCAAATGGCCGGGAAATGGACTGCCGTCTTCGCGAATGGCGTTCCACTTCGCGTCCATGGACGTGCGGCCCTGCATCTGCTCCAGGCTCAGCCCCAGAATACGCAAGGCTGCCGGGTTGGCCGCGGTAATCTCACCCTGGTCGTTTTGGTACACCACGCCCTGCGGCACGGTCTCAAACAGCCTGCGGTAAGAGCGCTCGCTGGTGCGCAACGTTTCCTGCGCGCCCTTGAGCGCAGAGATGTCATGAAAGTTCACCACAATGCGCTGCACTTCATGGGCTTCGTCAAACTCGGGAAATGCCGTGCACTGCATCCAGCCTATTGCAGTGCGCCCCGGCGCAATGACGCCGACCACCGTTTCACCCACAGGCGTGCGCGTGCTTATGACTTTGCTTACCGGATATTCGTGGGGTAACAGCGGGATGTGGTTTTCGTCCACGAAATGCCAGCCGGGATCGATGGCGGTTTTGCCCAACATCTGCGCTTCGGTCAGGCCCAACAATTCCGCAGCGCGCCGGTTGGAAAACACAATGCGCGTATCAGCCGCATGGATGACCACACCGGTATTGAGGTTCTGCAACACGCGCGATAGGTTGGTAGATTTCATTGACCGGTGGGCGCGTTCAAATGCGCAGCTGGTCCTGCAAGTGCTGAAGCATGAATTGTGCAGCCGTGAAGTCGTAGGCATTCAAGAGCCGGCAAATTTTCAGGAAGTCGTGCTCTACCGCCAAACCGTGCAGTTGTTGCGCAAGCTGCAGCGCAAGTTGCGCTGCGTTGCTCTGGTTATAAGCGACCGCAATCGAGAGTGCGCACATGTGCTCCAGCAACTCACTGTCGGTTAGCCGATGCAACTGACCACCAGCAGCAGGATCTGCGACGACTTGGGCACTAAAGACAACTTCATTGGCAGGGTGCATTGCAGATTTCATTTGCGAAGCCTCCTGTTGGATCACTGGCCCCACTATGACCCCGGCATGCGTCCGGCGCCATCAGGTGGATGCCTGAGCGGCTCTAAGGTAATTACCTGAGGCGGTTGCGCGGCTCGAATGTACTTAGCTTTGACAACTGTTCCACCAGCGCCAACTCCGGCGCCGTCAGGCTGGAGGGAACCGCAATGCTCACCTTGGCATACAAGTCACCCGCCCCACCCTTGCCGTCCTGCATGCCGCGCCCTTTGAGGCGCAGGGTCTGCGCGCCTTGCGTGAAGGCGGGCACCGTCAAAAGTACTTCACTGGTCAAGGTTGACACCTGAATTTGCGCGCCCAACAGGGCTTCCCAAGGACTCAGGCGCAGGTCGAAATACAGGTCGTGCCCCTGTGCTTGAAATACCTTGTCGGCTTTTAGCTGGACGTTCAAATAAATGCTGCCGTTGTCGCCGCCGTTGCTGCCTTTGCCGCCCATGCCGGACAAGCGCACCCGTCGGCCCTGCACGACACCGGCGGGAATTTTGACCTCCAGAGAGCGGCGCACTGCACCGTCCATCAAATCCAGCATCATTGTGGTACCGGCGCTGGCCTCGGCCAGTGTGATGTCCACTGTGTGTTCGATGTCTTCTCCATCGCGCTTCACAGGCCGGCGCGGTTGTGCCCTGCCCCGCCCCATGGATGCCATCAGATCGGCCAGGTCCATGTCGTCAAACGGGTTTCGTTCAGTACCCGCATGGTTGGCCCACGGCGGCGCCTTGGGTGCAAGCAAGGCTTCGTCGTACTCCGCGCGCTTGGCTGGGTCCTTCAGCGTGGCATAAGCCTGCGCAATGTCTTTGAAGCGTGCTTCGGCACCGGCCGCCTTGGACATATCAGGGTGATATTTGCGTGCCAGCTTGCGATAGGACGCCTTCACATCGACCAGGGTGCAATCGTGCGCCAGCCCGAGGGTCTTATAAGGATCAACAACGGCGCTCATGCAATCACCTTCCACCTCAGCGCCATGTCAGCGGACCGTGTTTTTGTGCCACATATTCTGCAGAGCTTCCTGCCGCTCGTAGACCGACTCCACACCGTCGTCATCCGAATCTAGCGTGGGCACTTCCTCGCGCTTGGGTTTATGCCGATCAGGAACCTCAGCCCATGCCTTGGAACTGCGTTTTTCAGATTCATCGTTTGGTGAGTTCATGCCATGGTTGTATGTCCTGCACTCGAAAAACTCTGTGCGCCACAGTACACATGCTTGTGGTCCACCCCACAGACACGCATACCTCAGCCACGCACCATGCACCCATGCCGCACAAATTGCGTGCCGCGCATTACGGAGTAATTGCATGACCACTTTTGGAGACTACGTGAAAAGCACTTCTCAATCCATGCCCCTGAGCGCTATTCCCGATACGCCGCAGGAAAGTCACCGCAAAGCTGCCGACGTGCACGAGCGCGCCTTCCGGCACCACCGAGAAGCAGCGCGTCTGCACGAAAAAGGTGACCACCGGCAGGCCGACATTCACGCCAATATTGCGCTGGGACACGCCCACGCAGCGGCGCAAATCGAAGCCTCCATACCCAAATGGGAAGCCCCCCATTGACTATGTACACCCACTCCAAAGCCGCCGAAAAAAATCTGGAGGTGATGCTGACGCGCCACAACCAGAACCGCTATCTGATTGCGCCGGATACGCTGGAAGTGCTCGGCATGGTGCGCATGGGTATGGAATTCGGCCTGCTGGCCATTGATGCGCATGGGGGGTACCTGCGGGTCAACGGCTCCAACGTGGTTCCACTGGACCGCTCACGCGTACGCAGCGCCGTGCTGCGCAGCGGGGCACCTACCGACAAGATTGAACAAGCGCTCAATGCGTCCCACTTCCGATGCACCACCACTGTGGCCATTAAGAAGCGGCGCATTGCGGTCCGACCGGAAATTGCAGTTTTAGCGTAAATTGCTAAGGGGCGATAGGCCACTTTAGGGCGACTTTCGCAACCAGCGCTCCAGGTGGGCGACTACGCCATCGGCAAAACGCTGGTACACCGGTTCGGAGACGAACCCTAAGTGCGGCGTCAGCAACGCATTGGGCAGCATGCGCAGCGGATCGTCCTGCGGCAGCGGCTCTACGTCAAACACATCCAGCGCGGCAAAGGCCGGAGTGCCCTTCTGCAAGGCTTGCACCAGTGCGGCGGTGTCGATCAGCGCAGAGCGCGAAGTGTTCACCAGCAAGCTGTCGGAGCGCATGCTGGCCAAGCGTTCGGCGTTCATCAAATGCTTTGTTGCAGGCGACGGCACCAAATGCAGGCTGACCACACGAGAAGTCTCCAGCAGCGTTTCCAATTGCACCGCCACCACGCCCTGCGCGGCAGCGCGCTCTTGCGTCATATTGGGGCTCCAGGTGACCACATTCATGCCCAGCGCCAACCCCACTTTGGCCACGCGCGAGCCGATCTCACCCAGGCCGATCAGGCCCAGGGTCTGACCATGCAGCACACCAGCCAAAGGCTCGGGGCTATTGGAGCGCCACTGGCCCTTGCGCAGCATGGCGGTTTGCTGTTCCAGCTGGCGCGTTGCGCCCAGAATCATGGACCAGGTCATCTCGCAGGTGCTGGCCTTGGACGGGCCCCACTCGGTGTGGTCCACCGGGATATTGCGCGCCTTTAGTGCGTCCTGATCGAGTGTGGTGTTGCGCGTGCCGGTGAAGATCACATAGCGCAAACGCGGCAAATGCGTGAGCAACTCCGCACCGAAAGGCGTGCGGTCGCGCACCAGCACGACAGCATCGGCCTCTTTGAGCGCGTCGATCAAGGCTTGGCCTTTGATGACCGCCTTGTGAACCACCACATCGGCTAGCGCGTCCACCGTGGCCCAATTGCCCATGCGGCGCAGGCCCTGCTCCATATCACCGAGAACGACAATGCGCTGGCGTGTTGACGAGGTCATAAGCTTCCTAGATTAACGGGGCGTGGCCAGCGCGATGATGCCTTGCACATTGGCAGCATTGCCAATGGCCCAGCAGGCTTCAATGAGCTTGCCGGTTTGTTCAGCGCCTAGCACCGCATCGCTCAGACCGTGGAACTTGGATTCCAGATTGGCGTTGGTCATGGGGTTTTGCAACGAGCCGATTGCGCGCGCTACAAACACGTGCACCGTGCTGCCGTCGTTCAGCGTGGCGGTGACGTCGGCGCTGGCTTCGTCAATGCTGTCGTCCACCGTGGCAATCACCTTGCGGCGCAGGGCCACCATGTCTTCGCGGGTAACGATGTCGTCGGCAAACTCTTCTTCCGCAGCGCGGCCAAAGGTCAGGCCTGCGGCGCAACCGTGGTAAACGCTGAACTTGGCCTGCAAGCCGTCCGCGGGTTCTTTCTTGCCGGTAAGTTCCAGCACCAGCGAGTGCACGCGCAGCGCAATGCTTTGCACCTTGTCCGGCGTCACACCCTTGGCACGCAGTTGCGCGCAGGCGTCAATGCTGGGGTGAATCACGATGCCGCAGGCAAATGGCTTGTAGCTGTTGAATGAAATTTCAAAGCGCTGACCCAGCTCGTGGGTGATCTCGCTCCAGTCGTTCTTCGTAGAGACGGTTTGCATCATGCCGCGTGGCGCTTCCAGCGCTTTGGGCGAGGCGGTGTAGCCCTTGCTGGCCAACAGTGCCGACATCAGGCCCGCACGCGCTGCGCCACCCGGATGGAAAGGCTTGGTCATCGTGCCGAACTGCTCGCGCATGCCCACCGGCTGCGACGCGGCAATGCCCAACGCCATGGTGGTTTGCTGTTCGTCCAGCTTGAGCAAACGCGCACACGCTGCGGCCGCACCCAGGGTGCCGGTGGAACCGGTAATGTGCCAGCCGCGGTCGTAGTGATCGGGATACATGGCGTTTCCCACGCGGCAGGCCACATCAATACCGATCACCAGCGCGTCTACCACTTCGCGCCCACTGGCCCCTGTGTGCTCGGCCAGCGCCAGCACTGCCGAGACCACCGGACCTGCGGGGTGGATGATGGTCTTGAGGTGGGTATCGTCAAAGTCAAAGGTGTGCGAGGTGATGCCGTTGATCAAGGCGGCACTGGCCATGTCCACCTTGGTGGCGCGGCCCAGCACGCTGGCCTGTGCCGCGGGTTGCAGCACGTTGATGGCGGCAAGTGCAGCGTCTGCCGCTTCGTGGTGGGTGGCACCGACGGCGCAACCCAGCCAGTTCATGAAGGTGCGGTGGGCTTCGGCATCCACCGCATCACTCCAGCCTCGGGAAGGATGGTTGGCCACAAAAGCGGCGAGGATTTTGGTAACGGCGGGTGCGTTGTGGTCGGCGGCGACCTGGGTATTACGGGCCATGGGATCAGCTTTCCAGTTCAATGTTGCGGGCTTTGGCGAGCGCAGTCCAGCGCACGATTTCACCCTTGATAAAGGCGGTAAATTGCTCGGGGGTCATGGTCTGCGGCTCAATGGCTTCGACCGAAAGTTTCTCGCGCAATTCGGGATTTTTCAGCACTACCGCCAGCGTCTCGTTGAGCTGCTTGACGATGGGCGCAGGGATTCCGGCTGGACCTACCACGCCGTACCACTGCTGCGCATCAAAACCCTTGAAGCCGGATTCATCCAGCGTAGGGATGTCTTTGTACTGTGGGTGGCGCTGCATGCCGGTCACTGCCAGAGGTCGCACGCGACCGGACTTAATATGCGGGATCGCTGCAGCCAGACCCGGGAACATGGCCTGGGTTTGCCCGCTGATCAAATCGCTGAACGCGGGTGCAATGCCACGGTAGGGAATGTGCACCATGAAGGAGTTGACCTGTTGCTTGAACAGCTCCATGGTGAGGTGGGTGAGAGAGCCCTGGCCTGCCGAGCCGTAGCTCACCTTGCCGGGGTTCTTTTTGAGGTAGTCCAAAAACTCTTTGAGGTTCTTGACCGGCAACGAGGAGTTGACCACCAGCACATTAGGTGTAGCGCCAATCATGCCAATGGCGGTGAAGTCCTTAATCGCGTCATAAGGCAGCTTGCGCGTGGCCGGGCTGGTGCCATGCGTGGCCACGTAGCCCTGCATGAGGGTGTAGCCATCAGGCGCGGCGCGTATGGTGTTCTGACAGGCGATGACGCCGCCGCCACCGCCTTGGTTGTCCACCACAAAAGTCTGTTTGAGTAGTTGGCCCCAGCGCTCGGTCAGCGTGCGACCCAGCATGTCGCTGCCGCCTCCGGCGGCCACCGGCACGATGTAGCGGATGGGTTTGTTGGGGAAAGCGGTCTGGGCTGCGACCGGACCGCTGCACAGCGAAGTTATCAGGCCTGCGGGAACCAGGCCCGAGGGCACGAGGCCCGCGGCAGCCTGCATCAGCGATCTGCGTTTCATGGTGTTGTCTCCGAAGGGGTTTGTTGAAGGCGCACAAAGGCGTCAGCGACGTGTCGACTCATCAGGTCTTCGGCCAGCGCGCTGTCACCCATGTGCAAGGCTTTGACGATGGCGCGGTGCTCGGCAATGGAAGCTTTCATGCTCACCTTGGCCGAGAGATTTTTGAGCCGCGATATGTGCAGCTTTTGCACTATGGAACGGTAGGTTTCACTCATGGCCTGGTTTCCCGCAGCCTCGACGATGGCCCAGTGAAACTGCAAGTTCTCTTTGTAATAGGCCTGCGAATGCTGCGCCTGCATGGCCTGCTCCATGCGCTTGGCGCTGGCGGTCAGCAGCTTGACCAGCGCCGCGTTCTGCACCTTGGGCAATTGCGCCGCCATGCGCCCGGCAAAGCCGTCCAGCAAGGCGCGCATTTGGTAGAGGTCCTGCACCTCTTTGGCTTCCAGGCGGCGCACAAAAACACCCGAGTGCTTGCGCGACACCACCACGCCGGAACTCTCCAACTCACGCAAAGCCTCGCGCACCGGAACGCGCGAGATTTGTAAACGGCTGGCCACATCGGGTTCGTTGATGCGCTCCCCCGGCGCCAAGCTGCCGCTCATGATGGCGGCCAGCACATCGTCACGCGCGAGCTTAGCCAGCGACGTGGTGCGCAGCTTGTGCAATTCGGGGTCGGGGGGCTGGGTTATCCAGGGCAACATAGCCGTATATCGTATACGAAAAATGTAAAGATGCCTGGTTCATACTTGCGGCTTTACCTATCTCAACATTCATCCCGCCATGCACACTCAGGCTGAGGCCCTGTTTTTTGAAGGCAATCGCCTGCTGGCTTCACAGGACCTAGCTGCTGCGGCGGACTGCTTTCGCAAAGCATGCGCGCTGAACCCGGCGTTTGCCGAGGGCTGGGCAAATTTGGCGCTGGTGCAAGACCGATGTGGCGACGCGGCAGCAGCCGAACAGGCCTACCGCCGGGCGCTGTCCACCGGTTGTGATGCGTTTGAGTTGCACCTCAACTTCGGCGCTCTGCTGGCCGCGCAGTTGCGCTTTGAAGAAGCGGAGATGAGTTACGGCAAAGCGATGCGCATCAGTAGCGGCTCGGCGGCTCTGTGGTCGAACCTGGGCGCGCTGTACCTAGGCATGCAGGAGGAGGAAGACGCCTTGGCCTGTCTGGAGCGAGCGCTGCAACTCCAAGGCGATCACGCCAGCGCGCAGGTGAATCTGGCGTACCTGCATTTGCGCAACGGCGATTTTGCAGAAGGCTGGCGCGCGCTGGAGGCGCGTAACTGGTATGGCCCATTGGCGGCGCGCATTACTTGTCCGCGCTGGCGCGGTGAGCCATTGCAAGGTAAATCGCTGCTGCTGGCGGACGAGGTCGGCCACGGCGACATGATTCAGTTTGTGCGTTATGTGCCCCAGCTCAAAGCGATGGGCGTGCGCCATGTGACCTTGATCTGCCATCCGTCCCTGGTGGAACTGATGCGCAGCGTGGCGGGACTGGACGCGGTGTGGAGTACCAACGTTGCACCAGCAAATACGGAGGCAGACTATTGGAGTCCGTTGATGAGCCTCCCGCACTACCTGCAAACCCGCGCTGACAACATTCCAGCAGACATTCCTTATTTGCAGGCGGACGCTGCGCGCGCTGAAGCATGGAAAATGCAGCTTTATCACTCAGCGGAAGAAGCCAGTGCCGGTGTGCCATGGCGCGTGGGTCTGGTGTGGCGCGGCAACCCCGAGTTTGAAAACGATGCGCAGCGCTCGATTGCGGACGTTGAATTGCTTGCGCCCTTACTGGCTACCGAGGGCGTTTCCTTTTACAGCCTGCAAAAAGGCGCTGCGCAGGACGCGCCCATCCTGCTTAACGCCAAGCGCACGCAACAGGGGCTTCCGCCCTACCCCATCACCACTTTGGGCGCACAGCTGCAGGACTTTGCCGATGCAGCAGCCATTATTCAGCAACTTAATCTGGTGATCACGGTAGACACCGCCGTGGCCCATCTGGCAGGCGCTTTAGGCGTGGCCTGTTGGGTGCTGCTGCCCGACTACATGGCTGACTGGCGCTGGGGCCGCAATCAGGGCACAAGCGCGGTGGATTCGCCGTGGTATCCGCACACCATGCGCTTATGGCGCCAATCGCGGGGCGGCAATTGGCCCGAAGTTATTGATACAGTAGCACAGAGTCTACAGGGCCTAAAGGGACTCCAAAAAAATCAAAATGAAACCAAGACGTAAATTTCTCCAGACCACGGCGAGCCTGATGGCCGCTGGCGCACTACCGCAATACCTGCAGGCCGCTGTGGGAGACGGCTCCGGCAGCACCGCGCCGCGCATAGCGCTGGTCATCGGCAACGCCGGATATCGCGGCAGCCCCCTGCTCAATCCGGTGAACGATGCCAGTGCCATAGCCAAAAATCTATCGGAACTGGGCTTTAAGTGCCACCTGCTGCTGGACGCGAAGCTGGAAGACATGAGCGCCGCTGTTCAGCGTTACGGCGAGCAGCTTGGTCGGCAAAAAGCCGTGGGGCTGTTTTATTACGCCGGACATGGTGCACAGCTGGCGTGGCGCAACTATCTCGTGCCGGTGGATGCGAATATCCACGAGCTCGAGGACCTGCCGCGCCAGACGCTGGAACTCAACACTTTGCTGCAGGCACTCACCAAGGCCGCCAATCCGATGAATGTCATCATTCTGGATGCCTGTCGCGACAATCCTTTTGGCGCGGGCGTGCCTGTGGAGCAAAAAGGTTTAAGCCAGTTTGACGCGCCCAATGGCTCCTTGCTGTCCTACGCGACAGCACCGGGCAATACCGCCAGCGATGGAAGCGGGACCAACGGACTTTTTACCGAGAACCTGCTGCGCGAAATGCGCGTGAGCGGTGCCCGGCTCGAAGACGTATTTAAACGCGTGCGCCTGAAGGTGCGCCTCCAATCCAAGGGCCAGCAGATCCCGTGGGAAAGCACGTCGCTAGAAGACGACTTCTATTTCGTGCGCACGCCCGAGGAACTGGCCAAAATTTCGGAAGACCAAAAGGCGGCACAGTTTGCGCAGGAGCTTGGTGTGTGGAGTGCCAGTAAAGATGCCACCACACCCGCGCCTTTTAGTGACTACCTCGCGCAGTATCCCAATGGCAAGTTTTCGCAGTTGGCACAGGTCCAGCTTGACCGCCTGCTCAAAAAACAGGGCGAAAAGAAAGTAGAACTGGTGAGCTCCCTGAGCAACCCGTTTACCAAAGGCACCACGTCAGCGGTGGGCCGTTACACCAAAGGGGATCGCTTCACATTTGAAGTGCGCGACGCCCTGACCAATGTGGTGAGCAAAAGCTATTCAGAAGTGGTTTCCAATGTTACTGATACCGAAATCGCCTTGAATGGGGGGAAAACAGTGTTGGACCTGACCGGTAATGAGCTGAAATCCGCCAATCCACGCTACCTGTCACCGGCACAGCTATACCCTGCGGAATATGCCATCGGCCACCATTGGAACACCCGGTTCGCCTGGCGCAGAGGCGACGGCTCGGCAAGCTTTATGGAGCTGAATTTCAAAGTGGTTTCACGCCAGCCGTTTAAATCAGAAGCAGGCATCTTCAACGCCTTTAAGGTTTCCGGCAGCGGCTGGGTCGAAGGCGGTGACCACTGGACCATGGAATATTGGATTGATCCTGAAAAATGTGTGCGCCCCTTGCAGTTTGAATCCTTTGCTCGTAACCGCAAAGGAAGTTTTTCCACGACGGTGCGCACGGTGCTGATGGAGTTCAATCAGCAATTAAGCCAAAGCTGACCGCCAAGGAGTACGCCCCATGTCGCCGCCCTGTTTGCTCGAACCCGTCTACGCACCACTGTACCGCTCGCTCATGTTGCAAGCCTACGCGCAACACCCCAACGCCTTCACCTCCAGCGTGCATGAGCGCGAGCGCTTGCCACTGTCGTGGTGGGAGACGCGGTTGAAAGGCGGCGCCGATGCGGCAGAAATTGTGATCGGTGCATTTGCGCCCGGCGCTGATGGATTCAGCGGACTTGCGGGTGTAGTGGGCCTATCGTTTGAGCAGAGGGAAAAAGCTCGGCACAAGTGCACGCTGTTTGGCATGTACGTAGCGCAGCAGCATCGCCGCTCGGGTTTGGGGGATGCGCTCGTGAGCGCTGCCTTGACGCACGCCCGACAACGCAGTGCCGTGCGCCTGATACAGCTCACCGTCACAGAGGGCAACGACGCCGCCTATGCGCTGTATGCGCGGCATGGCTTTGTGCAATATGGGTTGGAGCCGTTTGCGGTGGCAGTAGACGATGCTTTTGTTTCCAAGTGCCATATGTGGCACGACCTGAGGGCGGACTAAACGCGTTTAAGCTGCGGTCAGTGACATAGCGCGCCACAACGCGAAATGCAATAACTGGCGATCCACCGGCTTGGAGAGAAAGTCATCCATCCCGGCTTCGAGCGCGTTGCTGCAGTCTTGCGCAGAAGCATTGGCCGTCACAGCAATGAAAGGTATGCGCGTTGCTCGGGCGCTTTCCACGCTGCGCCAACTCCCGGTAGTCTTCAGACCGTCCATGTCCGGCATTTGCACATCCATAAGCACCACATCGAAGCGGCTCTGCTCCAACGCTTTAAGGGCTGCGGTGCCGCTGCTCGCGGTGGTGACATTGTGTTGCTTGCCAACCAGGCTACAGACCAGCATGAGATTGAGCGCCACATCGTCCACCGCAAGAATATTGAGCCTGCGTATCACGCCGGCCCTCTGCGTTACGGCGTAGATCGGCAATTGCACTGCAATGCGGGTGCCGGCGCCCGCCACGCTGAATGCGCTGATCGTTCCGCCCATTAGCCGGGCCAGTTGATCCGCGAGTTTGCAACCCATGCCGATGCCGCCCTGGCTGCGCGTCAGGCTGGCGTCCTACTGGGTCAGCGGTTTGAATGTATCGTGCAAGCCTTGCTGCGTCATGCCACAGCCGGTATCGGTCACAACGATCTCCACCCCTTCGGACACCGGTGTGGCGTGAATTTGCACCGAGCCCGCCTCTGTGAATTTAATGGCGTTGTCCAAGAGGTTGCCGACCACGCGGGAAACTTGGCCTCATCGCCCATGGAATGGGCGCGCAGCTCCGGATCACATTGGAGTGCAAGCTGCAAATGCCTTTCATCGGCACGCCGCCGATGGGCGAGCGGCACGGCATGGAGCGCGTCTGCCACACTGAATGGCGCGTTGACCGGCACTACCCTGCCGCGCTCAATATCGACGAAATCGAGCACATTGCTCAGTTATTCAATCAGCTGGCTCGCGGCATTGGCAATGGCATCTACCGGAACCCTTTGAGCGGCGGTGGTGGACTCTGCCAACACCTGCGAAAAGCCCACAATGTGATTCAGCGGTGTACGCAACTCGTGGCTCAGGCTCACCATCAAATCGGTGCGCGTCTGCGCAGACAGCGCAGCGCGATCCTGCTCCATTTGGAGCGGCTCGTTGGTAAGCCTTTCAGTCAGGTCGCGCGCAATTTTGGACAAACCGATGATGTTTCCCTCCAAATCACGCATGGGAGAAAGCGTGACCAACACTTCAATCAAACCGCCTTGCTTGTTCTGACGGATCGTCTCAAAGCTCTCAACACGCTCACCGGTACCGACGCGTCGCAGAAACTCCGTCTCCTCATGCTTGCGATCCTGCGGTTTGACAAAAACCATAGGTTGCCCGATGGCCTCCTCTGCGGTGTAGCCAAAGATGCGTTATGCACCCTTGTTCCGACTGGTGATGATGCCCTCCCGCGTTTTGCTGATGACGGCATCCTGCGTGGTCTCAATGATGGAGCGTGCGCGCTGAAGCTCCACCAAACCCGCCGCTGTGAGGGCAATTTCTTTCATAGGGGTGGCGCTATGTGCCGATGGGCTTTGGCTAAATCACCCGGGTCCAGCTGTGATCGGGCTTCCAGCGCGAGATCCAATCCGGAATATCTTTGGCCGCAATAGGCCGGCTGATGCCATAGCCCTGCGCGAGTTCACAGCCCAGCGAGAGCAGCTTGAGACCGTGCGCCACGGTTTCCACGCCTTCGGCCAGCACGGTCCGGTTAAACGCCTTTGCCAGGCCGATGACGCCCTGCACGATTGCCAGATCTTCGCGGTCAGTCAACATGTCGCGCACAAAACTTTGATCCACTTTGAGCACGCCCGCAGGCAGTCGCTTCAGGTAGGTCAGCGAAGAGTAGCCCGTACCAAAGTCGTCTACTGCAAAGGTCACCCCTAAACGCCGGCACGCCTGCATGACATCCGTGACCGATTCGGTGTCTTCCAATGCGCTGGTCTCCAGCACTTCGATTTCCAGACTGGCGGGGTCCACCTGAGGAAACGCAGCCAGTATTCTGGACAGATTCACCGGGAAGTCACCCTGTTGCAACTGGCGCGCGCCCACATTGACACTGACGCGCAAATGCAGCCCCGATGCCTGCCATAGCCGCATCTGGTGCAAGGCACTGCGGATGACCCAATCGCACACGCCATCGCTGAGCACATGGCCTTCAACAACGGGCAGAAATCCCGCAGGCCCGATGAGGCCCTGCACCGGATGATTCCAGCGGATCAATGCCTCTACACCGATCACCTCGCCGGTACGCATATTCACTTTGGGCTGATAGTGCAGAACAAACTCTTCGTTGCTGAGCGCCAAAGCAAGCTGGTCGATCATGTCAATGCGATGGCGCAAGGCCGTGTGCTGCTGGGAGTCAAACATCTGGCAACGGTTCTTGCCGGTTTGTTTGGCCTCGACCATGGCCTGGTCGGCATGGCGCAGCAGTTGCTCGGAGTCTGCGTCGTCCAGCGGATAGATGGTCATACCAATGCTTGCCGAGAGTCGCAATACCCCGTCATCACCACCCATGGGCACGGCGCAGGCCCGCAGCACCTTGTCGGCCAGATCCATGCAATCGCGATCGCTGTGCACGCCCTCCAGTATGGCGACAAACTCATCCCCGCCTATGCGCCCCAAAGTGTCCACTTCGCGCAATACATCCCTGATTTTCTTGGAAATCAGGATCAGAACTTCGTCGCCAAAGTCCTGGCCGTAGGCCTCATTGATGGCCTTGAATCCGTCCAGATCCAGATACAAAACGCCCACATTACTGCCCTGACGCTTACTCATGACCATCGCTTGCTGGAGCCGGTCGGCCAGCAAGATGCGATTGGGCAGACCCGTCAGCGGGTCATAGTGGGCGATGCGCTCCAACTGATCCTGTTTCTGTTTAAGGGCCGTGATGTCAGCAAATATGCCGACATAGTTCTGCACTGCACCCTCTGCGTTGCGCACGGTACTGATGGTAAGCAAGCCGGCATAGGACTCGCCGTCTTTGCGCCGGCTCCACACCTCACCCTGGCAGTGGTCTTGCAACTTCAAGGTATTGAGCAGGCTCGTCATCACCTCGGGACCCTGACGGCTGGAGCGGAACATGGTGGGTAAATGGCCGATGATCTCAGCGCGTTCGAATCCGCTGATGCGCATCAGGGCGTCATTCACATCCAGAATGACGCCGTCCGCATCCGCGATGGCAATACCTTCATTGGCATGGGTAAACACGCTGGACGTGAGCAACAGTTGTTGCTCGGCTAGTTTGCGGCCGGTGATATCGCGTGCAATTTTTGAAGCACCGATGATTTCCCCGGTACTGTCTCTCATGGGCGAAATCGTGACGGACACGAATACTTGCGAACCGTCTTTACGCAGACGCACAGTCTCGTAATGGTCAATGCTCTGACTTTTCTTCAGGCGCTCAAGGATCAGCGATTCCTCGACTCTGCGCTCCGACGGAATGAGTCGCTCCACTGGCGTGCCGATCATCTCGGCGGCGCTGTAGCCGAATATTTTTTCCGCCCCGGAATTCCAGCTGGTAACAACGCCGCTGAGCGTCTTGCCGATGATGGCATCGTCCGACGAGGAAACGATCATCTCCAACTGGCGACTGGTGTTCTCCAACTTGATGCGTTCGGAAATATCGCGCGCGATTTTGGACGCTCCGACCACCTGTCCCTTTGCATCAAATATGGGGGATATCGTTACCGACACATGGATATCGCGCCCGTCCTTGTGCTTGCGTATCGTCTCAAAATGCTCCACCCTCTCTCCCAGTTTGAGCCGCTCCAGGATGAAAGATTCTTCCTGCACCCGGTCTTGCGGAAACATCCTCAACAGGGGTTGGCCCAGCATTTCTTCGGGAGAGTATCCAAATATTTTCTGCGCGCCTGCATTCCAGCCGGTCACGATACCGTCCAAGCTTTTGGTGATGATCGCATCGGTTGAACCCGCAATGATGGCGGCCAAATGGGAGAGCAGTGTTTCTTGATTGTTGACCATCGACTTCAGTGCGAACGTTTTTATGTCGGGCGCAGCGCCCTGTGAACCTGCCATCATTTCAGTCTCCATCACTGTCTCGGTTTGTCGCCTGAGTTTTTGCATAAGGGCAAGGACCTCAGCGCCAGGTTCGTAATTCTGCTGGAGCGCCTCTTCAAACCGCATAAAAAGCGTTTGGAAAAATGCCACTGCAATGTGAAGCTCACGCTCTTTTCCCATGGCCTTGATTAACGCATATTGAGACTGAACTTCCTGAAAACCATAGTCTTTATCAAAGCTTTCCGCAAAAACAAAAATCCGCATTGCGGCTTCTGCGACCGGCGACACTTCGCGCATATCCACGCGCTTGCCCATCTCCTGCATGACCCAATTCGATAACTTACCCGGCAGGTATGGGTGCGCGGCAACTAATGCACCGGCCAATTGCACGGCACCCAATGGAAGGCGCGCGATGTCCGCGCTTAGCTCGGCCATCAGTGCGTCCAACATACCCTTGGTCATATACGCCTGATCCCTGTTATTCAATAGGGAACAAAACCGCCATCCCGTGGTGCGCGCACTGGCGCGCGGACCACGCGTGACGCCGTCGGCATGCGCGCTGCAGGCGTGGCCCGACGGTTGGTTAGGGGCTGCATAAGGCGTCCGGCATTGCCGACATTAAAAAATTCAATCGACTTGAGTAACTGCTCCGCTTGCGCAGACAGCTCTTCCGAGGTCGCAGCCAGTTGTTCGGAAGCCGCAGCATTTTGCTGCGTAGCCGCGTTGAGTTGGCGCATGGCCTCACCAATGCGCTGTGCGGTCATGCCCTGCTCCGCGCTGGCAGCCGATATTTCCTGCACCAGATCGCTGGTTTTTTGAACGCTGGGCACAATTTGATCGATTAGCGAACCGGCTTGCACTGCCATGTCGACGCTGCTGATGGCCAGCTCTCCGATCTCTTTGGCGGCCTCCTGGCTGCGTTCCGCCAGCTTGCGCACTTCCGCCGCCACGACTGCAAAGCCTTTGCCGTGTTCCCCGGCGCGTGCGGCTTCGATTGCCGCATTGAGTGCCAGCAAATTGGTCTGATAGGCAATGTCATCGACGATGCCGATTTTGCTGGCGATCTGCTTCATGGCATTGAGCGTCTTCCCGACCGCCTGCCCACCTTGCACTGCATCGCCACTGGCACGCACCGCAATACCCTCAGTGACTTTGGCGTTGTCGCTGTTTTGACCGATCGATTCGGTCATCACATCCACAGAAGAGGCTGTCTGGTCTACATTAGCCGCCTGCTCGCTGGCTGCTTGTGCAATGGACTGTGCGGCAGAACTCACTTGATCCGCAGCACCATTGAGGGCATCAGTCGCGGTGCGCACCTCGCCCAGAATACGGGTGAGGTTTTCAGCGGTTGCGTCCGCACTGTCGCGCACCTGCGCAAACAGACCGGCATACTCGCCCTGCATGCGCTGCGTCAAATCACCCTTTGCAAAGGCTCCCAGCAATTGGGAGACTTCGGTCAGCCCTTTTTCGGTGGTGTCAATCAGGCGGTTCATGCCTTGCGTCAAAGTCGCCATGAATCCGGTGGCGCCATGCGTATGGAGGCGCTCACTGAAGTCTCCCAGTGCGGCGGCTTCAATGGCACGGGCAACGCCACGCTCAATAGCGACTTCCGCAGTGCGGTCCACCCACTCCACCACCGTCCCTGCGCGCACACCAACTTCGTCAAAAACAGGAGACGCAGCCAAGGCGAAATGCAGGTTACCGACAACAATATTCGTCCGGTGCGCCTCGCGGATGGAGGTCAGCATGGATCGCTGATGCGACGGCGATTTGTGGAATATGTCGATATTGCTGCCCAGCAATTGCGCCGAATGGAAGTGCGGCAGCTGTTTGCGGATTTCTGCCTCATTGGCAGTCATCAGCGCCGTCACGGTCTTGTTCATGTAAACAATGTTGTGGTTGGCATCGGCAATCATCACACTCATGCTGCAGTTGTCCAGCGCATTGATAATCCGCAAATTCGTTGAGGCCTGATCCGCAGCCAGCTTCAACTTTGCCTTGGACGCGCGTGCCACCTGGGTAATTCGGTTTTTAAGGCCGGGCAAATCTTCAATCTCGTTGGCAAAGTTGCCGTGCGAGTAATCGTCCATTAAATCCACCAGGCGAAACTTCACATCCATATGCGACTTCACTAGGGCATTGATGGATTGCGCCATTGCTGCATATTGCCCGCTCATGGACTGATTAGGCATGAAATGGTCGATGCGACCTTCGGCGTGCAAACGGGCCATTTTGGTCTGCTCCGCCTGAAAGTTCTCTGATGCTTTCTGTATTGCAGCAATCTCGCCCTGCGCCTGCTCTCCTTGCGCAAGCACTTTGCCAACACTCTGGAGCGCCCACAGTCCCAGCGCGCCAAGGGCGACCACCACAATCACACCACCAAGCATGGCCAGCAGGCCTGTGGACGCTGAATATCCCGCTATGAGCACCGCCGCCAGGCACACCATTGGCAAAAAGATCGCTACGCTTACCTTTGACGAAGTTTGCATAAAAGATGGGCCTCTTGAATTCAAAATTTATAGCACTTGGGATGTTCGTTCACCTGATTGGGCGCTGCCTTACGTCATGCTTAAATGGCAAATCATTTTTGCAAAGCAACTGCATCAATGGGTGCGCTCGTTCTGGCCGCGGAACCCGCTCATTCGTCGCAGGTAGCTGCGGACTTAGCAGATTTTTGCAGCGAAAGGTCCAGGCCCATGTGGCTGAACAGAGTGCGCGCGCTGCTGATGAAATCTCGCATAGTTTCCAGCGTCGTATGCGAGTGAAAGACCTCCTCGCAGCGGGTCGTAACCAGAAGCTGCCCTTTAGGTGTTTTTTCAACCCATCCCTTGTCCATCAAAATCTGTACCTTGCGCCGCACCGTTTGCGCCGGCACACCCAGACTTTGGGCAACGGAGTAGGTGTTGCAAGCGGCAAATCGGCTGCGACGTGCTTCATCGGACAGTGCTTTTGATGAGGGGATCTCCCCGTCGCGCGACAGCGTGCGCGTGATGTTGTAAAGCCAGATTTCAGAAATCACCATGCCCAGCACCGGATCACCGCCAACGACTTCCAATTCCCGCACCAGATGCCTTTGAAGAAAGCCCGATACGATCAAAAAATCGGTGTGCCAGCGCTCCATAAACGCCTGCTCATCAAACTGGGCCTGCGCCGGGCTATACGTATTTGCGGCGGCACAAAGTAGTGCTTCTTTCAATGGTCAGCCTTTCAGCAGCAGCTTAGCCCGCGTAGATATCAATATTTTTGTTCGGTTCCAACGCCTGCACTTTAGAGCATGATTCGCACCAAAAATGTGCAATTTGCTCAAATTGGTGAAATCTGCAATTCCACCAAGTTCAAGACCTGCCCATGTAGCGCGCGCTTGATGCGGCCCGCATGCCGCTCAATTAAGAATATGCGTCACTAGCTTGAAATCAGCGTCTTCTACGTAAGGCTTGACCACAAAGCCCAGACTGCGCATGAGTTTGAGCATGCCCGCGTTGTTGGCAAGCACCAGGCCTTCCATTTCCGCAAGCCCCTTCTCACGGGCCACGTCCATGATGCTTTCCATCAGGCGTGAGCCCAAGCCCTTGCCGTTGAAGTCATCAGCTACCACCAATGCGAACTCGCAACTCGACTGGTCCGGGTTGGTTACATAGCGCGAAACGCCGATGATGCGCTCGGCCTCGGTGACCTCGCCGTCCGCGTCGGTAATTCGCTCATTCACCACGGCAATCAGCGCCATCTCACGATCGTAATCGATCAATGTAAAGCGCGCCAGCAGCGACGGCGGCAGCTCGGCAACACTCGATACAAAACGGAAGTAGCGACTCTCGGGCGACAACTCGCGCACCAGTCGCTTGATCATCTCGGCATCGTCGGGGTGAATGGGCCGGATGGTGTATTCGCCGCCGCCGCGCATGGGCAGCAACTGCTCGTAACGCGCAGGGTACGGCAGGATCGACAGGTGGTTGTAGGTACTCAGGCGCCCGCCAGGTGCTTGCGGTGCGCTATCAATAACGATGCGCGCATCGACCGCCACGGCGCCCGATTCATCCACGATGATGGGGTTGATGTCCATCTCGCGCAGTTGCGGCAACTCGCACACCATCTCGGAGACTCGCAGCAACACCTGCTCAAGCGCATCCATGTCCACGGCGCTGGCACCACGCCAGTCACCCAGCGTTTCGGCCACACGTGAGCGGTCTATGAGTCTGCGCGCCAAAAACTGATTGAGCGGCGGCAACTCCATGGCGCGGTCGTTGAGCAGTTCAATCATGGTGCCGCCGGCGCCGAACACGATCACCGGGCCGAAGGGTTCATCAGTCACCAGACCAACATAGATTTCTCGGCCGCGGCTCGCGTTCGCCATTTTCTGAACGGTGACGCCGTTGATGCGCGCTTGCGGCTGCCCACGTTTGACGCGCTCGATCATCTCGTTGTAGTTGTCACGCGCGCTGGCACCGTTCAGGATGTTAAGCGCCACGCCCTGCACATCCGACTTGTGGCTGATGTCGGGCGAATCAATTTTGAGCGCCACCGGAAAGCCCAGTTGCGCGGCAATCATCATGGCCTCATTGGCACTGCGCGCAAGAATGGTGTTGGTCACCGGAATGTGGAAGCACGACAGCAGCGTCTTTGACTCCATCTCCGTGAGCACCTTGCGGCGCTCGGCCAGCACGCTCTCAATAATCAGGCGCGCGCCCTCAATATCAGGCTTGGCCAGCGCCGATAGCGGCGGCGGCGTTTGTTGCAGAAGGCGCTGGTTTTGGTAGAAGGTGGAAATATTGCCAAACGCCCCCACCGCCGCCTCAGGCGTGCGGAAGGTGGGAATGGCAGCATTGTTCAAAATGGCGCGCGCCGGACCTACCGAGGCGTCGCCCATCCAGCAGGTCAAGAGCGGCTTGCTCATACTGCTGCGCAATTTGACTAGTTCCTGTGCGACAGCATCGGGAACGGCTTGCACATCACCCGAAGCAGCTTTGGGCGAATAGATGACCAGCACACCGTCAATGCTTCGGTCCTTGTCGGCAGCGGCAATGGCCTTCGCATAGTGCTGCGGGCTGGCATCTTCAGAAAGGTCTATCAACTCGGACAAGGTAGCCAACTCGGGCAACTGCGGTTTGAGCGCGGCGGCCGATTCTTTCGACAAAACACCGAGCTGCAAGTGAATCTGGTTAACCCAATCGGCGGCCAGTACACCGGGCCCCCCGCCGTTGGTCACGATGGCCAGCCGTTGCCCGACAGGCCGGTAGCGCGAAGCCAGGCATTTGGCTGCCGAAAACAATTCCACAAACGAAGCAACCCGCACCGCGCCACTACGGCGCAGGGCCGCATCGAACACATCATCACTGCCCACAATCGCGCCACTATGTGTCAGCGCAGCCGCATTACCGGCGGGCTTGCGTCCCGCCTTGAGCACGATCACCGGTTTGGCATTGGCTGCCGTGCGTAGCGCACTCATAAAGCTGCGCGCGTTGGAAATGCCTTCGAGGTAAACAATGATGCTTTGGGTGCGCGCGTCGTTGGCCAGGTAGTCCAGCACCTGCGCGATATCAACCGAGGTATTGGCTCCCAGCGAGACCACACTGGAAAAACCAACGCCGTTGCTCACCGCCCAGTCCAACATGGAAGCCGTCAGTGCGCCGGACTGCGATACCAGCGCCAGCGTGCCCGGCTTGGCCAGGGGGCCCGTAATGGCGGCGTTGAGTTTGAGCAATGGATTTTGAAAGCCCAGCGAATTGGGCCCCAGCAATTGCACGCCTTCGCGTTTCGCGATTTTCTTCAGCTCCTGCGCCTGTTCTGCGGAAATCCCGCTGGACACAATCACCGCGGTGCGACAGGCCATGCGCCCGGCAATCTCCAGTGCAGCAGGTAACTCATGGGGCTGCAACGCGATGATGGCCAGGTCAGCGCGACTCTGCGCCAGATCGGCCAGCGTGCCGGTGGTGTGCACATCCAGAAAGGTGAGCGTTCCCGAAAAATCCTGTGCGAGTAAATTGGCAGTCAGTGCGCGCGCCTGTGCTGTGTGCTGCGCTTCGTCACCGGTTTTACCGGCAAAGGCGACAACCGTTTTAGGTGCAAAAAGGGCAGTAAGGTAGTGTTTGTCCATCGGTCTTAATCAGCGCCTATGAGTGCCTTTACGTGCACACCGGCGCTACGTCCCAAAGAGCTCAGCATATAGCCACCTTCGAGGCAGGAAATGACACGACCCTGACAATGTCGTTTGGCCACCTCCATCAGGCGATGGGTGACCCATGCGTAGTCGGCCTCCACCAGACCGAGGTTGCCCATGTCGTCCTCCCGGTGGCCGTCAAATCCGGCAGAAATGTAAATCAGCTGCGGCTTGAATGCCTCCAGCGCCGGCAGCCAGCGTGATTCCACCGCCTCGCGGAACGCCTGTCCGCCGGAGCGTGGTGGCAGGCCGACGTTCACCATGTTGCCGGCCGTGCTGTTTTCACCGCTGAAGGGGTACAGGCCGGTCTCGAAGATGGAGCACATCAACACACGGGGATCGTTTTGCAATATATCTTCGCTGCCGTTGCCATGGTGCACATCAAAGTCAATCAACGCCACGCGCTCCAGCCCGTGATGTTCCAGTGCATGCCGTATTCCTACGGCGACATTGTTGAAAAAGCAAAACCCCATGGCCGTGCGGCGCTCCGCATGGTGGCCCGGCGGGCGCACCGCGCAAAACGCCGTGGGCACACCCTGCGTGAGCACCAGGTCGGTGGCCTGCACCGCAGCGCCGGCGGCGCGCAGTGCGGCCCGCACGGTGAACGGGTTCATGCTGGTGTCGGGGTCCACGCGTGTGTAGCCCTCTTTGGGCGATGCATCCAGTATTTCCTGCACGTAGTCGGGGCTGTGCGCCCTGCACAACTGCTCGAAGGTAGCCAGCGGTGCATCGTAGCTATGCATATAGTCAAGCAGACCTTTGACCAGGAGATGGTCATTGATGGCGGTCAGGCGATTGGGGCACTCCGGATGGTCAGGTCCCATCTCGTGGCGCGCACAGTCGGCGTGGGTTATGTAAGCACTCAGCACGGGAGCTCCAAAATGTCAGTCTGTACAGGTTTATTCAATCCGGACTCACTCGGGCGCCACCTGCAATGCCTCCAGAAAACGGGACACCATGTTGTAGGCGGCGATTACTCCAGCGAGTTCGACTTGCTGCTGCGCATCGGGCAGCACCTGCTTGAGCCTATCAAAGCAGACATTGCTTACCTGAACATTGCAGGTCATCTGGCGCGTGAAATCCAAAACCGCACGCTCCACATCGCTGAACAGCGCGATGTTTGCCAGGGCTGCCTCCACATCGTTGATCGCGTCGAGCTGGGCCTGCGTGCCACCGACCGCCAAAAATTCGGGGGCATGCTGCACCAGTTCATAGTCCGCGCGGTTGAGCACCGCCACTACGCAAATGGCAAGTTCGCGCAGACTCGCATCAAGTGACAGGCCGGTACGCACCGCACCCAGAAACGAATTCCAGCCCACGGCATATGCAGGACTGTTGAGCAGCATGCGGTCCAGGTTCAGCAAGGTGCCGCCACGGCGCTTTTGGATGGTGGCCACAACCTCTTTGGGCATTAGTTGGTCATCTGGAACTTGGGGAATCCGAGGGGTCATGGCGCTGCTCACTGGACAGTTATAGGTGGGGCTATTCTCACGCAAGATAATCCGCACTATGCGTAACCCAGGTAACCCCCTTATAAACACCGATCCGGCGGATGCCTACACACAGCTATGTTCCGACCGGCGCTCGATACGCGCTTTCCGGCCCGATGCTGTTCCCGATGAACTGCTATTGGCACTCCTGCGCAGCGCGCGACAAGCTCCCAGCGGTGCCAATTTGCAACCCGGCAGTTTTTTACGTGTAGAGGGACAAGCGCGCCAGCGCCTGACTTCGGCACTCACACAGGCTTTTCAGAACAACCAGTTGGAGGCCGAGGATTACAGCTATTTCCCCGACCCCATGGCTTCGATATACCGGCGTAGACAAGTGGCCGCGGCGCGGGCTTTGTATGGCGCGCTTGGCATAGAACGTGATGATCGCGCCGCCCGCGACGCGCAGTTTGCGCGCAACTTTTGCTTTTTCGATGCACCCGTAGCGCTGTTGGTCACCATCGAGCGGGATATGGGTACCGGTTGCTATATGGACCTGGGCATGGCGCTCTACGGCCTGATGCTGGCGGCACAGGCACACGGGCTGGCCAGTTGTGCGATCGGCGCTTTGGCCTCGTACCCGGGGCTGATCCGCAAGACTTTGTCCCTGAGTGACAGCCACGCCATCGTCTGTGGCATCGCACTGGGGTACGCCGACCCGCACGCGCCGGTCAACCAAACCATCACGCGGCGCGCAGAGGCCGACGCCTATTTCAGAACGTTAAACGAATAACGGACACAATCGCTCCCCATGTTATTTGCATTCATCGTTGTCGCCGGCTTCTGGGCCGGACTCCAAAATTCCCTGGCCGGCGGCGGCTCTTTCATCACTTTGCCGGTGCTCATGTTTTCCGGAATGAGTCCGCTGGCCGCCAACATTACCTCGTCGGTGGCCTTGTTCCCAGGACAAGTGTCGTCAGGCTTTGCGGGTCGCAAGCTGGTGAGTGGGACCGGCAACCTGTCGTTCCGTGGCCTTTTCATCGTCAGCATCGCGGGGGCCATCGTGGGAGCGCTGCTGCTGCTTAACACACCTTCGTCGGTTTTTACCGCGCTGGTGCCCTGGCTGGTGTTGTTTGCCACAGCGGTGTTTGCCTGGGGCAGCTTTCGCCGCAAACCGGCACCTTCTCCAACGGCGGATATTGCGGGCTCCAGCGCGCTGTTGGGCGCCAGGACAGCTGCATTCACGCAATTTGTCATCGCCATTTATGGCGGCTACTTCGGCGGCGGTATCGGCTTTTTGATGCTGGCCGCGCTAACGCTGGCGGGACTACCCATGCGCAATGCCGGTGCCACCAAAAACGCGCTGGCGGGCGTGATGAATGCCTCCGCAGTCGCCATGTTGGTAACTTCCCCCCAAGTGCACTGGGCGCAGGCCGTTGCGCTGGGTGCTGGCGCCATTGCAGGAGGGCTATGTGGCAGTTGGGCTTTGCACCGCGTCAACGACAAGCTGCTGCGCACAGTTATCGTTGCCATTGGTGTGGCGCTCACGGTGGGCTTGTTCCTGAAGCCGCTGTAAGGGTCGTTTACGGTCCCGACATGGACCAATTTGGGGGGCTTTAGACCTGCCTCAATGGATTCGGCGCTTTTACGGTTATCGTCAGGCGTAAATAAAGTTACTGGTTACATGCTGGAGCCACTTAAGACGCCCCCTATCGAGCAAGATACGTTGACGCTTGCGTTAGCGCGGGAGTTTTTTCACCGCACCAGCACCGCGGCTCCCATAGCACTGCTCAGTATTGTCGCAGTCCTGGTTCCCAACTGGCAAGGTGCCGACCGCAAGCTGCTGTTGCTTTGGAGCGTGCTGCTGTGTACGCCGCTTTGCATCAGTGCCGTTCACGGGCGAAGGGCCCTGAAAGCGCTGGAGTGCGGCGCGCGGGCTGACATCCTGGTAAATCGAGAATGCATTCTGGCGGCCATTTGCGGTGCGGCTTGGGGCCTGATGCCCCTGATGGCAGACACCGGCGCACTGGATGCACTGTTTTACTACCGGGTTATTGTTTTTTGCATCACCATTGTTTTTGTACTTCCCGTGCTGGGCTATTTTTTGCGCGTCTGGCTGACTTATACCGGCCTGATGTGGGTGGTCATGTTGGGTGTGCTGGTGTATTTGCCTTATACGGCGCCGATACGTGCCACGTTAATACTGTCACTCCTGATATACGCCTTTATGGCCTTGTGTGTCGCAGTGATGGACAACCGCAGAACGATTGCCGCCTTGCGTGACAACCTGGCCGTCAAACTGTTGTCGCAGGATCTCGCAATGCGTGAACAGGCACTGCAACAACGGGTGAAAGAACAAACCGCAGAATTGACGCGTACGGTGGAAAGTCTGCGCGAGCAGGAAGTACTGCTAAGCAACTCACAACAAATGGCGCGTGTGGGCTATTTCGTTTTCAATACCCAAACACGCCAGTTCCGTACCTCGCCGGTACTCGACCAGATACTGGGTTTGACGGATGCCGCACCGCGCACTTTTGCCAGTTGGCTTAAGCGCATCCACCCGGAACACCAAGAGCGCATCAGCCGCGCAACAGCGCAGGTCCCGGCTAGTCCCGACGCGATGGAGCTGACCTACCCGATTGTGAGCAGTACCGACGGCGCCACACGCTGGGTGCGCTCCAACTCACAGCTCGAAAGAAACACGGATGGCAGTATCAAAAGCTGGTTCGGCAACTTGCAGGACATCACCGAGCACAAAGAGGCGCAGGACAAAATACACGCACTGGCTTATTATGACCCGCTCACGCAACTCGCCAACCGCCGCTTGCTGCAGGACCGGCTGGAGCAGGCACTGCTGACCAGCCGGCGCAGCCTGAGCCACGGCGCGCTGCTGATGCTGGATCTGGACAACTTCAAAAGTATTAACGACACCCGCGGTCACGCCCTGGGTGATTTGCTGTTGGTCGAGGTTGCCAGACGCATTGGCGCCTGTCTGCGCAAGGTGGATTCCGTGGCGCGCATTGGCGGTGACGAGTTTGTAGTCACCCTGGAAAATCTGGGGCAGGACCGGGAGCAAGCGGCAACACTTGCCGCCCACCTCGCTGAGAAATTGCGACTCGCGTTGCAGTTGCCATATGCACTGGAAGCGCAGATCTTTCACTCTTCCACCAGCATCGGGATTACGCTGTTCCAGAAGCAGGATACTGACTTTCAAAACCTGCTACGGCAGGCGGACCTCGCGCTTTACCAAGCCAAAGATTCGGGACGCAACTCCATCCGAATGTTTGAACACTCCATGCAGGAGGCGGTGGACCGCAAAGCGGAGCGGGAGGTAGGCCTGCGCAATGCCATTGCCAACCATGAACTGACCTTGTACTACCAGCCGCAGGTCGATCAGGCGGGCAATGTCACCGGGGCCGAAGCGCTGCTGCGGTGGATGACTGCTGACGGCACGATGATTTCACCGGACGATTTCATCGCGTTGGCAGAAGAGAGTGAACTGATATTGGACATTGGTGCCTGGGTCCTTGAGGCGGGTTGCGCCCAACTGAAAGTCTGGCAGGGCCACCCCGACACCCGGCACCTGCAACTGGCCATCAATGTGAGTGCGCGCCAGTTCCGCGATTCCGAATTTGAAGCGCAATTGGCGCAGGTCATTGTCCGTTCCGGCATTGATGCCACCGGCCTCAAACTCGAACTGACCGAGAGCATGGTGCTGCAGGACGTAGTGATGGTGGTGCAGCGCATGCACGCGCTGCGCCGCTGCGGCTTGAAGTTCGCGCTCGATGATTTTGGTACTGGCTACTCGTCGCTTTCATATTTGCGCCAGTTGCCGCTGGACCAGCTCAAAATCGACCAGAGCTTTGTGCGCGATCTGGCCAACGGCTCGCAAGGGCCGGCGATTCTCAAAGCCATCATCGACATGGGCAAGTCCCTTCAGCTTGAAGTGATTGCCGAGGGTGTAGAAACGGAATCACAAAAGCATTTTCTGGCCGACAGCGGCTGCGGGCTTTTTCAAGGCTATTTGTTTGGCCGGCCGCTGCCGATTGCACAGTTTCCATTGCAGCATTGAAGGCTTGCGCGGCTTCAATAGCCCTGCGCGCGCATTTATGATGCGCCATGGCCTATATCCCCTCCTCTCCTAAAACCATTGCCACCCACAGCGGCAGTTTTCACGCCGACGATGTGTTCGGCGTGGGCGTCATCATGGGCGTTTACCCTTCGCACTCGCTGGTGCGCACCCGCAATAACGCGCTGATTGAAGCAGCGGATTTTGCCGTGGACGTGGGCGGTATCTGGGACGCTGCCAATGGCCGTTATGACCACCACCAGCGCGGCTTTGACGGTGCACGTGCACCGCGCTCTTCCGACGCATTGCGTGTGACCTACGCCAGCGCGGGTCTGGTGTGGGCCGCACACGGCGCAGACTATGTGCAGGCATTGGCCGCGCAAGCAGGCTACACGCTGGACGCGCAGGCGGTGGCCGACACCGTGCAAAGCATTGACGGCTCGCTGGTCCAGTACCTGGACATGGTAGACACCGGACAGGGCGATGTGGCACCGGGCCTGTTCGGGCTGTCGTCGCTGATTGCGCAACTCAACACCAACTGGATGGAAGAAAGTGGCCTGGCCGCAGAACCGAAGGCCGCGCTGCAGGAACGCCGTTTTCTGCAAGCCATCGGCATCACCCGAACCTTCCTGGACCGCGCCATCATCAAGAAAATATCGCAGGTCCGCTCGATGGACATCGTGCGCAATGCGCCGACCTTGCTGGGCGGCAAAGTCCTTCATCTGCAGGAAGGTGGAATGCCCTGGTCACGGGTAGTCGCCGAAGAAATGCCCCAGGTCATGCTGGTGATTTATCCGGACTCCGACGGCGACCAGTACCAAGTTAAAACCGTGCCCGTTGAGCCCGGTTCGTTCACTTCGCGTATGGATTTGCCGGCCAGCTGGGCGGGCCTTCGTGATCAGGAACTGGCGGCGGTTACCGGCGTGGCAGACAGCGTTTTTTGCCATAACAACCTTTTCATTTGCGGGGCACGCAGTCTGGACGGGGCCATTCGCATGGCCGCGCTGGCACTGGCGGCCTGACAAACACGCTGCCCGATTAGGCAGTCTGCACGATGGCAGCGGCGCCGATGCCGCCGGCCCCGGCGACCGCGGCAAGGCCGGTCGCACCGTCCTGCTTTTTCAGGTCCGCCAGTAACCTCACCAGCGCTACTGCACCCGATGCGCCAATGGGATGTCCACGCGCAAGACCACCGCCATGGCGATTGATCTGTGTGCTCTGCAGACCCAGCGCACTACAAAATTGCAAACCCTGCACGGCGAACGCATCGTGCAGTTCCACAGCCTGTAAGTCACCGGCACCCCTAATGTGCGCACGTTGCATGGCCAGTTGCGCCGCCAGCGCAGCGGCGAGCATGGGTTGCTCGCTGGCGCATCCCACCGATGCACCTGCCAGCCACCGGGCCTGCGGTTGGATGCCCCATTCATCGCAGGCGTCTTGGGTTGCCAGCAACACAAACGCAGCGCCATCGGCCCTGGCAGAAATCGCCAGCGTACTGACTGCGCAATCGGTGCCTTTCCCGGCGGCAACCGGCATACGGGCGGCCCGCTCGGGCGCCGTAGTGCGCGGGTAAGCATCCACCAATGGGGCTGCCAACACATCGACCAGTTCATCACGCATTGCGTCCGCACCCGCCACTGCACGCTGGTGGCTTTGCAAAGCATAGGTATCTTGCTGCAAGCGGCTGATGCCATGAGCGCGGGCATACAGTGCTGCAGCCTCCAACAGGTCGGAGTCGCGCTGCGGGTCCGGAGCGAATGCGGGGCGTTCATACGGCAGCGGCACTTCATCTGCATTCATGGGACGTGTGTGGCGCAAGGGCGAGCGGCTCCAGGCCTCCACACCACCGGCGATGACCACGCGCGCCTGTCCTGAGGCCAGCAAGCCGACCGCCATGGTGACCGCATCGAGGCCGGAGCAACATTGCGTGTCCACCGACAGTGCCGCACAGCCATCAGGCAAGCCCGCCGCCAGCGCCACCATGCGTGCGGGATTCCCACCCGCGCCTAGCGCATTGCCGCACACGAGCGTGTCCACGGTATGGGCCGGCAGTCCGGCGCGCGCAATTAAAGCCTGCACCACGGGCGCGGCAATCTCATGCGCATGTAAATGACGGAATGCGCCGCCATGCGGCATGACCGCGCTCCTGGCCCAGGCGGCAATCAGTGCAGTGGCCGCAGGCATGGTGAGCCCGTGTGATTTTGCAAGGCAAGCGCAATCGCGCGATGGTCGGTCTTGCCGCTGGGGGTTTGCGGCCATGGCTCCATTAACCAATAGCGACGCGGCGCCTTGAAACTCTCCAAATGCGCGCGGCAATGGGCACTCAGTTGCGCGGCCTGCACATCAATGCGCAAGCGGACCACCCCTACCACTTGCGTGCCGCGCATTTCGTCCGCCAAGCCATGCACGGACGCCTGCGCCACCGCGGCATGGGCTTCAAGCACGCCCTCCATCTCTTCGGGAAACAGGTTTTTGCCGCTGGTCACGATCATGCGGTTTTCGCGGCCTTCCAGACACAGCAAGCCGTTCGCATCGAGCATGCCCACGTCGCGCACCGACAACCAATCGCCATCGCGCAGTGCGGCGCTTGCGTCTAACCTTGCACCGGTTGACGCGCCGACGTAGTCCATAAACACCATAGGGCTGCGCACATAAATCAATCCCTTGGGAGCGGGGCGGATATCAATCTCCACATTCGCAAACGGTTTACCGACTGCTTGCGCCGGAACGTCGGATGCATCATCTGCGGCGTCCATCCACGCGATAAAACTCATCTCGGACGCACCGTAAAACTCAATGATGCGCGCTTGCAGAAACAGGGCCTTGAGGTCTGCAGTGCGGCTGCGGCTCCAACGCGCACCGCTCACCATGATGAGGCGGACGGAAGAGATGGGCGCAAGTTTGCGATGCGCGGCCAACTCCAGCATCAGCAGCAACTGGCTGGGCACCGCAACCAGGCATGGCGTGCTACCGCTGGCCAATATGTCCAGACATTGGGCGGCCGAAAATTTTTCCTGCACCACCACGCCGGCGCCCGTCCACAAGCCCAGCATCATGCCGAACAGGAATAGCGAATGCGAGTCACGCCCCGGCGCCAGAATGCAGCTTGCCGCATCCGGCCCGAAAGTATCCAGACAAGTGCGAAAGCTTTCGGTCCAGGACCGGTGATGCCGCTGGTAGCCCTTGGGATTACCCGTGCTGCCCGAGGTGTAGCCGATATAAAACGGTGTCGAGCCCTGCGGCGGCGGCACATCGGCGGGTTGCGAATCCAGACCGCTTCGCGCGGCCAGCGTAATTTTCTCGGGCCAGTCCGCATCGCCTACTGCAGCACAACGGCCACTAGCAATGATGGCCAGAAACTCTACGATGCGCTGGGTAAGGTCAAGCTGCTGATCGACAAACACGCAGGCACTGGTGCGGACCTGTTGCAGTGCCTGACTGCCCTGCTGCACGGCCTCATACAACTGCGCGAACGTTAGAACGTGAGTGCCGTTGCGAATCGCCACACGATCGGCATGCTCGTGCGCCCAGCGCGACAGTGGAGCATGAACCAGATCAAGGCTGTGCAACACGAATCAACCTGCGGCGCGCCCGCCAAAGCGCCAGTCGGGCACGCCCCGGGCCACGGTGTTTACCACCATGGCACAGACCGCGCACTTGATCAGGTCGCCGGGCACGAACACCAGCGTGCCGAAAAAAGCTTGCGTCAATGTGAGCTTGGCCAGCAGAGTCAGTCCGATGACGCCGAAGCAGTGCACCACCACAATGCCACCCACCGCGGACGCGACCAACGCGCTAACCGCAGCGCGCTTGGGTGTGCCAACTGGCAATGCCGCCATGACCAGACCGCTGACCAGCGCGCCTAGCGGCCATGCAATCAGGTAGCCAGCCGAGGGGGCTACAAAAACTCCCAGTCCGCCGCGTCCGCCTGAGAGCAGCGGTAAGCCCAATGCCACAGCTACCAGGAATAAAAGCACTGCCTGCAATCCCCGTTTGGGGCCCAACATGCAGCCCGCCAACATGAC
>CANBYM010000023.1 GCA_947373605.1 Comamonadaceae bacterium
TGGTGTGGCTTAACAGGACCTGCTCAGCTTTCGGCCCAATACCGAAGCAGCGAGTGGGCTACCGCAAAGGCCGGTGGAGCCTGAAAGCGTGCCGTCGCGTCACCGCTTAGTGCTGCTTTAGCCTCTTCCTTGCCGACCCAGATCGCATCCTCAATTTCCGCGGTTGCGATCGCCAACGTATCGCTCTGCACCTCGGCAATGCAAGCCAGCATCAGCTGCGCGGGGAATGGCCAAGGCTGGCTCGTGATGTAACGCACTGCGGTAGCACGCACACCGGCCTCTTCAAACAGCTCGCGGGCGACTGCCTCCTCCATGGTTTCACCGGGTTCCAAAAAGCCGGCCAGCGCTGAATAGCGGCCCGTAGGCCAGCTTGCCTGGCGCCCCAGTAAGGCCTTTCCCTGGTGCTGCGCCAACATGATGACCACCGGGTCCACGCGCGGAAAGTGCTCACTACCGCACTGCGTACACAGGCGCCCCCATCCACCACGATGCGCACGCGCAGGGCCGCCGCATTTGCCACAGAAGCGATGACGGCTATGCCAGTCCATCAAACTGCGCGCGGTGCCATAAATGGCCAGGTCTTGCGCGCCCAGAACGGCCAGGGCCGCTGCTGTCGCAGGCGAGCGAAACGAGGGTGCATCCAGGTTGCTTTGGGAAAGCGCGACGAAATGCGGCACGTCATCCGCAATGCCCAGAAAAATCAGATGAACATGCGCTCCCGCTTCTGCCATTGGTATCCATTGCAGCGCACCATCCGTCGTCAGCACCGGGTCAAAGCCATTGAGCACTAGCAAGCGCGCGTGGGTATGCTGGCGCAAGGCCAACAGCGCTTCTTCGTTGCCGCGCAAATGATCAGCACGGTCCAAAGTTCCGCCGCTGAATCCGGGTTGGTGGGGTGTCATGTATGTGTTCCAGTGAAATGCATCGGTCAGTATGCATTTTGGCCACGTTTGGGCCTTTCTTTAGAACGCAAGAGCGATTAGCGATGCATTTCAGCAGACTGCTCGAACACTAAGCCCCTTCAACGCTTGGTTTCGAGATGAAGCCAGATTTCATTGCGTCGTAAAAACCATGGTGTGAACGGAGCGTTGTAGCGCGAGTACACGGGCTCGCCGGTCCAGGCCAAACCTGCAGCCTGCAAAGCAGATTTCAATTGATCCAAGTGCCGGTTGTAGTTGGAGTCTGACCAGAATCCCGAGAATCGAATGACCGCCACCCGACCGGGAGGAACTTCGCGCAGTTTCACCCGAGCGTCCAGCGGCTCCGGCGCGCTGGCCAGCGTAACCCCTATTGGCAACACGAACTGCACCAGATATCCACCGACCACAGCCGCTTGCGTTACGGGCGCAGTCATGTCCAACTTCACGGGTTCTGCAGCTTGTGTCACAGGTGCAGTCATTGCAAACTTACGCTCGCCTTTGTTCTTACCAAAGATATATCCCGCCAGAATCGGGAACGCAATATTCCCGGCATCTGCAGCATTGCCGGAAACCACAACCTCTGCAACCGTATAAGTCGCGTATTCGCGCACTTCGATATCTCCAAAATTCTGCACGACCTGGTACTGAGGTTCTTCTATGGCGTGGCTTGTCATTGGAGTTGCGAATAGGATAAGACTGGATAGCACGGCCCGAGCACCAATACAGAATTTCAAGCGTAGTTCAACTTGTAGTTTGTGCAAGCGTTACTCCTCCATCGTCATGTTCGGCGGCCCAGTTGGATAAGGCCATTTAGTATCTTGCATCTATGACCGATTGACCGTGTGGCAACGAACACTTGTAAAAAAAGCCACTGGAGCACAGTGGCTTTTGATGGTGGCGGCCCGGTTAGGGCGCTATAGAAATTACGGTTTTACAACTGATGAAGCCGGGGCGACTTTGGCTGCAGCCCTGTCAGCCTTCTCTTTCGCGTGCGCTGTCTTAGCCTCGTCCCGCTTGGCTTTTTCGGCATCTTGTTTTGCTTTCATTTCAGCGTGCTTGGCCTTGGCCACTTCACGTTTGGCTTTTTCTGCCTCGTGCTTAGCCTTGCGCTCCTCCATAACCTTCTTGCGCAGTTCTTCGCGCTTTTCCTTTGCAGCGTCGGGAGCCTTAGCGGGAACGGTTGAATTTGTGGGAGTGACCGGGGTCGCTGGCGCTTGGGCGAAAGCACCGAGAGTGGCGATTGCGAGTACAGAAGCGATAAGCGATTTCTTGAGCATTTGAGGTTTCTCAGTGAATGGCGACGTTGCCATGTACCCATAACCTTTCCCAAGCCATCGGCGTTTACTCAAATACTGTAAACGTCTGTAAAGAGCCAACCTTGCCTTCCGGCCGTGTGCCTCTATCTTTACTGAGCAGCAACAAGTTGACACACGCTTGTAGCGCAATGCCAGTAACCTCAGGATTGGTATCAATAACAAACAGGGACGACAACGTGACAACAATGACCTATCGAATTGAAAGCAACCACCCGATAGTGGGGCCACTGGTGACTGGCATCAACCAAACTGCCATGTACATTGCTGAACGAACAATGGCCGTTGTCATGGCGGCCAAGAGTTACACCATACCTTTTGGCAAAGAAATCCGGGTGATCCATGTGCCGACCGGAGAAGTTGTCTTTCGCAAAACGGCATCAGGTGCTGACTTATCAATTTAGTTTGAATTAATGCACGCTGGAGTCCGCGAATCGTATGAGAGGTTTTAAATATCTGCAGGCTGCTGCAAGAAGTAAAGCGCAATTCCGGATTGCACACCGATAGCCAATAAGCCATTGATAAGCAACGAATGACGCACACCGAAGGCTGCAACAGTGACCCCCGTGAGCAAAGCGCCCAATGCCATGCCACCCCGCATTGCCAGCATGAACATGCTGACGGTCTGCCCGCGAACAGAAGTTGATGAGGCAGACTGCAGCAAAGTATTTGCAGAAGTGTTGCTCATCGTCATCGAAAAACCCGCCAGTGCAAAAAGCGCCTGCAAACCCCAATCCACATTGACCAGCGACACCAGCACGAGTACCACACCATAGAGGATTGAAAAGCAATTGCTGATGGGGCGGCGGTCGCGCTTTGCATCGATGCAGAGCAGGACGATGGCACCACACAATCCGCCCGCGCCAAAGCAACCCATGACCAGACCGAAGTGACTAACATCACCATGAAATGACTCCTGCACCAACACCGGGCAAAACACAAGGAGCGGCGCACACAGCAGACTCGAAAAAAAGACGGTAAGCAATACGCCACGCAGCGCCGGCCGCTTCAGTACCTCGCGCACATTGGCAAGCAAACCGCGCCAGTGAAACCCTTCCTTTGGAGCCTCGCTCACATCGAGCCGGGGCAATACCCACAGGGCTACCAAAACAAAGGGCACGTACGAAAACGCGCTGACTGCAAAAGCACCCACAGCACCCACGCTGGTCATCAAGACACCGGCAATTGCAGGGCCCAGGATGCGCGAGAGATTGAACTGCGTGGAATTCAGTGCAATGCCATTCGCAATCTGTTCCTTTTCCACAATGGAGGGAACAATCGACTGAAACGATGGCATCGACAACCCGTCAGTGATGCCTACGATCAAAGAAAGAACAATGATCATCCACGGCTGCGTAGCATTGAAGGCCAGTAAAAGTACGACGGCAATCGGACACAGCATTTGCAGGAACTGGAACCGGAGAATGGTCTGGCGCCTATCGCTGGCATCAGCGAGCGCGCCTCCTACTAATGTTAGCAAGAGCACTGGAGCAGCAAGTGCAAACGAGTCCAGTCCCAACAAAAAGGGCGAGGCGCCCAGACTGAGCATGAGCCAGGGCTGCGCCATTTGCTGCGCCCAAGTCCCGATATTGGAGAGCAAACTGGCAACCCAGAACGTTCCGAACCGGCGCGTGCGCAGCAATTGCCAGGATTCTTTAAAAGCTGCGGTTGACATGGCCCATTATTCAGCAATAGGCACGCAACACTACCTAGCGCCAGACGCGCAGCGATTCAAGTCGGCCAGATCGAACCGTGCTCGGGCACCAAGGCGCGCCAACCAAGTTCCCGTTCAATCCGTTTACGCAACGCATCGGCGGCGTTCGGATCGCCATGCACCACATACACTTGTGATGGCGCCTCAGACATGGTGCGCAACCAGGTCAGCAATTGCCCGGCGTCGGCGTGGGCTGACGTGGATTGGAGTTGCACCACATCAGCTTTAACGTCCACTTCGCGCCCGTGGATGCGCAGAGACTTTTCTCCTGCAGCCAAACTGGCGCCACGCGTTCCAAGCGCCTGGTATCCCGTCAGTATCACCATGTTGCGGTGCTCGCCGGCGTACAAGGATAGATGGTGCAGCACACGCCCACCGGTTGCCATTCCACTGGCCGCCAGAATCACCATGGGGCCATGGCGGCTGGCTAACGCACGCGACTCCTACAGCGTACTGACCATGGTGCCGGCGCGCATCAGTGTGCGCACTTCCGGTTCACTCAGACAGTGCTCGCCGGCGTGATGCGCAAAGAGCTGTGTCGTTTGCACGGCCATGGGACTGTCTAAAAAAACCGGTAGTCTGCTCGGTCCTCCTGCACGTGACTTGACGCTTCGCTATCGGCCTGCATCGAAACGTGCGGACATTGTGCTCGCACTTTCACCGTCGAGCGATGGGATGACGATGGCTTTGGTTGCGCACGAGATGAGCTTTGAAGCACAAGTGGCCAGCGGCATTGTGTTCATGGAAATATGCGAATTGGTGGCGGTTGGGTCAGGCAGTGCAATCATCCCGCGCCCTAAGCACCCCAAGATACAGAAATTCATGGCGCATTGGACCCGACGAAGTTTGCCTATCACCTGATATCGCGCGTCATTTGCAACCCAATGCGCTGCGCCATTTCCGAATGGCGCCTACATATTTACGAAAGATGTTTTCCAGCCAAGCCAGTCAGTTCAAACATCGTGACTTCCGGCTTCCCCAGCACAGCCTTCAGTTTTGCATCACAGAGAATGTTGCGCTTGTTTGCGGGATTTTGCAAGTTGTTGGCCTTGATGTATTCCCAAAGCTTTTTAATCACTTCTGTGCGGGGCAGTGGCGCAGCGCCAACGACAGCAGCCAACTCTGCGCTGGGCTTCAAGGCTTTCATGAATGCGGATTCTTTTTTCGGAGCGGTTGACATAAATTACAGGCCATAGTTAAGGACCGCGAAGTGTAATCGCTGGCGGCCGCTAAAGCATCAGCACTTCAAAGGGGTCTTCCCTTCTGCGTACCAAGGTGGGCCAACATTCGCCCAACTTATCACGCATGCCATACAACAATGTTCGGTAACGCACATATTTGCAATGCTTGATTGATTACCCTCTTCTCCATATAAGACTAGCTTCAGGGGGATTTTGCGTATGTACTGCCGCCACCGACCGGAAGATAACTACCTGCTTGCAACCCTGCCGACTGCAGACTTCGAGCGTGTGTTGCCAAATCTTGAACGGGTAACCCTGGAGCTTGGGCAGGTGATGGCGGACTCAGATCAGAATATTTCACACGCCTATTTCCCTACAACGGCAATCATTTCGATGATGTACATGATGGAGAACGGTGACTCTGCCGAGATTGCAGTGGTGGGACGCGATGGCGTCGTTGGCATTTCGCTCTTCCTGGGGGGAGCCAAGACATCCAGCAGCACCGTCGTTCAGAACGCCGGTCGAACCTACCGTATGTCATCGCGCCATTTGGCTGTGGAGTTTGACCGTCACTCGGCAATGATGCGCACCCTGCTGCGCTACACCCAAGCCCTGGTTGCCCAAATGACGCAAACTGCGGTTTGCAACCTGCATCCCCGCTTGGAACAGCAACTTTGTCGCTGGCTGCTCGTACGAGTCGACCTCGTTACCGCCGATGCGCTGAAGGTAACGCACGAACTCATCTGTCAAATGCTTGGTGTACGGCGCGAGGGGGTAGGCGGTGAGGCGAGCAAACTGCAAGCTGCTGGATTAATCCGTTATACGCGCGGCATGGTGCAAGTAGTTGACCGTGTGGGTTCGGAGCGTCTGGTTTGTGCGTGTTTTGGGGTGGTGAAGGAAGAATATGAACGACTCTTACCACGCACGGCCCATGACATTCACAAGCCGGAGCACCAACTCGATTCGAAATCGGATGTACAGATCAAAACGAAAGAAATTCCGCCTCTTCGTTGTCTTCACGACTAACCCGACAGCGCGCCGCATAACGCAACAAATTCACACTTTTTAACCACGGACAACTATCGCCATGGCTCTCATTCAATTGATTTACACCAGCACATTGGTCAACGTCGGTCCCACCGTGATGGCGGATATCCTTCAATCTGCACGGCGTATCAACAAATTGCGCAACATTACCGGAATGCTCCTTTGCGCCAATGGCGGGATCTTGCAGGTACTCGAAGGTGAAGACGTCGACGTGAGTAAAACATACCGGTCCATCGAATTGGACACGCGTCATAAAGACCTATTTCTACTTTCTAAAGCGCAAGTCACAGAGCGGCAATTCGCAGCTTGGGACATGGGGTTTAGACGCATGACTGAGACAGAATTCAACAACTCTCCAATCGCTGTAGAAGTTTTCAATGCGGACAGAACTGAAATCGCAAATCGGGTCAAACCCGGCGCCGCATTGACGATGTTGGTGCTTTTTGGACAGGGCGTTGACGTGGTTGATTAGTGCTCTAACGCCCGGATAGCGCGTGCCGCGCTGCCAGATAGCCGAAAGTAATGCCCGGACCGATGGTGATACCAGGTGCCGGATAGACGCCGCCCATGATGGAATGCATATCGTTGCCGCAGGCGTACAAGCCGACAATCGGCTGGCCGTGCACATCCAGTACCTGCGCATCGGTATTGGTTTCCAGACCGGTCGCCGCACCGATGTCGCCGGGATAGAGAGCAATCGCATAAAACGACCCTTGGCGCAGTGCCCCCAGGCAGGGGTTGGGGCCCGTCCAGGTGGCGTCGCCGTTGGCACGTTGATAGTCGGTTGTGCCGCGCTGGAAATCCTCATCAATACCCTGGTCGGCAAACGCATTAAAACGTTCAATGGTGGCGCACAGTTGCGCAGGCGGCACACCGATGTGCAATGCCAAAGCTTCAATCGACCTGCCTTGTTTGAGATAGCCATCGGCCAGAAACGGCGCCAGCCCCTTGCCACCGGGGCGGATCATGCCCAGCCCATATCGCTTGAGCGCCGCTTCATCACACACCAGCCATGAAGGCACTGCCGGCACCTTGGCTTGGTGCGCCTGCATCGCAATGCCAAACAGGTGGTACGACGTGGACTCGTTGACATAGCGCTGTCCCTGGCTGTCTACCGTAAGCATGCCGGGCTTGCCCCGGTCCATCACAAAGTGGGGGAATGCAGCGGTGCTTGCGTCACTGCGTTGTCGGATGGACACCGGTGCCCAGAAGGCGTGACTCAGCCCCTGCGGCCCGAAATGCGCACCTGCATCCAGCGCAAGTTGCTGGGCCGTCCCGGTATGGCCCGGACCTGCCGGGCACCATTTCTCCAGTGCGCCGGGCAGCATTGCCGCGCGTCGCGCGCCGTGGCGATTGAAGCCGCCGCTGGCCAGCACCACACCGGCGCGTGCATGCAGCGTGCGTTCCACCACCGCACCGTCTTGCGCGGTCTGGCGTACTTTGACTCCGCTTACCCGTGCGCCGTCCTTGATGAGTTCCGTAACTTCGCTGCGGGTAATGAGTTCCCCCTTCTGCTGCACATAGCTGTAAAGCAGGCGCGAAATCAGCGCATTGCCCATGACCAAGCGCGTACTGCGTGACTGTAATAGCTTGTCAGCAAAGTGGCGGGTAAGAATGCGCATGCAATAGCGCAGTGAGGTCCATGTTTGGGTGATGCGCAGTAGGTGAAAGATGTCATCACGATCCACCATCATGCCGCCCAACACGGTGAACTCCGGAATCGGCGGGCGCACCAGCGGCAAATTCGGCCCCAGCAGTTTGCCGTCAAAGGGCTTCGGCTCAATGGCGCGGCCGCGAAGCACCGAGCCTTCGAGCTCCGAGAGGTAGTCCGGGTGCAACTGGCGCACCTGAAATTGCACGGCAGTGCGGTCCTCCAGATTGGCAACCGCCTTGGGACCATTGTCGATAAAGGCCTGGCGCATCGCCGCACTGGAGCGTTCGCCCACCGAGTTGTTGAGAAAGGTAGCCACACGTTCAGGCGAGTCATCCGGGTTCACTGCCAGTCCGCGTCGGGTACCCGGAATCCAGCTGGTGGCCGCGGAAAGCGCAGTGGTGCCTCCCACGTACTCTGTGCGTTCGATGAGCAAGACACGCGCGCCATCCAGCGCCGCAGTGAGTGCGGCTGAGAAGCCGGCACCGCCGGAGCCGATCACGATCAAATCAAATCGGTCGCCCTCGGGCAGACGTTCCAGCCGGGTATCAATGGCAGATTGCAGCGCGTGCATCAGGCCTCCAGCAAAAAATTCACCATCAACTCGCGCACCTGCACGAACATATCGGCACCGGTGGAGGTCTTGCAGCCTTTGGCGCGTGCGGCGGCAATCAGTGGCGGCACCTCAGGCACGGTGATGACGCAGCCGATGAACATGTCCGCTGTAATGCCATCCACATCAATAGGAGCCGGGTCGCCGTCGCGCATGCCAACCGGTGTGGCGTTGATGGCGACATCAAACCCTGCCGGACTGGAGCTTCCTGTGAAGACCTGCCCCATTTGCAAACTGTTGAGACGTGCAATCAGTGACTCGCGGCGCTCAACGTTTTCATCATGGATCGCCAACGCGCTCACACCCGCCAGCACCAGGCTGTGCGCAATGGCCGAGCCCGCGCCACCTGCGCCCACCAGCAGCGCACGTTTGCCCTGCAAATCGCAACCGTGTTTTTGCATGGCCGTCACATAGCCAAGCCCGTCAAACATGTCGCCATGCCAGCTGCCGTCGGCATTGCGGCGTATGGTGTTGACCGCTCCGAGAAACTGCGCACGCGGCGAACTGGTGGCGCACCAGGCATGACAGTCAAACTTATGCGGCACCGTGACGATGACGCCGTCGACATTGCGTGCCAGCGAAACACCCTCAAACCACTGACGCAGGTCTTTGGTGGCGACATGTGCCGGAATGCAAACAGCGTCGCGTCCGTGCGCTTCAAAGGCTTGTGTAACGCCAAAGGGCGATTTCACCTGAGAAATTGGATCGCCAACGATGACGTGTACGCGCGTCGCGCCACTTAAGGTTTCAAGCATGGTGGAAACAGTCCCCGGATGAAAGAATGCACGCAGTGTAGCAAAAACTGGAACACCATTCCATTTTTGAAAGTAATTTCAATTTAGTGATAAAGTTGCACCACATCGGCCAACCGGCCTCCTCTTTATCAAACACCACACCCACCATGAGCGGCGTACTCGAACGAACCCTGGGCATTCTGGAACTGCTGTCCGAGCAGGGACAGGGCATGGAGCTGGCAGCGATTGCTGAGCGGCTGAACATGCCCAAAAGCGCAGCCCATCGCCTCTTGGCCGACTTGCTGCGCTATGGCTATGTGCGTCAGGCGCGCGATCAGGGCGAATACCTGCTCACTACCAAGCTGGTGTCGCTGGGCTTGAGCTACCTGAGCAAAACCGGTGTGGTCGATATCGCGCAGCCGCTCTTGGACCGTCTGGCCGAGCAGACCGGTGAGCTGGTACGCCTGTCGGTAGTGGACGGTGACCGGCTGACCTGGGTGGCCCGCGCACAGGGCGCGCGCCAGGGCCTGCGTTATGACCCCGACATGGGAAGCATTGCGCGTCTGAGCTGCTCATCATCCGGCTGGGCCTGGCTGTCCACCCTGAAGGACGACGACGCGCTGGCGCTGATCGGGCACCAGGGACTGGGCAACCCGCAGGACTTCGGCCCCAACGCGCCCAAGAACCTCAAAGCCGTGCTGAAGGCCCTGCAGGAAGCCCGCAAGCAAGGCTTTGCACTGACCGAAGAAACCTATACCGCCGGGCTCAATGCGATTGCTGCGCCGGTAGGGCTTTCGGGTCAGTTACCGATGGGCACGATCAGCGTGGCCGGCCCTTCAGCGCGCCTGACGCGAGAGCGCATGCTGACTATTGCACCGGATCTGTTGTCATGTGCGGCGCAGCTGGCTGCCGCCAGCGGCGCCTCGCCCCTGCTGGTGCGCGGATCTAGCACAGTGCGCCTGCAACCGATTTACGCGCCCTGATCTGTGAGCGCTGAGAACACAACATCGAAGTGGGACTGCGACCTGCTGATAGCAGGCTCCGGTGCGGGCGCCCTGTCCACCGCCGTCACGGCCGGACATCTGGGCCTTAAAGTCATCGTGGTCGAAAAAGATCCACAACTCGGCGGCACCACTGCATGGTCGGGGGGCTGGATGTGGATACCGCGCAACCCCTTGGCCTTGCAGGCCGGAATCGCGGAGCCGATTGAAGCGCCGTTGACCTACTTGCGCAACGAACTGGGCGCGCAATTTGACGAGGCCCGCGCCACCGCTTTCCTGAATAACGGGCCGCGCATGGTGCGGTTTTTTCAGGAGCACACAGCCCTGCAATTCATTGACGGCAACGCCATTCCCGACTTTCACGGGCGCACCGAACACGCATCCACCGGTGGGCGATCGGTTTGTGCCGCGCCGTTTGACGGCAAGCGGTTGGGGCGCCACATACGGCAACTCAAAGAACCGCTGCGCGAGACCACTTTTAAAGGCATGGGCATTGCGTCGGGCGCAGACATCCGGCATTTTTTCAATGCCATGCATTCGTGGAAATCGTTCATTTATGTCACACGGCGAGTGGCGCGCCATGTGATGGATCTGGCACTGCACGGCCGCGGCATGCATCTGGTCAATGGCAATGCGCTGGTGGCTGCCTTGCTGAAGTCTGCACTGGACGCGGGCGCAGACGTCCGCGTCAATTGCCCTGCGGTGCGCCTCCTTGTTGAACAGGATGCAGTGCGCGGCGCAGTAGTGCTGATCGACGGCAAAGAAGTCACCTTGCGCGCACGCCGCGGCGTAGTGCTGTCAACCGGCGGATTCCCGCACGACGAACAACGCAAGCGCGAGCTGCTGCCGCATGACCCGACCGGCACGTTGCACTTTTCTGCCGCATCGCGCGGCAACACGGGCGACGGCCTGCGCCTGGGCGAATCCGCAGGCGGTGTGGTGGCGCGCGATCTGAAGCAGGCCGCGGCTCTCGCACCGGTGTCACTGGTGCCGCGCGCCGATGGCAGCGTCGCCCACTTCCCGCATTTGATTGAACGCGGCAAACCGGGCCTAATTGCGGTGACCCGCTTTGGCAAGCGCTTTACAAACGAGGCCGACTCTTACCACGACTTCATGCAAGGCCTACTGGCCGCATTGCCGGCGGGTGAGCCGGTACAGGCCTGGCTGGTAGTGGACCACCGCTTTATCCGCCGCTGGGGGCTAGGCGCAGTCAAGCCGGCGCCGGTACCTCTGCAAAGCTTGCTGGCCAACGGCTACCTGCAACGCGGCAACACCATTGCCGAACTGGCAACACATTGCGGCATTGAAGCCGCTGCGCTGCAAAACACCATAGCGCGCTACAAAACACAGTCTGACATCGGCTACGACGGAGATTTTGGCAAAGGCCAGACACCCTACAACCGCATGCAAGGCGATGCCACCCACGATGGCCGCAACCCTTGCATGGCGGCGCTGCAGGACGGCCCGTACTATGCGGTGCGCGTTGTGGCAGGCAGTCTGGGCACGTTTGCCGGTTTGCGCTGCAACGCCGATGCGCAAGTATTGAATGCCGACGGTGAACCCATTGACGGGCTGTACGCGGGCGGCAACGACCTCACCAGTGTGATGGGCGGCAACTATCCCAGCGGTGGCATTACGCTGGGTCCGGCCATGACCTTCGGATTTCTGGCCGCACACCACGCGGCGCGCACCTCACCGGACCAATCATTTTTCAAAAGGACCTCATCCATGCACTACGAACTCGCCACCATGACCCTGCCCTTCGGCACCTCCGCAGCTGCGGCTGCCAATGTGCAGGCCTTTGCCGCGCGGGGACTGGGGGAGCTGCTGGGATGCTGGTTTACCGACATTGGAGTGCTCAATCAGATGATCGTGCTGCGCGGCTTTGACGACTTGGCCACGCTGCAGGCCGAGCGCACACGCACCCAGCAAAACGCCAGCCCTTTTGGCTGCGGCGAAATTTTTCAGAGTCTGGAGCAGCACAGCTTTGAAGGATTTCCCTGGATGAAGCCGGTGCGCCCCAGCGCAGAGAGCGGTATCAACGGCCCGGTCTATGAAATCCGCACCTACGGCATCAAGCCCGGCGGCGTTCAAGCCACGATCGACCTGTGGGAGCAGGCGATGCCGGCGCGTTCCAAAGTCTCGCCCTGCGTGGTGGCCATGGTCGCGCTGGACGGACCGCTGCGCTTTACCAACATCTGGGCTTACCCCTCGCTGGATGCGCGCAGTAAAGCACGTGCCGATTCGGTGGCGCAAGGCATCTGGCCACCCAAGGGCGGTCCGGCCCACCTGACCACCACTATGGTGTCAACAATTGCCATGCCCACTGCGGTATCGCCGTTGAAATAAAGCGGCCAGATTGCACATGCGCAGTTACTCGCTCGCTTACCTGACCACCAACCAGTCAAGCGCTCCGCAGGCCGTTCAGATCGCCGCCGATATGGGCTATGGCTTCGTGGGCTTGCGCCTGCAGCCCAATGCGCCGGGCGCACCGTATCAGGAATTCATTAACAACGCCGCGCTGCAGCGCGAAACACTGACGCGCATGGCCGACACCGGGGTTCAGGTGTTTGATCTGGAAATCATCCGCGTCGGCGAGCAATTTGATCCCGCTGCCCACCGGCCGTTGCTCGACGCCGGTGCCGCACTCAAAGCACGTGCGGTACTGGTGGCGGCTGACGACAGCGATGAGCATCGATTGGCGCACCACTACGCGCAATTGTGTGAATGCATGCAGCCCTATGGATTGACGGCTGATCTGGAGTTCATGCCCTGGACCGGCGTGAAAGACGCGCAGGCGGCGCTGCGGGTAGTGAATCTGGCAGGCCGCCCGGCCAACGCCGGCATTCTGGTCGATGCCCTGCACTTCGGACGCTCCACCACGCGTCTGGCGGACATTGCCGCCCTGCCACCGCAGCTTTTGCATTACGCGCAGATGTGCGATGCGCAGCCCGGACTGCACTTCACCACGGACGAAATGATTTTTCATGCCCGCCAGCAACGCATGTTGCCCGGCGAAGGAACGATAGACCTGCAGGGTTTGTTTAATGCGCTTCCTGCAGGCATTCCGGTCAGTGTGGAAGTTCCGGACTCGGGCCGCTCGGCGGCCATGGGTGAAAAGGCCTGGGCCGGGCTGGCACTGAGCACCACCCGGCAATTGCTCGGTGGTGCCTAAACACAGGCATTGCCGGTTTCACAACCGGAAGTGGTCTTTGTCCATGATCGCGATACTTTGGGCAAGCAGCGGCATGAAAGCCATTTGGTCCAGCACATCGGTTTGCAAATCGATGCCCGGCGCAATTTCGAACAGCTGCACGCCCTGTGCAATCAGCCGGAAACTGGCACGCTCGGTGAGGAACAACACCTCTTGTCCACGCACCAGACTTTGCGGCCCGCTAAAGGTGATCTGCTCTACCCGCTGAACCAGCTTTTTTACCGCACCCTGATGAAGCACGCGCAGTTGCCCGTCGCCTGTTTGCAACTTGACACCTTTGGCGGCCAGCGTGCCGCAGAACACCACTTTGCGAGCGTTCTGTGCGATGTCGATAAAGCCGCCCGGCCCGACGGTCAGGCCGCCGAGCTTGCTCACATTCACGCTGCCCTCGGCATCGAATTCGCCAAAGCCCAAAAACGCAATATCCAGACCGCCACCGGCATAGAAATCGAACTGCGTCGGTGCGTCCAGCATGGCGGTGGCATTGCGTGCGTAACCGAATAGCACACCATCCATCAGCGTGCCGCCGTAGGTGCCATGTTCAATGGTCTGGTAAATGCGGTGCTGCTCCTGCCGGGTCGCTATCAATTTGGCCACTGCGTCGGGCACACCTACACCATAGTTCACCACCGGCAACTCTTTGCCGGTGTTAAACAGTTCCACCGCTGCACGCTTTGCCACCGCCTGACGCTCACTGAACGCCTCCTGCGCAGCGGCCACCTCACGGGCGTGGTCTGCGGTTTCGCTTCGGGCGCGCGCCTCGCCGGTGAGTTCGCCACTCAGGGCCGGATCAAATTCGATGTCGTAGCTACTTTGCTGCCGCGGGTCCACCACAATTGCATCCACCCACGCGGCGGGAATACGCACCTCGCGTGCCCGCAGCGACCCGCGCGGCAAGCGCTCCTTGACCTGAACAATGACCTTGCCTTTGCTGGAGCGCGCAGCCAGTGCCAGCGACTGGGCGTCAAGGTTGGCCGCCTCGTGCTCGAAACTGATGTTGCCATCCTCGTCGGCCGCACTGGCGCGAACAATAGCCACATGAATCGGAAACGGCTTGTAGCGCAGGTACTCGCGCCCATCCATTTGCACTACCTCAGACAGATATTCGGTGGCAGCACTGTTCATCCTGCCGCCGCCCAAGCGAGGGTCACACACCGTGCCCAGACCTACGTGGGTAATTAGCCCCGGTCGCGCTGCGCCGATTTCACGCATCAGCTGGCTGGACACTCCACCTGGCAGGATGTATGCCTCGATCTTGTTATTCAGCGCCAGCTGTTGCATGGCCGGCGACCACACCCAGTGCCCTCCGATCACGCGCTTGACCAGTCCTTCATGTGCAAAGCAGTTCATGCCCTTCGTCTTCTTGTCGCCAATACCCAGCGCATGGATGATGGTCAGGTTACGCGGCAACTGTGTACTCAAAAAGCGCTCCTGCACCGCTTCAAACAGTTGTGTGGCTTCCATCAGGCCGCCACCACCACCCATCAATCCGATGGTGTCGCCATCCCGGATAAGTTCAGCCGCTTGTGCGGCACTCATAAACTTTGTCATTTCCGGCTCCCGCTTCAACGGTGAATGTCGAACAAAGCAGCGCCCTTCTTCAGCGCGCTCTTGGCAATCACACCGCGATGGATTTCGCTCGTACCGTCGAAGATCCGGTAGATCCGAGCATCGCGGTAGTACCGTTCAATGGGCAGCTCCTTGCAAAAGCCCATGCCGCCAAATACTTGCACTGCGCGGTCCACTACCCGGCCCAGGGTCTCGGCCGCATGGACCTTGACCATGGCGATCTGCTCACGCGCCTCCAGTCCCTGGTCCAGCATCCAGGCCGCCTGGTACACCATCCAGCGGGCAGCGCTAATCTCAATGACGGAGTCGGCCAGCATCTGCTGCACCATCTGAAAGTCACCGATGCGGGTATCAAACTGCTTGCGTTCGGCGGCCCAGTCCATCATCAGCTCACACACATGCGTAGCCTTGCCCACTGAGCGGGCGCCCACCTGCGCCAGCCGCACGACATTGAGCGCACCCATGGCCAGCTTAAAGCCCTGTCCCTGCGCACCGAGCAAAGCCGCTTCGTCCAGCTGAACGTTGTCAAAAAACAGTTCCAAATGCGGCGTGCCGCGCAGTCCCATCATCTTCTGGTCTTTGCCCAATGTGAAACCCGCCAGCCCTTTGTCCACCATGAACATGGATATCTCTTTCTCGCCGGTCTTTGCCGAGACCAAAAAGAAATCGCTCCACTCGCCGTCACTGATGAAGTGCTTGCTGCCATTGAGCAGCCAACCTTTATCGTTTTTGCGCGCATTGGTTTTGATGCCGGCAGCGTCCGAGCCGGCACCCGGCTCCGTGATGCAGATCGCGCCGGTGCGCGTGCCGGCAATAGAGGGCTTGAGCCAGCGCTCCACTTGACTGCCTTGGCAGTGCAACAGCGGTTCATACACATTTCCAAAGGCGCGGCGGATCAGCATGTCGCTGGTGTGGCCGAACTGTTCTTCACACAGAATGCGGTCCAAGTTTGAAAGCCCGCCGCCACCCAGGGCCTCGGGCATATTCATCGCATAGAGTCCGAGCGCCTTGGCTTTGCAGTGAATGGCGCGGGCTGTGACGTCGTCCAGCGTGCCGGCTTGCTCCAGTGCGTCTTCCAGCGGGGCGAGTTCTTCTCCAATGAAACGGCGCACCGTTTCGATGATCATTTTTTGTTCGTCGTTAAGTGAAAAGTCCATACAGTTCTCCAATGGTGAAAGAACGGGTCCAATGGACCCGGATCGGTCTGAGTGCGATGTGCAGAAAAGCAGTCAACGGATCAAGCGCTGCTGTACCAGCGCGCACCAAAGAAGAACGGCAGGAGGAAAAGAATTTCTGTAGCGGCCATATTCAGCCTGTTATCAGGCGGCTGGCTGCCAGACACTGCGCAGCCCACGCATGGGGCGGGAAATGCACCTCGCGTACGTGGTTCACCACTTCTACACTGACCGGCAGCTCGGCGGGCAAGGCCGCGAACAGGGCAGGCAAATCAATGGTGCCCTCACCGGGCTGCAAGCGCTCACAGCGTGCCGTGTGAATCATTTGTTCGGTGCTGAAGTGCGTGCCGGCTTGTGCGTCGCAAATCTGGGCGTAGTGCAGCAGCGAACGCGGTAAGGCGCGAAGATCGTCCAGCGAGGTGTGCGAGCGCGCCACATGCAAGGCGTCCACCAGAATACCTGCGTTGGCGGGATTGCCTGCGGCATGCACCACGCGCAGCGCAGCCTGTGCATCCGGCACTGCCGTCCAGGGCATAAATTCCAGGTCCGCTGTCATGCCATACGGCCGCATGGCTTCGCACAATCGCGCATAGTTATGCGCCAGCCGGGATGCATCGGCGTCATCACCGGCCACCAGAATTGCGCGTGCATTGACTGCCGCACCGGCCTCAAACAGCCGGTCCCAGGTGTACACATCAAAATCTTCATTGATACGAATGAGCTCAAGATCCAATACCTCCACCCCGGTGTCGCGCTGTACTGCCAGTGCTTCGCTCAAGGCGCCAGGCGCGTCGATGAACTGCCGCGGACCGCCCGGCGCGTTGGGCCAAAGGCGCAGGCCCACACAGTCGTATCCTGTCTGCGCAGCCACCGCCAGCACACTGGCCGGCGTGCAGCGGTGTGAGGTCAGGTAGGAGAGCGAGTAAGTTCGAGTGCCCATCAATAGCCTCCCGGGTTCAATCATTCAGCGCCGAATCAGTGCAGCCCGCCGCAGTCCAGCCGCCATCCACCGGCAATTGCACACCGGTGACATACGATGCCTTGACGGACAACAGGAATGCAATCGCGTGAGCAATTTCTTCCGGCCGTGCCAGGCGGCCTATGGGCGAGCGCCTGCAGATGCCTTCCATGTCAATTGCGCCTTGGGCCGCGAGTTCTTCAACCAGCGCCGTTTGCACATAGCCCGGCGCCACCGCATTGACGCGAATACCATCGCGCGCCCACTCGCAGGCCATGGCGCGCGTCATACCGGCAATACCGGCCTTGGCTGCGCTGTAGGCATTGCGCGCAGGGATGCCGGCGATACCTGCAACGGAGCCGATATTCACAATGGCGCCACGCTGCCCGTCAGCGGTCGCTTGTACTTGCAGCATGTGCTGAATAACCGCACGGCTCATTAAGTAGCTACCCCGCACATGCACTGCCAGCACGCGATCAAACGCATCCACACTCTGTAACACAGTGGGCGCGGACTGGTCGCCGATACCGGCGTTGTTGACCAGGCCGTTGATGCGGCCGAAGTGCGCGTGTGCGGCAGCCACTGCTTCACGCACACTGGCTTCATTTGTCACATCACAGGCCAGACCCAGGTGCGCAGCCCCCAGCTCCTGCGCACGCCCTTGAACCTGATGTGCACACAGGTCCAGGAGCGCCACGCGTGCACCATCAGCGGCAAGCCGGCGGGCGGTAGCCCAGCCGATGCCGTTCGCGGCACCCGTAATGACAATTACATCTTGCACAGCGGAGACGGTGCCGGAATGATGGAAGGCGCGTAGGTCTGCTCGATCACCGGACGTAAAATGCCCTCCACCACCTTGGCCCGCGCCACATAGCTTGGCAACAGCATCTGGTTGTCGGCAGCACGGATGGTCACATTGCCATAAATGGAATCGACCTGTGCGCCACGCAGGGCCTTGGTCACGTCTTCAGGCTTCACGCTCTTGGCCTTCCTGACGCCTTCAAATATGACCTGTGCTCCGTTGTAGGCCTGGCCTTCGTTGTCGGTCGGCAGCCGGTTGAACTTGGCTTTCCATGCCGCCACAAACGCCTTGTTGCGCGGGTTATCGATGTCCGGTGTGTAAGCAGTGTTGCCCACCGTGCCTTCAAGTGCTTTGCCCGTGCCGTTGATCATGAAGTTCTGGATCAGCGCGTGACCGATGATCTTGGTCTTGGGGATCAGGCCGAACTCCTCCGATTGCTTGATAAAGGCAATGGCGTCGCGTCCGGACTCCGCCACCCAGATTGCATCTACATTGGCCGCCTTGAGTTGTGCAATGTAGGGAGAAAAGTCTTTGGTGCCCAGCGGCACGAACAGACTCAGCGATACCGATTTCCCCATGGCTTCAACCGCTTTTTTGAACGACTCGCCGGAGTCACGGCCCCACACGTAGTCGGCAGCCAGCACGGCAAAGGTCTTTTCCTTGAGGTCTTTGGACCACTCGTTGATCATGGCGATGTCAATCGCGTCCGAGTGATTCGTGCGGATGCTGCGCGGCTTGCAGGTATCACCGGTGATCTTGTCGGACTTGCTGGCCACGACAAAGTAGGCGGCGTCCCAACGGTCCAGGTTCTGTGCAATCGCCAGAGAGATGGAGGATGGAATTGCACCGATGAGCAGGTTGTTGCCATCGCGTGCCAACTTCTCGGCCACGCGACGGCCTGCGTCGGGCGTGCCCTCATCGTCGGCCTCCTGGACATCGACTTTGCGGCCGTCCACACCCCCCTTGCTGTTGGCTTCTTCAATGGCAAACTTGACGGCGCGAATAACCTCTTCGCCCTGTTGCGCAAACACACCCGACTTGGACGAAACCAGGCCGATACGCACCGGGTCTTTGTTCTGTGCCATCACGGCCAGCGGCATAGCCGCCACCAGCATTACACCGGCGAGCGAGCGTTGCAAAGTTTTCAATGTGAACATGGATGTCTCCTTATTTAAAAATGCCGGAGTCGGTCCGGTCACCGCACTTACGAAAATCAGACCATTACGTGGGCTTCGATGTCATGCAGACCTTCGCGTGAATTGACCACTTCCCCTTGCGCCACTACAGAGCCCTTGGCCATGGCGTAGTAGCGCTGTGCCACCCGTACCACCAGACTCATGTTTTGCTCAATAAGCAGCAGCGCCGTACCCTGACCGGCGACCCGGTTGAAGATGGTGGCGAGCTGGTCGACGATGACGGGCGCCAAGCCCTCCGTTGGCTCATCAAGCAGAATCAGCGAGGGGTTGGCCATCAGGGCGCGCCCCACGGCCAGCATCTGCTGCTGTCCGCCCGAAAGTGCCGTCCCCGGCGTGTGCGCGCGCTCCTGAAGGATGGGAAACAGCTTGTAAATTTCGGCCAAGTTCCACGGGCCTTTGCGGCCCACTGCTGCACCGAGCTGCAGGTTTTCTTCGACGGTAAGGTTGGCCACGATGCGACGGCCCTGCGGCACGACCACTACACCCTGCTGCGCCGCTTGGTAGGTACGCGGGCGTGGCAGCAACGTGGCGTTGACATGCACTGTGCCGCTGCGCAGCGTGGCCAGACCCAGAATGGTATTGACCACCGTCGTCTTGCCTACGCCGTTGCGCCCGATCAGCGCTACGCGCTCTCCGGCATTCACCTGCAGGTTCAGATCGTGCAGGATATGGGCCGCGCCGTACACGGCGTTGACGTTTTCGAGCTTCAATAACGCGCTCATGCTGCACTCCCCAGATAGGCTTCGCGCACGCGCGCATCGGTACGCACCTCGGCGGGGGTGCCGCCTGCAATGACGCGTCCTAGTTCAAATACGGTGACGACGTCGGAGATGCCGAAGACCACGTCCATGTCATGCTCCACCAAAAGCACTGAAACGTCCCAGCGCGAGGTCAATGCCTTCAAATGACGCGCAAGGTCCTGCGACTCTTTGACCGAGAGTCCAGCCATGGGCTCATCGAGCAACAGCACGCTGGGCCGACCGACCAGCGCCAGCGCCAGGTCCAGACGGCGCTGCTCGCCATAGCCCAGGTCTTCGCCAAGGGATTCCGCCATGTGCAGCAACTCCAGCTCCTGCAACACCGCATTTGCATCGGCACTTGAATCTGCCACGCCCATCTGGTGGGACGCAAGCTCCACCTGCTTGCGCACGGTCATCTGGCCGAAGATGCTGGTGCGCTGAAAGCTGCGGGAGAGGCCATGCATGCGCCGTTCCACCACGCCCATTGCGCTGACATCGATACCGCCTAAAGTGACGCGTCCACGGGTGAGGCGCCGCCGGCCAGTGATGGCATCAATCACGGTTGACTTGCCGGCACCGTTCGGTCCGATCAGTCCACGAATCTGGCCTTTGGTCAGCGTCAGGGACACGCCGTCCACGGCTTTCACACCGCCGTAATGGATGGCCACGTCTTCCGCCTGTAATACGTATTCACTCATATGAATTCCTCTCAGGTGCCCGTCACAGCAAGCTGTGCGGTCGATTTGCGGCTGCGCACCAGCCGCGTCAGTGCACCTGCAATGCCGTTGGGCGAGAACACGATGACGGTGATCAGTGCGACGCCGAAGATCGCCATCCAGTGATTGGCGTAATCGCCCAGCAGGTCCTTGGCCAGGAAATACACCACAGCCCCCAATGCCGGGCCCCAAAGCGACTTGTAGCCGCCCACGACGACCATCATCAAAGCCACACCGGACAGACTCCAGTGCAGGTTTTCGGGAGAGACAAAGCCAGTGTTCAAAGCCGAAAGGAGGCCTGCAGCAGCCGTGATGACAGCCGACAATGCATAGACAGCGGCGCGCGGGACGACTGTGCGGATGCCGATGAAACGTGCCCGCTCTTCGTTGTCACGCACGGCCTCGGTGATACCCCCGAAGCGTGTGGCGAGCAACCCGCTCAGAAGTGCCAGCACCAGCACCAAGGTAAACCAGCTCAGCAGAAACATGTTGGCAGGCTTGAGCAGCAAGGACATGGGCACGCCAAACAAGGTGGCGGGCCAGTCAATGTTCATGCCGTCTGCGCCGCCGGTTAATCCCCGTGAACGCGAGGCCATCAAAAACGCCATTTGTCCGACTGCGAGGGTAAGCATGCCGAACGCCACACCGGGCACCCGCACCATCACCAGTCCCATCAAAAATGCAAGCAGTGCCAACCCTGCCAGCGTCAGGACAATGGCCAGTTCCGCCGGCATGGCATGCATCTGCAAAATCAGGCCGACCATATAGCCGCTGCTTCCGAAGAACAGCGCATGGCCGAAGCTGACCATGCCGTTTTGCCGAAGCAGTACGCCCACGCCGATTGCAAATACCGCGTAGACGATTGCCTGCGTGAGCAGAGAAAGCACAGTGCCTGAAGTCACCACCAAATTGGCAGCCACCCCCAGCGCCAGCGCAGACAGAGTTAACAAAGACATTCGTTGGAAAGACATAAATTGGAGTCCCGGTAACAACTCAGGTGCGGCTGCCGGCAAAGCCTGCGGGCTTCCAGATCAGCACGGCCACCATCAATACGAATGGCAGAAGAACGGCGACGTCGGGCAGATACACCGCGCCCAGCGCCTGGACCATGCCCAACACAATGGCAGCAACAAAGGCGCCGGCCAGCGAGCCCAGACCTCCGACTACCACGACCACAAACGAGTCGATAATCACGTCGCTGCTCATGGATGGCGAGAGCGACAAAAACGGTGCTGCCACTACCCCCGCCAGACCGGCAAGTGCCGTACCAAGACCCACCACGCCGGCGCTGAGTACATCGGTATTGACGCCTTGCATGGCAGTCGTTACAGGGTCGGTGCTGGCCGCGCGCACAAGCAATCCGACCTTTGAATAGCGCAGCCACAAACTCAGACCAAGCGCTACCAATGCACCCACAACAATCACCGCAATGCGGTAGGCGGGCACAGGAGTGCCCAGAATGTCGAGCGAGGTATTGAGAGCTAACGGAGCAGCGACCGACAAATTGCTTTTTCCCCACACGCTTTGCACAAAATCCTCAATCACCAACAGCAGGCCGAAGGTGACCAGCACCACGCTCAAGGGATCGCGATCCTGCAATAGCCTGAAGCCATAGCGGTCCAGCAACACGCCCAGTAAGGCCATCACTGCCGGCGCTGCAATCAGTGCGACCCAGAAGTTACTTTGCAGCGCAATCGAATAGCCCAGATACGCACCCAGCATGTAGAGCGAACCGTGCGCGAAATTGACTACGCGGCGCAGGCCGTAAATCAGTGCCAGGCCCGAGCACATCACAATAAGCAGGGCACCGTACACCAGCCCGTTGAACAAGTTGATGATCAGCATATTCCGGCTCCGCGGGTAAAGAATGGCATGTCCACCGCCTTGATCAGGCGTGTTTCCTGCGCAGTAATCAGGTGCGCTGAAGCGCTCAAATAAGCAGCAAAGTCCGGGTGCGTGTCGCGGGCTTTGCAGCGGCGCTCGTAGTCCGCTAGATTGTCATAAGCCCAGAGATGCACAAACTGGTTTTGCGGACCCACCAGGCTCGTGTAAAAGGCCAACGGGTGGCCCAGGGTGTCCATCAGGACCGGCATGGCCAGTCGATTAAACACCTCCAGAAACTCGGGCATCCTGCGCAGGGTGATGTTGTAAACGCGATGGTCTACCAGTGGCTTGGTCAGGTAGTTCATGCGGCTAGTCCTGCCTTGTCCGCAATGTGGTTGGCCGTGACAAACCCGAAGGTCATGTTCGGGCCGTGGGTGATGCCCGCTGCCGGGTAGTTGCCGCCCATGATGCTGGCCCGATCGTTGCCCACGGCGTACAGCCCGGCTATCTTCGTGCCATCGTCTTTGAGCACTTCACCCGCCACGCTGGTCTCTATCCCGTCAAAGGTACCCAGATCACCCATGATGACCTTGACCGCATAGAACGGGCCGTGCTGCACCGGTGCCACGCAGGGGTTGGGCGCATTGGCGGGGTCCGCCAGATAGCGATTGAAAGTAGTGGAGCCCCGTCCGAACTCGGTGTCTTCACCGCGGACTGCGCCCACATTGAAGTCACGCACTGTTTGCTCCAGTGCAACCGGATCAATGCCTGCATTGCCAGCCAGTTCGGCCAGCGTGTTTCCTTTGATCAGATAGCCGTTGCGCAAGAAGCGGCCTATCGGCATGGGAGCCGGTTTGACAAAACCGATGCCGTATTTCGCCAGCGCGTCCTTGTCACAAACCAGCCACATGGCTGTGTCCTTCTGACCTTCGCAGGCGCGGATTAAGGCAGCGCCCACGTCGTGGTAGGAATTGCTCTCGTTTGTGAATCGCTTGCCGTTTTTGAGCACACCGATCATGCCGGGCTTGTAGCGATCCAGCAGATGCGGGAACACACCGGTTTCGCCCTTGCCATAGTCCACGCGGGACACCGGCATCCATGCGGCAGCATCCTTGAAACGAATCTCTATTTTGCCGCCCACCGATTCGGCCATGGTGACGCCATCCCCGGTGTTGCTGACCGGCGTAGGCGACAAATGTTCACCGCCACGCTTCAGATGCGGATAGGCCTTGGCAATGCGTTTGACGTCGTGCGGAAATCCGCCGCAGGCCAACACCACGCCGTGGCGCGCGGTGATGCGCCGCTCGCCACCATTGCCACCCGAAGCACCTACACGAACGCCCGTAGCAGCGCCGTCGTTCATCACAAGGCTCAGCACCGGGCTGTCGGTAAAGATAGGAATCCCCAAGTCCAGTGCCGACTTGGCCAGTCGCGCAGCCAGTGCGTTGCCGCTGGTTACATTGACTCCACGGCGGTACAGGACCAATTCTTTGATGTGCGTAACCAGTCGCTTGGCCACATACACAAACGAGGTCAGCGACTTGGTGGCCTGAAAGAAATGCTTGAGGTCGGCATTGGACGAGTTGAACATCATGCCGATAAAGGTGATGGTCTTAAGCGGCGGCTTGAGGCGCTGCATGTCCTTTCCCAACTCCCGGATGTCGTAGGGCGCAGCCAATATAGAGCGGCCTATATCGACACCACCGGCCACCGTGGGGTGGTAGTCCGGGTACAGCGTGGGCACGAATTTCATGGCAGTCTCGCGCTCAAAAAACTCCAACATCTTCGGGCCGTTTTCAATGAATGCATCCACCGCTGCGGCGTCGAAGTAGCTGCCGGTTTCCTGCTGCATGTAGGTACGAACCGCCTCGCGCGTATCCGCGGGATTTTGCTTGCGGCCATGGAGGTTGAGCGGTATCCACAACACGCCTCCGGAGAGCGCCGTGGTGCCACCGAATACCGGCTCCTTCTCCAGCACCACCACGTCAAGCCCGCGCTTTTTGGCGGTTATGGCAGCGGCGAGTCCGGCGGCACCGGAGCCGACCACAACGAGATCACATTCAAAGTTTTGCGACATGGGGTTCTCCGAAAAAAATCAGTTCTGCCGGGTTTGGTTGAAGCCCGGTCGCGGCACCATGTCCATCAACATCGATGACATGCCACCATCTACCGTGAGCTCAGCTGCATTGACATAGGACGAGCGCGGGCTAGCCAGAAATGCGGCCACATCGGCAATGTCCTGTGGCTCGCCAACGCGGCGGCTGGCCGTTACGGCGGCGCGTCGGGCTTCAAAGCCGGGCTCTTCATAAAATCTGGCGGACAGCGGGGTGCGAATCATTCCGGGGCAGATGGCATTGCTGCGAATACCCTCTGCGCCCCACTCCACCGCCATCTGGCGCGACAGCAACAGCACGCCTGCCTTGCTGGCGCTGTAGGCGCCACTAGCAGTTTGCGGAAAATGACTTGCAATCGATGCCACATGCACCAGTGCGCCTTGCCCGGCGTCGCGCATAGGCCGTGCAAACGTGCGTGCACACAGCAGGTAACCGGTGAGGTTGACGCTCATCACATGGTTCCAGTCTTCCAGGGGCACAGCGTCAAGCGCGCCGGGGCGCAGCAGGCCCGCATTGTTGACGAGCGCATAGCAAACACCCAGCTCACGTCCCACCCGATCTGCTGCGGCCTGTACTTGCGCCTCGGAAGTCGTATCGCAGGCCAGCGCCAGCGCTTCGCAGCCTCGTTCCAACAGTTGTTGTGCCAACGCTTCGCAGCCTTGTACGTTGCGGTCCAACAATGCAACTTTGGCGCCGCACAGCGACAGTTCCGCGGCAATAGCCGCACCGATACCGCTGGCTGCGCCAGTAACAACACAAACCCGTCCTTGCAAATCTAACCAATGTCTTGCGTTCATTCCCGTTACCTTAAGAAGTGGCGGTAGTGTGGCGGCGCAAGCGGCTTTATGATTTGACGAATCATGCAGTCACTAGGACAATTCATGCATTGACGCCTAGGACTTACCCTAATGAAAAAATCCATTCCCAACTACGATCTCTATGGCGATCAGTCGCAAAGCGGCTGGAAAAATGCCTTTCAGTTCGAGTGGATTCACGTGCGATCATCCTCTTACAACTTCAACATTCAGCCCCACACGCACGAGGCGTTTATCCAGATCCTGTACCTTCGCAGCGGTGGTGGCGAGGTGCGTATCAACGATGCGCGCTACAAATTCCGCAGCCCATCACTCATCGTCATACCTTCCCAAAACGTGCATGGGTTTGAGTTCACCCCGGATGTGGATGGCCCGGTGGTTACCGCCGCTCAAAAGCCGCTGGAGTGGATGGCCACTGCGCTCATGCCCGAACTGCTGACGGTGTTGCGCAAACCTGCAGTTTTGGAATTGGATGAATCCAGTAGGCATGCCGAGGCCCTCATGCCGCTATTTCTTGGTGTTGAGCGCGAATGGCGCATGCATGCCTTGGGGCAGGTTGCTGCCGGCATGTCCTTGCTGGTGGCCTTATTCGTACAGGTTGCGCGCTTGAGCGATGTGTTGAATCCCGCCCCGATGGTGAACAACTCCCGCAAGGCGCAGCAGATAGAGAAATTCCGGGCGCTGGTGGATGAACACTTTCGCAAACGGCGCAGGATGGAAAGCTACGCACAGGACATGGGTCTGACCCCCGGTCACCTCACCCGGCTTTGCCGCGAGGTACTCAATGTATCAAGCCAGGACGTTGTGAACGCCCGCATCATGCACGAAGCACAGCGCGAGCTGGTGTACTCGGTAGGCGGCGTCAAGCAAATTGCCAACCTGTTGGGCTTTCAAGACGAGGCGTACTTTGCGCGCTTTTTCAAAAAGCAAACCGGCTTAACCCCGACTGCCTTTCGGGTGCAGGCGCTGCAGTCCATGAATGCAGGCGGATAGGCACCCGCCATTCAAGCAATGACAGATGTAAATGCTTTCAGGTGGCGTCGGGCTGCACCATTGGTGCAGCGAGCCTAAAAACATCCAATGCATTGCACTTCGCCTCCACTGCCATGATCAGCGGCCAGCGATTCAGATCCACCTTGAAGCGGCGCGCACTTTCGATTTGCGGTATCAGGTACGCATCGGCAATGGTCGGCATATTGCCGAAGCTGAAATCGGCGCGCCGCGTGTCGGCTGCCAACAGGGCTTCATAAGAATCAAAACCATCACCGATCCACTTACCACACCACTGGTTGATGGCGGCATCGTCAGCACCAAAACCGGCGCGCAGCGTGTCCAGAATCCGCTTGTTGTTCACCGGGTGGATGTCGCAACCGACGATGGCCGCTAGGGCCCGCACATGGGCACGGTCGTTTACGTCCGCGGGCAACAACGCGGGCATGGGATAGCGCTCCTCAAGCCATTCGATGATGGCAACCGATTGCGTCAGCACCCGGTCGCCATCCACCAGCGCCGGCACCAGGCCTTGCGGGTTCAGTGCTTTGAAGGCCGCACCCAGATGCTCGTTCTTGCGCAAGTCGACGGCCATGTAGTCGTAACTCAGACCCTTGAGGTTAAGCACTATCCGAAGGCGGTGCGATGTACCACTGCGAAAAAAGTTGTAAAGCTTCATTGCGTGTGCCTACTCGGGTGCGCCAATATTCAAAGCTACTTCGGCCACACCCGCCACGCGGCCGGTGATTTGGTCGCCGGCGACCACCGGACCCACGCCTTCGGGAGTGCCGGTGTAAATCAAATCGCCCGGTTGCAGGTGGTAGAAAAGCGAGAGATCCGCAATGATTTCACGCACATTCCAGATCAGCTTGTCCACATTGGACGATTGTTTCGTCTGGCCGTTCAATTCTAAAGCGATGGCGCCGCTGTCAATCACCACACCTTGCATGGGCACGATCTCCGAACATACGGAAGACTGTTCCACATCCTTGCCAAGGTCCCAGGGTCGTCCCTTGTCGCGGGCAACCAGCTGCAAATCGCGGCGTGTCATGTCCAGCCCCGCCGCGTAGCCATAAATCACACTGTGTGCGTCTTCGGCTTTGACACGAAAGCCTGCCTTGCCAATGGCAACGACCATCTCCATCTCAAAATGGTAGTTGCTCGTCTCGGGTGGATAGGCCACGGTTGCACCCGACGCCGTCAGCGTCTGCGGTGCCTTGGTGAAGTAAAACGGACGCTCTACCGATTTATCGACCGGGCGCCCCATCTCGACGGCGTGGGCGTGGTAATTGCGACCAACAAAGAAGGGCCGATTGATGGGAAAGCGGGTGTCCGAGCCACGGATGCCCAAGGACATGGCGGGTGGGGGGCTAAACAAGTATTGGGGCATATAAATGCTTTCTAATATAAATGTGGAAAGGGATGGGGCTCAACCCCGGTTCTCGTACACGCCCAACTTTCGATGCAGTGGCGCTTCATCGGCTACAAACAAAAATGCCGGCGTGCTGTCGGAGCGGTTTTTCAGCGTTACTGCTGTGTAGCCCGGAGCGCAGCAGGTGTCTGCCTCGACCATCGTGAAAGCAGTGGCTTCCACTTGCACATCGGTCTGCCCTTCGATCTGATGGAACACCTGCGCCGGTGAGCGCGCAGGCAGGCGCAGGGTCTCACCGGGACGCAACATGAGCGCATAAAAGCCCAGGATGTTTTCTACATCCGCACCCGTCTCAGGATTGATATAAGTAACTTGCACCGCGTCCGGTCCGATTTGTTCCTCCGCCAGTGACAGCAATGCCGCCTTGGCTTCGACCCAGGGGTAGCGAAGCATGGGGTAGGCCTTGTTCGACCGTTGAGACACTTTGGTGGGTGCCACACCGCCGCGGGCATAGGACTTGAAACCCTGGCCGGTGGTGACACTCTGGCTTGGGCCTTCCAGGTGGTAAGACGTTTCTGTGTAATAGACCAGCGGCAGATCCAGCACATCCAGCCAGATCACCGGCTCGGTGCCATCGTGGCCGTGTTCGTGCCACAAGCCTGTGGGCGTAAGAATCAGGTCACCGCGCTGCATCGGACACTTCTCGCCACCCACCAGCGTCCAGGCGCCCTCGCCCTCCACCACCATGCGCACTGCATTGGGCGTGTGCCGATGCACCGGGGCCAGTTCGCCGGGCAACAGCAGCTGCATCCCCAGATACATGGCGGCACTCGCCTGCATATTGGTGAGTCCATGACCCGGATTGGCCAGCACCAGCACACGGCGCTCCGCCTTCTCGATGGGTGTCAGTTCACCCGCCTGAATCAGCAACTCCCGTATCTGGCTATAGGGCCAATGCGTAGTCTGTGTCTTGCGCGTCGGGATATTGGGTGGCAACACGCCGCGCAGGCTGGGCCAAAGCGGAACCAGATTGCGCCGGGTGAGTAGGTCGCGGTAGTCCTGTGGCAGGTCTTCCAGGCGGCCCAGAGAGTCAAACCGATTGTTGTCTTCCATGATTTTCTCCAGATTGATTCAGTCGAGCTTCAGCATCACGCGCATGTTCTCAATACGTACTGCATAGGTCTTGATGTTTTCGGTCAACGGCGCGCACAGGGCTTGTCCTGTGCACACATCAAACTTGCCCTGGTGCAAAGGACATTCGATTTCCCGACCCTCGAGGAATCCATCGCTCATGCGCGCATGTCCGTGGGTACAGACGTTGTCGCTGGCAAAGACTTCCCCCTCTACTTCGTACAGTGCAATTTCCTTTCCTCCCACTTGCACGCCGATCACATCGGCTTCGGGTACATCTTCACGTGCAGCGGCGTCCTGCCAGTTTTCAGCCATTTTCTTTTTCCTTAAATGGGATAAATGATGGAGTTGGCAATCATTTCGCTGTCGTATACACACAGACGGGACTGAAACTTCAAGCCCTCCGGTGTGCGCACGATCACATCGCGGTAATAGCCCACATTGAAGACGGTGGAGTCCCCGTCGTACTTGGTACGAATCACCGTGTAGTTAGCTTCCGAAGTGATGCGCTCACCGTATATGTCGCGTTCTACGGACACCACACGCGGCGTGCCAACAATATGTCGCTGGTAATAGGGGTCGTGGTACATCGTTTCTTTAACGCCGTACACCCGGTCACGAATCATGTTCTTGCTCTCCAGCGCCAAGAGGCACAGCGGCAGCCCTTGGTCAAAGTTTTCGCGGGGTTGCAGACGGTAGGTGCCTTCTTCTACAAAGAACTCGGGCCATTTTTCCCACTCGGCGGAGTCGCAGACCATGGCGTAGTCGCTGTAGAGGTTGAGCAGTTCGAAGTAAGTCTTGAAGTCAATCATGTTTATTCCCCCATCACTTTGCGCCAGTAGTTGTACATGCCACGTATCAAGGTCTCTGTCACCATGTGATCGGCATCGCCAATGTCGTATCCGCCCATCTCGATCACCGTACGGTGCGCCGGCTTTTGCTCAAAGCCTTGCTGCGACCATTCGATCACTTCACCATCATCGGCGGATACAAATCCGGCCGGGCCGAACAGATTGGCCTGAATCAAACGGCGCTCGGTCATCGCGGGTGTGTCATCTGCAAAGCCGAAGTGCGTCCACACAAAGTCAAACGATCCATGGCCATTGGGTTGTATGTGGCGTGTTGATACGCTGTTGACCTGCTGCTGGATGATCACGCTGGGAAATATCGTGGTCATCACCGCGGTAGGGCCGCCCCACCAGTGCTCGGGCACGATGTCCAGCAGGCGCGGATCATTGACCTTCATCTGATCTTTAAAGCTGTCCACTCCGGAAACCACGTCGGCGTTTTTTCCACCTTGGCCACGTGTGGAGATCATGGCCGCGTGGCGGAAGTGTTCGTCCATCTTCAACTCGGACTTGTTATCTGCGCGCCACAAGCCAAAGGTGGAGAACCAGGTGTGCAGCAGGCCGGGATGGTACGGGTCCTTGATGTTTTCCTGCATCAGCTTCCAGTTGCCCGGAATGCGCTGACGACGGTATCCAAGAATCTGCAGCTTGCGACCATCAAATACGCGATCAAAGTATTTCAAGATAGTCGGGCCAAGAAACTCTTCAAAGGGTTCAACGTCATGATCAAAGGATGCGAACACAACACCCCCACGCACTGCGACCTTCAATTTGGTGAGCCCGTGGTCGGCCACCTTAAAGTCTTTGGGCATGCCTCCGTTCACTTTTCCCTCTTGCTTGACGCCGCGGATAAAAGGCACGCCCTGCAGGTCCCCCTTCAGGCTGTAGTTCCATTGGTGGTACGGACAAAAGAAATCCTTGGCGTGTCCATTGCGCTCGCGGCAAAAGCGCATACCGCGGTGGGCGCACACGTTTTCCACCACATTCACATGGCCCTCAGGATCGCGCACCATAACTACAGAACGCTCGCCCACCACCGTGCGCCGGAAGTCCCCCGCATTGGGAATCTCTGCCTCCAACCCAACGTAGCACCAATGCTTGTTATAAAAAAGGCGGTCCAGTTCCTTCTTGTACAAGTCCTCGCGGGTATAGGCCCAAAAGGGTACGCGGCTTGTACCATCACCCGGCCAAGTAGGGCTCTGGGGAAATACCGAATTCGTTTCATTCATTGCGTGTCTCCTTAGGTTGCTCAGTTTTCAAAAAATGCAGTGAACACTAGATGCCACTGGGATAAAAGGCATCGGCGTGGACATGGCTGGGCTCTACACCCATGCGGGTTACGAGCAAGTTGAGGGCGTCAACCATGGCCGGTGCGCCACACAGATAAGCGCGCCAACCCGCCAGATTGCCCAAGTCCTTTTCAATGGCGTCTGTGACCAGCCCGCTTTGCTGGCCCGCACCGGCTGCCCCCGTGGCGACGACGATGCGGACTTTTACATTCGGGTTCGCGGCGGCCAATGCCTGTAGCCTCTCTGCGTCATACACATCCTGTGCACTGCGAACTCCGAAATACAGGTGAATAGGGTTCTGCATACCCGCCGCCAATGCGCCGCGGATGATGGATAGCACCGGAGCCAATCCCGTGCCGCCGCCCACGCAGAGCATGGGACCCGTATGTTTTTTACGCAGGTAAGCAGTACCCAGTGGGCCGCTGATGCGCAGCGCAGCACCCACCTGCAATTCATCAAAAATGAATGCGGTGACGCGGCCGTCAGGCACCCGGCGAATCTGGAACTCCCATTCGCCGTCATCGTGCAATCCGGCCATGGAGTAGGGACGGATGTGTTCCGGAGTGAACTGAACCGTTGCATACTGCCCGGGACTGAATTCAATCGTCTTGGCTAACTTGACTCGAATGCGGCGGATGTCATGCGTTGCTGCTTCAATGGCAGTGACCGTCGCTTTCACAATGCGCGCGGTGTGCACCACGACCTCGCCCACATCGGGCAATTCGATACTGCAGTTTTCGGTCAGCACTGACTGACAGGCTAATACGTAGTCGTCTTTTTCACATTGGGGACGGCCTGCCTCAGGACCGCTGTTGATGACATGGCCAGACACCACACGGCAGCGGCAGGTGCCGCATCGCCCCGACATACAACTGTAGGAAATCGGCAGCTGGTTGGCTCTGAGCACGTCCAGCAGATTACTTCCGCTATCCACGTTCAGACGCACGTTGAGTGGTTCTACGACGAGTTCCATATTTTCTTGGGCTACTGCCCTTGTCTCCTGTTTGCGCCGATTCTGGAGACTTGCGCCCTATAAGTCGATATAGTGAAACCCATAGGGGGAATCACTGCTGTGAATATTGGGGTACTGTTTGGAACTGCGTGAAATTGACTTAAACCTGCTGGTAGTCTTCAACCAGATGCTGCTGGATCGCAGCGTATCCACCTCGGCTGAGAAACTGGGGTTAACGCAGCCTGCGGTCAGCAATGCACTTAAGCGCCTGCGCGCGGCGTTGAAAGACGAATTGTTTTTACGAACCTCGCGCGGAATGGAACCCACGCCTTATGCCCTGCACTTAGCAGAGCCTGTGATTTACGCGCTCAACGCATTACAGTCCGCGCTCACCACACGCGATACTTTTGACCCACTCACCAGCACGCGCAGTTTCCAGTTGGCAATGACCGATATTGGAGAGATGTACTTTATGCCGCCCCTGATGGTTGCCCTGTCCAAGGTGGCGCCGAATGTGCGGATAAACACGGTCCGCCCAAACGCCGGGAACCTCAAGGAGGATATGGAGTCCGGCACCGTTGACCTGGCGCTGGGCCTGTTACCCAACTTGCAAACGGGTTTCTTCCAGAGACGCTTGTTTCGCCACAAGTATGTGTGCGTCTTTCGAAACGGTCACCCGTCTGCCAGATCACCAATGACGCTCAATCAATTTACCGAGTTGGACCATGTAGGTGTGGTAGCTGCCAACACGGGACATAGCGAGATTGATGGACTACTGCAGCGCGCCGGCATCAAACGCAAAATGCGGCTCATGCTCCCACACTTCATAGCAGTGGGTCATGTATTGCAGACGACAGATCTCATCGCCACGCTGCCGGAACGGTTTGCGCAAAGGTGCGAAGTCCCTTTTGGACTCGTCACTTCGCCGCACCCGGCACGGCTGCCCGACATTGTCATCAATCTGTTTTGGCATGCGAAGTTCAACAGAGACCTTGCTAATATGTGGCTCAGGCAGCTTTTTGTAGAACTTTTTGCCGATAGTGATGGTGACAAACCACCTCCACGAAATACACGAAGCAAATCAATTTCAAATTAATTCAATGTCGCTTGAAGCCCAAAAAATGGAATTTCGTATTGCCGCAACTGCATTCTTATTCTAAGCTTGCCTAGTAAGCGATAGTCTAAGTACAGAGCTTGTTTGCTGCACTTACAAGTTGTTCGGGCTTAAATGGCTTGACCATCCAAGCAGTGGCACCGGCCTCTTTGCCTTTCAACTTGGCGGCTTCCTGCGACTCAGTGGTGAGCATCAAAATTGGCAGAAATTTGTAGAGACGCAACGATTTAACTGCTTTTACAAATTCGATTCCGCCCATGACTGGCATGTTGACATCACAAATGGCCATATTGACTTCGCGCCCATCGAGCAATGCCAAGGCTGCCCGCCCATCTTCTGCTTCGATAACATTGAACCGAGCCTTCTGAAGCACCAACTTTGCAGCCAATCGAGAGCTTTTGGAGTCATCAATTACTAGTATTGTTTTAATCACGTTGACCTTTAGATTATTGGACTAGATGCATATGGCAGCAGTCGAGTTAGAGGCATTTTGCTTGTCAAATTGCATAAGCAGCAAAAATCACTTGTTTATCAAATCATTTTGACTACTGTCATGGTACACACAAACACACTCATTAGTACGTGTTGCTTTAATTCAAACGCGTTTCTTCAAGGAGGATTTTTAGTTCAACGTCTCTCAAAGTTCAAACTGAGCTCGGCGCAACAGGTCTGGCTTTGAACGCCTCCTTCCGTCCAATAGAAGTGAAATGATTTTCTAGGCAAGTGCAACATACTGCCAATGCGCTTCCATCCTGTAGACGATAATTCGAGGAGGTAAATTTTGATAAAAACGAAACTAATTTAAGTGAATTTGAATGGCAGATTTTTCTGGAGAGTCGGTGATCTCCACGATACTAGACTCAACCCCCGACGGCATAGCTCTATTCAATCTGTCCAAGAGGGTGGTCTATGCCAACAGCAAGTTCTGTGGCCTGTGGAAGTTGGAGGCTTCCCGAGTCATAGGAATGCCTCAAGCGGAACTGCACAAGCATAAGCTGGCAATGCTTTTGGAGCCCGAACAAGATGCCAGTTCACTTTCTGCCTCAACAGGGCAAAACTTAAGTGAAGAGACAAATTACATACGCCTAAAAAGTGGCTTGTGGTTTGAACGATTGGTTTACGACCACATCGTGGATGGAGAATGTCTGGGGCACGTAGTTCAGTGGCGTGATGTGACCAAGCGGCATAGTGCATTGGTATTACTCAAAACTGAGCGCGACTTGTTACACGCCATGATGGACAGCGTTCCAGACCAAATCTACTTTAAAAATACCGAAAGTCGGTTTACGCGGGTAAATAAGGCGCTTGCTGTCCGCTATGGACTGACCGACACCAATGATGCAATTGGGAAATCTGATGCTGATTTCTATGGCGCCGGCCATGCGGAGCAAACCCGCAAAGAAGAGCTTGAAATCATGACCACGCTAACCCCCCAGCTTAACCAAATTCACCATGAAGTCTGGGCTGACGGGCGCGATGCGTGGAATGTATCAACAAAAATGCCACTTGTTGGACCAAAGGGCGAAGTCTTGGGCGTCTACGGTATTGCACATGACATAACGGAGCAAAAGCGAGCTGAGTCGATGTACTGGCAGCAGGCCAACTTTGACTTACTAACGAATTTGCCAAATCGCAGAATGATGCAAGAGCGCTGGAAGCATGCGGTGCACGTTCACGAGCGAAGCGGTAAGTTAATTGCGATGATTTTGATTGACCTTGATAAATTTAAAGAGGTGAATGACACTAGAGGACATGCTGTCGGCGATCTACTTTTAGTGGAGGCATCACAACGGATGGCCCGATCTATAAGAGCAACAGACAGTCTTGTGCGGTTGGGTGGTGATGAGTTTGCCGTCATCATTAATGACATTTCCGATTCGCAATCAGTAGAACTTATTGCAAACAAAATTCTGGCAAGCTTAAGCACCCCATTTGTACTATCGGGCAAGGAAGTCTTAATCTCCGGTAGCCTCGGCGTGAGTTTGTTTCCAAACGATGGCGAAGAAATTGAACATTTATTGCGGTACGCCGACAGCGCGATGTACAGAGTCAAAGCTAATGGCGGTAACGGAATCGCTTTCTATCAACTGGAATGACAGGTGCATGCATCAGTTAAGTACTCGATCTGACCTGACCTGACCTGACCGGTGAATTTTGACCAGACAGTCAAGTTGAGATTGGTCCGAAGAAACCCGTCAGGTCAATCGCACACTAATGAATACATTTTGTAAAGAAAATGGACGCATAAAGCACTAATTAACAGACTCAAGCAAAACAGCTAAAGCAATTGAAATTGCGATTAGGGAGTGCGTGTTTTGGAAACAGTAATAACTTTAGAAAATTTTTATAGTGAACATTTGTTATGCAAATCACAGCTTCTTTCAGACGTTCAAAAAAATACAAATCTCTGCGCTTCCACAGTTTTAAAAAACCACAAATGCAACTTGGTAAATTGGCTTATTGGTGAGGGTGAAAGGACTTACGGTAATTACGGTGAATACCGAAGACTTTTAGCGAAGCATCAGGAGTTTTATGCAATCGCAGCAATACTTGCCGACATAGCTGAAAAAAAGAGATTTGGTGGTGTTCATGAAGAGCTTTTATCTAGCCAATACTTCAATAAAACTTCAATGGAAGTTGGCGTGGCTGCTAATGAGTTAAAGGCTGCGGTAGAGCGCACACGCAAACTAAATTCAAAAGTCGGTATTTAATCCCTGAATTGATCCGAAGCTAACCCAGCCCTAACCCGCTGTGTTTCTTTTTGTCTGATTAACTTGCGACTGATGCCTGCAACGGTTTGTCTACGTTTCGTGTACACCCGTTCAACGCACGTTGAACGACTGTTGCAATTGCATGCGGTTGCAGTGCTCGTTCGCAGCAGACCGATAAAAAACCGTACACCTAAAGGCCAATTGTCCGTATTTTTTCCGTACAACCAAGATATAAGCGCAATCAATCAACAATCGGAAAATAAAAAGCCTTCTAAATCAATGACTTAGAAGGCTTGCCTGGTGGGCGATGCAAGGTATGCGTCCGGCTAAGTCACCTTGACTTCGGTGTTGCAGCAACTGGATTTATTCAGCTTCTATGAGCCATCTGCGAATGTCGCGATTGGCTGAGTTGACGTCAAACCCCATTGGGTCGAACGGACCACCGCACCATCTGCGCATTGCATCGTGCTCTTCATGCGAGGGGTCCCGAACGGCCTGAAGAAACTCTTCGTAG
>CANBYM010000024.1 GCA_947373605.1 Comamonadaceae bacterium
CGCAGCAGATTAGCCACCACATCGTCCACGGCCTCCTGGTGGTCCATCAGGGCGTCCATGCTGCGCAGGAGTTGTTGGTGGGTCAGACTGGCCGTATCCACCTCCGGAATGCTCACCGTTTCCAGCCAGCGCAACACACCGAGTTTGGACTCCGGATCACACAACCGGTTAAAGACCATCACACGCAAAGCGTGTTCAACCGGCGTGGTGTAGCGGGCTTTGCGGAACACGCGGGCAAGGCCTTCAAAGCCGAGCTCCTTCCAAAGTTGATCCAGCGCCCACACGTCACCAAGGGCCAGCGCTGATTCAAACTCCACCTGAGCGGCGGCCACCAAATCCGTGGCTTTGCCACGTGCACGCAATAGGCCCTTGAGCAAAGAATCAACGGCGCCATCAGACTCATCAATTCGCCCAATGGTGGCAACCGTGCGTTGGCGCGGCTTACCGTTCTCGTCGCGGAAGGACTCAACGAGCTGAGCGTAGGTGTGGGCCCCCGAACGAGTGAGCTTGATGAACATGACAGAAGTGTAGCAAATTACAAATTTATTGCCAACACTTTTGTCAAGTGAAATTGCCACTACAAGAATTTTTGAAAAAGCACGCTAAGTGCTTGATTTAATTGACTACGGATGTCAGAAACAGGCCAAATTTGCAATTTGGTGTCGAACTCGGGTTGCCAGCAACAAGGTGATCTCTAGCATCAAGGCTGCAGCGTTGCGGCGCGGTGTTGATGTCATAGAAGTCAACCTGGCGTACACGTCGGTGATTGGCGCGGTGAACCACGCGCAAAGAAATGGAATATCAGTTCACATGGGCGCGGCCTTGGCCATCGCACGAAGAGGTTTAGGGTTGTCTGAGAAACCGCCTAAGCGGGAGGCACAAGTGCCCACCCGCAATGGTGGCCATGTCACCTTCTGCGTACCTGTAAGGAATCGCACGAAGCATGTATGGTCGCACTGGGCGAAGATCAGAACAACCCTGAAAGCGGCGCATGTAGCGCATCATCGGTCTGGTTTACCAAAAGGTTTACCCGCACCACTGCTTCCCTTAAGGCAGTCATTGGGTTCAATCCGGTCTTCTACGGTGCAATTCCGCAGCGCGAATCGTCAGCACTGTTCGGCTGGCGTACTAGGCGAAGTCCCACTGTGAGTGGAACAATTGTCCATTATTTTAGGAACGGCTGAAGTACCAGCGTGCTTTTTGTGTTGGCGGCGACATCCGGTGCACTCAAATGCATGGGCGCATAAATGCCTTGCGCAAACCGCTCAGCCTGATCGGCATAGTGCTTGTCAAATAGGACGCCGCTTTGTCCAACCGGATTGATACCCTCAGCCTTCCCGGGGCTGGCGAAATCAATAATCCTGCGAGTTGAGGGCCCGTAGCTCACGTGCCAAGGGGCAGGTCCCACGCGTTCAGAAAAGTTATTGGGTGTCTCACGGCCACCCGGAACGGAATACGGCCCCACATTGAAAAGATAGCGCAAAGCACTGTCTCGCCCCAAAGGGTGTAAGTGGGTAAGCGTATGGGTCTGTCCCCAAGTCCAGTCGGTCAGCGTGGTGCCGTAAAGACCAGTCAAGTGTTTGAGCGTGTTGGACCAGGCAATGCGCACGATCTCAAAGCGATTTTCCGTGGCCGGTGTGTCCACGTTGTTCCACCAGGGCGATTTGGGGTTGGCCAACAGCAAGGGAAGGGCGTGGTCCAATGCCGGTGTGCCAAGCAGGTTGGCAAACTGCACCTCACCCAATTCATCTGCAAAAGCAGCTTTAGCTAGTTCGTAGCTGAACTGGCTAAACAGCGTGGCGGCGATGCTGTCCTGCGTGTAGCAGCCGTCCCACTTTTGCATAGGCTCCATGAAAGCCTTCTCGTTGGGGTCCGTGATGACAGCCTCCAGGATCGGCAGGGCTTCTTTCAAGACCCGTAGTGCGTAGCCATTGCAGGCATCGAGTTGCAGGGCCTTGGTTTTGGCGATGTCCCACTTTTCCGTGGCGTCGCTCAAATGGGCATTAAGTTCCTGAACGCGGTCCGGTAATAGGTAATAGCCCGGTACCGGCAACGCACTGCCCGCGCCGGGCTGATTGTTGGCGGAGACGATGTATCCACGCGGTGGATTTTCTTCCTGCGGGTTGAAGTTGAAGTTATAAAAACCCGGCTTTTCGGCCTCACCTTTGGACGCGTCCAGAATGAACATCGGGTTCACGCCGGGCGGGCGTTGCGGGATTTTTCCGGCTGCCCACCAGGCAATGTCACCGCCCGCGTTGGCCCAAAGAATATTGAGGCCGGGGGCGTGAATTTTGGAGGCCGCTTGGCGTGCTTTGTTCCGGGTGTCGGCGCGGTTTAGTTCGTAAAAAGCGTCCAGCAGTGGATTTTCGGTTTCCAGCAAGGCCCACCACATGGCAATCGGTGTGCGGCCGTAATTGGCTTTGAAAGCGTCGGTGATGATGGGGCCGTGTGGCGAGTGGCGCAACTTCAGCAGAACCGGCTCGGCGTTTTTCACATTAATGGTTTCGGTGTGCGTGGCCATGTCGACCCAATGGTCCTGGTACCAGACCTGGTCGGGATTGGCCGGGTTGGTGCGCTCTGCAACAAGGTCGACGTCATCGTTTTCGAACATCGTCAGGCTCCAGCCGAATTTCTGGTTGTGGCCCAGCAGCGCAAAAGGATTGAGCGACAAAAAGTGGCCGTACAATTCAAATCCCGGACTGCTCAAATGCGCTTCGTACCAAACTGCAGGTACGGAAAAACCGATGTGCGGATCGCCCGCGAGCAGCGGTTTACCACTGGCGGTGCGTTTGCCGGAAACGACCCAGGCATTGCTGCCCTGAAACATGGGCAATCCGGCGAGCTCCATGGCTTGGCGGCTGACAGTCGCCACCTGCGTCAGGCTTTGCCAGTCGCCATCATTCAACGGTTGGGTCGGTTTGGCAGTTGCCACCGGTTCAAGTACACCCATGGGGTGCCATTCGGTGTCGAATTCTTTGAGGTATTCGGGACCCAGCTTGTCGCGGATAAAGGTCATGACCGGTTCGGTTTTGAACGCGGCGGCAAAGCTGTAGGCCTGATAACCCGAAATGGCGATCGAATCTTCCTGCGTAAATGGCCGCCGCGGTATGTGCAGAATATTGAACTCGATGGGTGGCTTGTGGGTGCTTTGGAATTGATTGATGCCGTCCAGATATGCGCTCAAAGCAGCTGCCGCCGGACTGTTCTGGTCCAGATTTGCCGCATAGCTTTCCGCGTAGGAACGTATGCCCAGAGTGCGGAATAACTTGTCGGCATCCAAAAACTTGGCGCCCAGAATTTCTGCCAGCTCGCCTTTTGCCAGACGCCGCATGACTTCCATTTGAAACAGCCTGTCCTGCGCATGGACGTATCCCAATGCGCGGTACATGTCTGCCTGGTTTTCTGCGCGGATGTGCGGCACGCCGCGCTCGTCATATTGCACGGTCACGCTGGCACTGAGCCCCGACATTTCAACTGTGCCGCTGCGCTTGGGCTGCTTGCTGTAGACATACCATGCGGCCGCTGCCGATGCCAGAATCACGGCGATCGCCAACAAGATACCAATAATTTTCAGTGTGCGTTTCAAGGTGTGCGCTTCGTGCGTGGGGCTATCTTAAGGGTTCAATCTAGGTGGCAGGGCTCTGTTTGCAAACGCCGCGCCAGCCGCATAAATGCCACTGCGCACCGCGCCTTCCAGCGTTGCAGGGTATGGACCTTCTACATAATCACCGCATGCAAACAAACCTGGCGCAATGCAGGCGGCCGGCCTTTGCAGGTCCGGCGTGCAGGCAAAAGTCGCTCGCTTTTCGACAATGGTTTGCACGGCCATCAAGCGACTGGTGTCCAAAAAATGCGCCAGTTGCGCGTTCCCCTGTCTGATCACTTTGGCCTGCACTGCCTCCCGATTCTCCGTATTGGCGCTGACGACCAATGCTAATAGACCGGGCGGTCCGCCGAGTTGACCTTTGTCAAACACGAACTGCGCCGGGTGCTCTGTGTCATTGTGTAAGGCCAACATGGGTTGTGCCAGTTGTATGTTGGGCGCGTGGGCATAAACGGTTGCAATTTCTTCAAACTGTATGGCTTGGACCTGTGCTGTCCAGCGCTTCATAACTTGTCCAAGTGGCGGCGCACATTGCGGTGCACTCTGGTCCAGCAGTTTGGCAGTTGCGGACGCGGATGCGGCAAGTACCACCGCGTCAAACAAGCCGTCAAAAGCGGTGCCTTTGATAATCCAATCGCCGGACTCGTTTTGCGAAACGGACTCCACCCGCGAAGCCGTGTGTACGCTAAATCCCTGCTTCTCCAACCATGTTGCAGCCGCTTGCGGGAAAAGCGCGGTCAGGTCGGTCCTGGGCAGGAGCAAGTTGGAGCCACCACGCACGCCGAACAGGGAGTCTTTTAAAACCCGCAAAAACACCTGCGCACTGGCGCGCTCTGCCGGTGTATTGAGGGCGGATACGCATAGCGGTTCAATGAGTGTCTGCAACACGCGTTGCGTCAGTCCACTGCATAGACTCTGAACAGTCGTTTGCGCAGGGCATCGAAAACCTTGCAGTTGCCAAACAGTGGCTGCGCGTAACAGTGACCCTTTGTCTTTCCAGCTCCAGCTGCTGTTTTGCAGTATGCCGCCCAAGGCGTCTAAAGGGCTGAGCCAGTCGGGAAGCTTGAGTCCGCTGCCATCGGGGTATTGCAAAGTAAGCGGCAGGCGCAGTAGCAGTTCGTCCGGGTTCACGCCAACGAACTGCATCAATTGGAGCGTTTCGGTATAAGCGCCGATCAGGATGTGTTGGCCATTGTCGAGCAACAGGGCGTTACCGTCGGGCAGCGTGACCGGGACTGCTCTTGCCCGACCGCCCAGCGTGCGAGAGCCCTCAAAAACCGTTACTTTATGACCCTGTTTCGTGGCGCTCACGGCAGCGGCCAAGCCCGACCAGCCCGCTCCGATGACCGCCAGTTTCATTTGCTGCAGTCCTGCATGGTTCACAGACGCCCCAGCGCCTGAACCTTCCATGCCAGCCACAATTTGCGCAGCGGTGTCAGGCGCACACGCTGGTGCAGTACCTGAAAGTTGTCTGCTTCAATTTCGCGCAATAGCGCGCGGTAAATGCTGGCCATCATGAGGCCGGGCTTTTGGTTGCGCCGGTCGGCGTCCGGCAGAAGTCGCAGTGCTTCGTCATAAAGCCCGTGGGCACGCGTAGCCTGAAACTGCATGAGGGCCACAAACCGATCCGAATAGGTGCGCTTCAGGATTTCGTGCGCTTTCACATCAAACTGTTGAAGCTCATTCACCGGCAAATAGATTCGCCCCCGCATAGCATCTTCACCCACGTCACGGATGATATTGGTCAGTTGAAGGGCTTGACCCAGCACATGGGCATACCGGGTGGTCTCCTCCTGTTTGCGGCCGAATATGCCCGCGGCAACTTCGCCCACTACGCCGGCCACCAGATGGCAATAGCGTTCCAGGTTGGGGTAGTCGAGATAACGGGTTTGTTCCAGATCCATCTGGCACCCCTGAATCACGGCAAGCAAATGGTTTTGTTTAATCCGGTAAGCGGCGGTATGCGGCATGAGCGCCTTCATGACCGGGTGGTTAGGTTGTCCTGCAAAAGCCTTGGCCACCTCACTTTGCCACCAGGCAAGTTTGGTGGCAGCAACGCCAATATCTGAAATCTCGTCAACTACATCATCAATTTCGCGACAGAAGGCATAAAACGCCGTAATCGCTGCGCGCCGGGGTGCAGGCAGAAATAGAAAGGCGTAATAAAAGCTACTGCCCGAAGCAGCCGCCTTCTCCTGCACATATTGTTCTGGTGTCATGGGCTTATTGTCACATCCACAAGGCGCGCCAAAGCAGCACAACGTAGTCCCACGCATACAGTTTGGGACGCGCATTGAGCGTGGCGAAATTCATGGATTGAATTTTGTCCAAAATGCGCAGTCCGCCTTGCACTACAAGCCGCAATTCCCAACCGGCCCGGCCTGCGACCTTGTGCACCAGTGGCGCCCCTTGCATCATCAGCATACGCGCTGACTGCACACATTGACGCAGCATGTCGGTTATTTGCGGAGTTTGCAGTCGGGCCAGCACTTCAGAAGCATCGACACCTGCACGGGCCATCATCTCCTGAGTGAAGTAGTAGCGGCCTCGCGGAATATCCACGCTCGGGTCCTGCCAAAAATTGATTAGTTGCAGTGCGGTGCAAATGGCATCGCTCTGCGACAACGACAGCGGGTCTTGCACGCCGTAAAGCTGCAGGACCAAGCGACCCACGGGGTTCGCAGATCGGGCGCAATAGGCGAGCAGTTCGCTGTAGCTGGCGTAGCCCGCGGCATCACGGGTTTTTTCCACGTCCTGGACAAAGGCGTCGAGCAGGTCGGCCAGTAATGAAATTTGCAGGACGTGGGCTGCAATAGCGTGTTGAAGGTTGGCAAATTGAAGCCTCCAACGCGGGTCGAACGACTCCAGTGGCGTGTCGCCTTTGGCGGCGAGTTCAAGCTGCTTGCGGTAGTCGCACAGGGCTTGCAGTCGTTCCGCTGCGTCATCGGCACCTTCGTCCGCAATGTCGTCAGCCGTTCGGGCGAATTGGTAGATCGCGGCGATCGGAGCGCGCAAGCGGGGTGGACACAGGATGGATGCGACCGGAAAATTCTCGTAGTGACCGATCTCGGAGTCAGATTTGGCGTGTTGCATCGTGGCCTGATTTTGCCTTTATGCGTGCAAGCTCTGTTTGCTTTGGTCTTGACAGTAATTAGCAATTCCCCTAAATTACTAACCAATTGGTCATTAGCACCATTGAACTCCATTAGTTATTCAATTTCCGGCCTCGCAAAAATGTCATTTAAGCCAATCTACGCCATCACTTCGCTGGCGATATCAGCAATATTTCTAGTGGGCTGCTCTAAACACGAGGAGGCACAGGAGCCGATTCGTGCGGTCAAAGTTCTTACCGTGGGCGCTGACAGCATGCATACCGGCTACGAATTTGCCGGAGAGGTGCGCGCGCGCGCTGAGTCGCGATTGGGGTTTCGCGTTTCGGGAAAGATCATCCGCCGCCAAGTGGAGCTTGGCCAGCGAGTCAAAGCGGGCGAAGTATTGGCCCAACTTGACCCACAGGATTACAAATTGGCTACAGATGCAGCGCGCGCGCAACTGGGTGCAGCGGCCACCAATCGGGACCTGGCGGCCGCGGATTACAAGCGCTACAAAGAACTCAAGGATCAAAACTTTATCAGTGGAGCTGACCTGGAGCGGCGGGAAACTACATTGAAGGCTGCTGTTGCACAGTACGACCAGGCGCAGGCACAGCTATCTAGCCAGGGCAATCAGGCAGCCTACACCGCACTGGTGTCCGATGTCTCCGGCGTTGTGACTTCGGTCGATGCAGAGGTGGGGCAGGTGGTGTCAGCGGGCACACCCGTGATCCGCATTGCACAGGATGGGCCGCGCGACGCTGTATTTTCGGTGGCGGAGGACAAGATCGGCATGGTGATGGTCGGCTCCGGCGCTGAGGTGACTGCTTGGAATAGCAAAGAAAAGCTTTCTGGGCATGTTCGGGAAGTTGCGGCCAGCGCGGACCCAGTGACGCGCACATTTGCGGTCAAAGTGGCTCTGGATGCCAAAGATGCACTGCCGCTGGGTACCACAGTCAGTGTGGTTCCGCAGGCCTTCGACCGCAGTGGTGTGCAGGTAATCAAAGTGCCGACGAGCGCACTTCGCCGGGATGCAGACAAGTCAGCAGTCTGGGTGCTGGATGTGAGCAGCATGACGGTCAACCTTCAGCCGGTGGTCATCGCAACGGCCGATGGAAATGACGCGGTAGTTAGCAGTGGACTCAAGCCGGGCATGCACGTGGTATCTGCCGGGGTGCACGTGTTGTCACCCGGTCAAAAGGTCACCATATACCAAGACAAATACGCTAACGCCGCAGGCAAGTGATATGAGCAGTAACGCTGATACTGGCAAGCCGGGTTTCAATCTTTCGAAGTGGGCGCTGGAACACGGCCCGCTGACCCGCTATTTGATGGTTGTGCTCATGGTCCTGGGAGTGGCCTCCTATTTCCAGTTGGGACAGGATGAAGACCCGCCATTTACCTTTCGGGCGATGGTGGTTCAAACTAAATGGCCGGGCGCTACAGCTCAACAGGTGGCTGAGCAGGTCACGGATAAGCTGGAGCGTACCCTGCAAGAGGTACCTTACGCTGACAAAATTCGCAGCTATTCCAAGCCGGGGGAGTCCCAAATCACCTTGGAGCTTAAAGACAATTCCAGCCCTTCAGAGGTGGCAAATGTCTGGTACACCGTGCGCAAAAAGGTCAATGACATGCGCTACACCTTGCCCGCCGGTGTGCAGGGGCCGTTTTTTAACGACGATTTCGGCGATGTTTATGGTGTGATTTACGCTCTGGAAGCAGAGGGCTTCACCTACGCCGAGGTCAAATCATTTGCCGACGATGTTCGCCAGCAGTTGCTACGGGTGCCGGATGTGGCCAAGGTTGAGCAGTTTGGTGTGCAGGACGAAAAGCTGTTCATTGAAATTTCCCAAAAGCGCTTGGCCCAAATGGGGCTCGACATGAATCAGGTGCTGTCGCAGCTGAGCCAGCAAAACGCCGTGGAGAACGCCGGAGCGGTCAATACACCATTGGACATTGTGCAAATCCGGGTTGCAGGCCAGTTGAAAACGGTAGAGCAGTTGCGTGCTATGCCGATCCGTGGAAGTTCGGGCAATCAATTGAGACTGGGCGATATCGCCAATATCAAAATGGATTACGTGGACCCGCCTACGGTGAAAGTGCTGCACCAGGGCAAGGAAGTGATCGCGCTGGGGGTTTCGATGGCCAAGGGAGGGGACATCATCGCGCTAGGCAAAGCTTTGAATATTGCTGCTGCAAAAATCGGCAAAAACCTGCCTGTCGGCATGTCCTTGGCGCAGGTGCAGGACCAGCCCAAGGCTGTGGCGACATCGGTGGCGGAGTTTGTCAAAACGCTGATCGAAGCCGTGGTTATTGTGCTTGGAGTGAGCTTTATTTCGTTGGGCTTTCACCGTCGTCCCGGAACACATCCGCTGTGGCGTCGTTACTACGTGGACTTACGCCCCGGCATGGTGGTGGGAATCACCATTCCGCTGGTGCTGGCGGTGACGTTTTTGGCCATGCATTACTTTGGTATCGGCCTGCACAAAATTTCTTTGGGTTCACTCATCATTGCCTTGGGGCTGCTGGTGGACGACGCCATCATTGCGGTCGAGATGATGGTGCACAAAATGGAAGAGGGGTACGACAAAGTGCGTGCCGCCACCTTCGCTTATGAAGTCACTGCCATGCCGATGCTGACCGGTACCCTGATCACAGGGGCGGGATTTTTGCCCATCGGTATCGCCAAATCGGTTACAGGGGAGTACACCTTTGCCATATTTGCCGTGACGGTGATCGCGTTGGTATTGAGCTGGCTGGTGTCTGTGTACTTCGTGCCTTATCTGGGCACAGTTTTGCTCAAAACCAAGCCCAAGGAGTTTTTTAACCACGATGGAACCCCGGTCACCACGGCGCATTTGGACACGTTTGATTCACCCTTTTATGTGACATTCAGACGCGTCTTAAATGCCTGCATTACGCATCGCTGGATCACCATCGGTGTCACGGTGTTGGTGTTTGCCATGGGCATTGTGGGTATGGGCAAAGTGCAGCAGCAGTTTTTCCCTGATTCGAGCCGCTTGGAGATTCTGGTGGAGCTGTGGTTTCCTGAGGGGACTGCGTTCGCAGCGAATGAAGAAGTCACCAAACGCGTTGAAAAGCGAATGCGTGAAGAGGCGGGTGTGAACGGCGCAACGACGTGGGTCGGTTCCGGGTTGCCGCGTTTTTATCTTTCCTTGAATCAGTTGTTTCCACAAACCAATGTATCGCAGGTGATGCTGGTTGCCAAGGACCTTAAAGTACGCGAAAAGCTCAGGGTGAGTCTGCCCACGCTGTTGGCGCAAGAGTTTCCGGAAGTACGCGGGCGAGTTCAGTTGTTGCCCAATGGCCCGCCGGTGCCTTATCCCGTTCAATTCCGGGTTGCTGGGCAGGACCCGATTGCCCTGCGTGGTTATGCTGACGAGGTAAAAGCCGCGATGCGCAACAGCCCCAATACGCGCGGTGTGAACGACAACTGGAACGAGTCGGTCAAGGTTTTGCGACTTGAAGTGGACCAGGCCAAGGCCCGTAGTTTGGGAGTAACCAGTCAGTCAATTGCGCAGGCCTCTAAAACCATCCTCAACGGGGCTGCGGTGGGGCAGTTTCAGGAGGGCGACAAGCTGATTGATATCGTCTTGCGCCAACCCTTGGATGAGCGCAGCCGGATCACTGATATTGGTAACGCCTATCTGCCAACGGCTTCCGGCAAATCCATACCTTTGATGCAGATTGCCAAACCCGTATTTGGTTGGGAACCCGGTGTAATGTGGCGCGAGAACCGTGACTACGCCATTACGGTGCAAAGTGACATTGTAGAGGGAATGCAAGGTGCAACCGTTACCGCCGAGTTGCAGCCTGCGCTCAAAACGCTCAGTGACAAATGGCCCCCCGGTTACCGCATTGAGGTGGCGGGCGCTGTGGAACAAAGTTCCAAGGGCTCCGACTCTATCGTTGCCGGTGTGCCCATCATGCTGTTCATCACTTTTACGCTGCTGATGTTGCAGTTGCATAGTTTCAGTCGGGCATTGTTGGTTTTTCTGACCGGACCCTTGGGGATTGCCGGCGTGGCAGGCGCCTTGCTGGTGCTGGACAGACCATTTGGTTTTGTTGCCCTGTTAGGTGTGATTGCGCTGATGGGAATGATTCAGCGCAATTCGGTAATTTTGATTGACCAGATTGAACAGGACCGCGCACACGGCATCCCTGCCTGGGAAGCTATTGTGGGCTCCACAGTGCGGCGTTTGCGCCCGATTGTGCTGACTGCCGCTGCCGCTGTGCTGGCCATGATTCCGTTGTCGCGCTCGGTTTTCTGGGGGCCGATGGCAGTTGCGATCATGGGCGGCCTTATTGTGGCAACCGTTTTGACCTTGCTGGCTTTGCCCGCAATGTACGCAGCTTGGTTCAAAGTAAATCGCGACACACCCGGCGCAGGTTAAAATACCAGTCGACCGGTTTCGTATGGGTGGTCAAGAGCTAGAAAGACACTGTTTTGCTGGCCTTTGGTGCCCATTTTGTTTTTTGCGCGGGTGGCGAAATTGGTAGACGCACCAGGTTTAGGTCCTGACGGTGGCAACACTGTGGGGGTTCGAGTCCCCCCCCGCGCACCATTGGTAATTTGGTTATCAATCGATTTGATCGTTAATCATTTTTCTTCACCACCTGATATGGTGTCAGCATGATGCTTTTTCCGGGCCGTTAACTGTTGGTGTCCAGCAGGCAGGTGAGGCGAATGTTCTCGTACATTTTTTTCCGTCAAGTTAGCTTTTTAACAATAAATGACTGGTCTCGCCAATTCATCGTCACGGTTCACCTTGACTGCTGTGACTTAAGATTTCCCGCCGGCGCTGCCGTTTGTTCTACCAAGGCAGGATTTTTGCTGGATACACTAATCGGGCATCCTATGCATATCTGAGTTGGATGTGGCATTCATCAATATGGATTTCTAAATCCATAGAGTTACATCGCCAATAAGGTCTGATTTGCTGCGTAAAGCGAATCAACGTGCACAATATTTTCAAGGGGAAAAATGTCAGCATATTGGAGGAAGATTGGATGGATTTCTCCAGTGGCTTGTGCAGTGCTGGCGTGCCTCCCAGTTTTGACGAACAGCCCAACTCTACTTTGGCTAAGCGTTCCAGCGATCGGATTGATCACTGGTGCACTTGCTTGGTCCTCTATCAAGGATGGTACTGCGCCTGCACAAAATGACGGAGAGCTGGAGCACTATGTACAGCGGCAAATTGAGTTGCAGAAATTGCTGATCTCGATTGTCCCCGCCTGGAAACATCACGTCGAAACCGCACGACTTCAGATGGAAACTGCAGTGGTGCAAATTGCAGAGAGTTTGGCCGCGATATTGCAGCAGTTTGAGTTAGCGGGTATCGGGCAATCACAGACTGCCAATCCACACAGCACAGCCGACCTCCTTGCATTGTGTGAACGTGAGCTTCAACCCGTCGTCAATTCTCTTAAAGAGCTTATTGGTGGCAAGGAACTTATGGTTAGAAACATTCGGCAACTCGTGGATGAGACACAGGCGTTAAAGACGATGGCCGGTGAAGTCACCAGTATCGCCTGGCAGACCAATTTGCTTGCTTTAAATGCGGCCATTGAAGCCGCACGCGCTGGTGACGCTGGGCGCGGCTTCGCCATCGTTGCGGCAGAAGTACGTAAGCTCTCTATGCGCTCCTCCAGCACTGGAAAGCATATGGAAGAACGCGTCGGACAGATCAGCTCCATCATGGGGACTACCTCTGATTCTGTAGAGGAGGCAAATGCACATGATCGCCAGGCGGTCGACCTGTCCAACAATTTGGTAGAGGACGTTTTGCATAATGTCCGAATCTTGGGCGATTCAGCCAATACCATGCGTGAGCATGGCCTTGTTGTTCGTGCAGAGGTTGAAAAACTACTGATGGCTTTGCAGTTTCAGGATCGCGTTTCTCAAGTACTTCAAAGCGTCCTGGCAGACATGGATCGCCTAGTTCCGTATTTGGATTCCACCAGCACTTTGCCACCGCCTACTTCGGAGGAGTGGATAGGCGCGTTGCGCCGCACATACTCAATGGAAGATCAACATTTGGCCCATCATTAGGGTTTCAGAAACAAAAAAGCCGTCCCAAGGAACGGCTTTTTGCTTTGCTGGCAGCGCACCCAATAAACGGCGGGTCGTTTTACGGACCCGTGCTTATGCCTAACGAATTAGGCGGCGAGTGCCAAGGCTTTCACCTTGGTAGCCAAACGGCTCTTGTCGCGTGCTGCTTTGTTCTTGTGGAAGATGCCCTTGTCAGCCACGGTATCTACCACGGCTTGCATCTTTGCAAACAGTTCAGCGGCTTTGGTCTTGTCACCGGCTACCACTGCTTTTTCCACGTTCTTTACCGCGGTGCGGTATTTGGAACGCAACGAGGTGTTCGCTGCGTTGATTTTGATGTCCTGACGGACGCGTTTACGGCCCGACGCCAGGCGCGGGTTCTTTTTCTTGGGTTTTCCAGATGCCATAGTAAATGTTCCTTGTGTTTGAGGATGATGCCAGCAAAGCCCGCTATTGTAACAGCCGGCGTGCAAGGGCGCAAATCGGGGGCTACACTCAGTCTGTGAGTCTGATTAAATCCGCTTCTACTGTTTCGCTGCTGACCCTGGCCTCCCGGATTACCGGGCTGGTGCGGGAAACGCTGGTGTACTCCACATTCGGCGTCAGTGCCATGACGGACGCCTTTAACGTGGCGTTTCGTATTCCCAATCTCTTTCGCCGTTTATTTGCAGAAGGCGCTTTCAGCCAGGCTTTTGTGCCGGTACTGGCAGCCAGCAAAGCGCAGCACGGCGATGACGCCACCAAAATTCTGATTGATCGGGTCGCTACGTTGCTGGCCTGGACACTATTGCTGACCTGCACTTTGGGCGTGATCGCTGCGCCCGGCCTGGTCTGGCTGATGGCAAGTGGCCTCAAACAGGACGCGCGCGGTTACGACGCGGCAGTGGTCATGACCCGTTTCATGTTCCCGTACATCGGATTCATGTCGCTGGTGGCATTGTCGTCCGGCATTTTGAATACCTGGAGGCGTTTTGCCGTGTCTGCCGCGACCCCGGTGTTGCTCAATGTAGCCATGATCGGGGCAGCGTGGCTATTGGCACCGTGGTTGAAGTTGCAAGGCATAGAGCCTATTTATGCATTGGCTGCCGGCGTTATTTTGGGCGGTGTGCTTCAGTTGGCGGTCCAGGGTCCGGCACTACATCGACTTGGCTTGCTTCCGCGTATTGCCGTCAACACAGCGGTAATCCGTGAAGCGATACAAGACCCAGGAACGCGGCGAATCGGCAGGTTGATGCTGCCCGCCCTGTTTGGAGTGAGCGTGGCGCAGATTTCCTTGCTCATCAATACCCAGATTGCCTCCCATCTGCCGGTGGGCAGCGTGAGCTGGCTTAACGCGTCGGACCGTTTAATGGAGTTTCCCACCGCCATGCTGGGCGTGGCGTTGGGCGTGGTGCTGATGCCGCAGCTGGCTTCAGCCCGCGCCGCTTCGGACGCGGCGCGCTACTCGTCGCTGTTGGACTGGGGCTTGCGTATCGTGGTGTTAATGGCAGTGCCCAGTGCATTGGGCTTGCTGATATTCGCCCAACCGTTGGTGGCTGTGCTGTACCACTACGGTGCGTTCACTGACATGGATGTGCATCAAACCAGTTTGTCTTTGATGGGTTGGGGAGCAGGGCTCGTCGGCATTGTTGCAATCAAGGTGCTGGCGCCGGGCTACTATGCCAACCAGGACATTAAGACACCGGTGCGCATCGCTATGGTGGTTCTGGTGCTTACCCAGTTAATGAATCTGGCCTTTGTTCCCCTCTTCCGGCATGCTGGCCTGTCCTTGTCGATTGGTCTGGGCGCCGTAGTTAACGCCAGCTGGTTGTTGGTGGGCTTGATCCGGCGGGGAAGTTACAAGCCGGAAGCCGGCTGGGGTCGCTTTGCCCTGCAGGTGCTTGCCGGCAGTGCGTTGCTTGCTATTTATTTGCTGTGGGCCTCGCATGCCTTTGCCTGGCTGGATCTACGTGCCCAGAGCCTCAAGCGCATCGCCATGCTGGCGGGGGTAATGGCCGGTGCAGGTGTTGTTTATCTGGGAGCGGTGTGGGCGGCCGGGCTGAACCTGCGACAATTTCTGAGACGTTAAGTTGCCAACCAGTTTTCAAGGATAGGCATGAACCTCTCATTTGATGTACCTACGCCGCTGGATTACTTTGCCTCTCTTGTGCAAAGCGACAACGATTTTGCGTTGTTCGAGGCAGCAGTCAGCATCGCGCAGGACGAATACCCCGAGTTGGATGTACAGGCCGTGATCGGCGACGTGGATCAGCTGCTTTCGCGTGTCAAACGTCGTATTCCTGCCGACGCAGCCCCGTTGCAAAAGCTGCGCATCTTCAATCAGTTCTTTTTCAACGATCTGAATTTCGGCGGCAACGTCAACGATTACTACGATCCCGACAACAGCTACATGAACACGCTGTTGCGTACGCGCCGTGGTATTCCCATATCGCTGGCGGTGTTGTGGATGGAGTTGGCGCAGGGGCTTGGACTGTCGGTTCGCGGGGTGGGGTTCCCAGGGCATTTCATGGTCAAGGTCAATTTGCCCATGGGTCAGGCGGTAATTGATCCAATTACCGGCATTTCGCTGGGGCGTGAAGAGTTGTCAGAGCGGCTGGACCCGTACCGGCGACGTAGCGGCCTGATTGATGAGTTTGAGGTGCCGCTGGGGCTGTACCTACAGGCGGCGACACCGCGCGAAATCATTGCCCGCATGCTGCGCAACCTGAAGGAAATTTACCGCACTCAGGAGGACTGGCAGCGCATGCTGGCGGTGCAGGAGCGCCTTATTGTGCTGTTGCCCGAGTCCTGGCCCGAATACCGCGACCGAGGACTGGCCCATGCCGAGTTGGGTCATAACGACCGGGCAGTTGCGGATCTGGAGTGCTACCTGGTGCATGCCGATAATTTGGTCGATGTTGAAGCCATTGCGGACCGGGTGGACGAGCTACGTCGACAAAGCGACTGAAAAATTGCCGATCAATTTAGGACATTGACCGGCGTCTACGGTGTTTATTGAACTTGTACGGCCGGTCCGCCACTGCGGGTCACAATGGAGCCGATTGTGTAAACCCGTTCACCCAGGTCTGAGAACATTTTGGAACAGGCATCAGCATGGGCAGCATCCACGACGACGACCATGCCGATGCCGTTGTTGAAGGTGCGGTTCATTTCCACGTCGTCGATACCGGCTGTATTCTGCAACCACGCAAAGAGTTCGGTTTGTGGCCAGCTGCCTTTTTTCAGATCAGCGCCGGTTCCTTCTGGAAGGACGCGGGGAATGTTTTCTAGCAGACCGCCGCCGGTGATGTGCGCCAGGGCCTTGATGCCGCCGGGCGAGGCGTCATCCTGTGAATGTGGGTGAGCGGCCAATGCGGCCAGCACACTCTTGACATAAAGACGAGTCGGTTCCATCAGTGCTTGCTTGAAGGGTTTGCCATCCAGCGTTGAAGGGGCTGCACTACCGGCACGCTCAATGCACTTGCGTACCAGGCTGAAGCCATTGGAATGCACACCGCTGCTGGCCAGGCCCAGCACCACATCGCCGGGCTTAACGCCTGCGCCAGTCAGGATTTTGGATTTTTCAACGGCACCGACCGCAAAACCGGCCAAATCGTATTCGCCGGCCGCATACATGCCGGGCATTTCGGCGGTTTCGCCGCCGATCAATGCGCAACCGGACAATTCGCAGCCTTTGGCAATGCCACCCACCACCGCTGCTGCGGTATCCACGTCCAGCTTTCCGCAGGCGAAGTAGTCCAGAAAGAATAAGGGCTCAGCGCCTTGCACGAGCACGTCGTTCACACTCATGGCCACCAGATCGATGCCAACGGTGTCGTGCATGTTCCACTCGAACGCCAGTTTTAGCTTGGTGCCTACCCCGTCGGTGCCGCTGACCAGCACCGGCTCCTTGTAGCGTTTGGGCACTTCAAACAGTGCGCCGAAGCCGCCAATACCGGCCAATACGCCTTCGCGCATGGTCTTTTTGGCCAGCGGTTTGATGCGCTCTACCAGTGCGTCACCGGCGTCAATGTCAACGCCGGCGTCTTTGTAGGAAAGGGGGGTAGGGGAAGAAGATTGGGTCATTGGGAGTACAAGTGGGCCGCGCAGTGGCAGAGCCGAATAGAATTTGCCAAGATTTTACGGGTTCAGTCCCATCCAACCCAGCATGCAATTCACGCCAGCCCAAAAAAGTATCCTCACCTGGGGTGCTATCGCCACATTGTTGCTGGTTGTGCTGTGGTATTTGCGTCCGGTCATGGCGCCGTTTGTGGTGGCAGGGGTACTGGCCTACGCGCTGACGCCTCTTGTTGACTGGCTCGATGACTTGGGTCGCGGGCGAATTCCGCGAATGCTGGCCGTCTTGGTCGTGGAACTACTGTTCATGGTGGCGCTGTTGGGAATCGTGCTGCTGATCGTGCCGATTTTGGCCAAAGAGCTGCCTTTGATGCGCGAACAACTCCCGGTGTTGTTGGACAAGGCCGATGCCGCACTGCGCCCCTGGTTGGCGCAATGGGGTATTAACGTCGCGTTTGATCTGGGCAGCATCAAAGGCTTTGTACGAACCTATCTGGACGCCAATTTTGGAGACACACTGGCTTCGGTGCTTACCTCGGTCAAACTGGGTGGCAGCGTGGCGTTTGCAGTCATTGGCAACGCGGTGCTGATTCCTGTGGCCTTGTTTTATCTTTTGATGGAGTGGGACCGTCTGGTCGGGCAACTGCGTACTTTGGTGCCGCCGCGTCTGCGCCACAGCACTGAGGGTTTCATCCTGGAGGCTGATGAGGTGCTTGGCCAGTATTTGCGCGGACAACTGTTGGTGATGTTGTCGCTGGCGGTGTTTTACAGTGTCGGCTTGGCTTTGTTCGGGTTGGATCTGGCATTGCCCATTGGCGTGTTTACCGGCATGGCGGTGTTTGTTCCGTACTTGGGTTTTGGCATCGGGTTAGTGTTGGCTGCGTTTGCGGGATTGCTGGAGTTTTCGTCCGGCTCGGGCGTGACCCACACGATCATCATGCTGGCCGTGGTGTATGGCAGCGGGCAAGTGGTGGAGAGCTTTTTCCTCACCCCCAAGCTGGTCGGGGAGCGTATCGGGCTGCATCCGCTGGCCGTCATTTTTGCATTGCTGGCCTTCGGGCAGATTTTCGGGTTTGTGGGCGTGCTGATTGCGCTTCCAGCCAGTGCGGTGCTTCTGGTGGCCATGCGGCGTGTGCGCGCCAGTTATCTGGCCAGCGGGCTTTATACGGGTTGATGCCAGAGGATGAAGCAAATCGCATTGGACATCGGCCTCTCCAGTGGCCCCACGATCCACAATTTTTGTGCCGGCCCCAATGAGGCGGCGCTCAAACACATTGAGCTGTGGCTCGGCAGCAGTGCCAGTGCAAGCATCCGCTCGCCCGTGCCCACCTACCTGTGGGGTACGCATGGCAGTGGCAAAACGCATTTGCTCAAGGCGGCCCGGGAAGGCTTGCGTGAGCAAGGGGGGAGGGTCGGCTGGCTCGATCCCACCCAGCAAACGCCGGTGGAGTTCGACGATCAATGGGCCGCTGTGTTGATGGACGATGTGCACCACTACAACGCTGCCCTGCAGCACACCGCGTTCAGTTGGTTCGTGCAGGCGCAAAGTCTGCAGCGGCCGGTGCTGGCGGCGGGCGAGCTGGCCCCGGCTGAATTGGCCTTGCGCGATGACTTGCGCACGCGCCTGGGTTGGGGGCATATATTTCGACTGCAATTGCTCAGTGAGCCTGAGCGCCGGGCGGTGCTGCGTCAGGCCGCGGACGCGCGTGGTGTTTTTTTGGGTGACGATGTGATGGACTTTATGCTCACCCGTTTTTCCCGTGACTTGGGGCATTTGATGGAACTGCTGGAACTGCTGGACGGCTACAGCCTGCAGACCAAGCGCGCGATCACTATTCCAATGATTAAATCGATGATGGAGAACAGTTAATGCAATCGCAAACGAAGACGGGCCTGGCCCTGTTTGACCTGGACCATACCCTGATTCCGTTTGACTCTGACTATTCGTGGGGCGAGTTCACCAGCACGCTGGGCTGGAACGATCCGCTGGAGTTCAAGCAACGCAACGATGCCTTTTATGCCGACTACAAGGCCGGTACGCTCGACATTCACGCCTATTGCCGATTCGCCACCGCTGCAGTGTGCCGTGAGGGCGAAGCCAAATCGCGGGCTGCGCATGCGCGCTACATGGCCGAAGTAGTACGCAAAGGCATATTGCCGCAGGCAGTTGCGTTGATCGAGCAACACAAGCGCGCAGGCGATACGGTGGTCATCATTACAGCCACCAACGAATTTGTGACACGCCCGATTGCTGAGGCGTTCGGCGCGGAACACTTGCTGGCGATTGAATTAGAGCGTGACAGCGGTACCGGCTGGTATACCGGCGCCATCAAAGGCGTGCCATCGTTTCGCGAAGGCAAGGTTACGCGCATGGAAGACTGGTTGCGCGCCCATGCGCTGAGCTGGGACACTGTGCACAGCACCTTTTATTCCGACTCTATCAACGATGTGCCTCTGATGGAGCGCGCCGATGTGCCGGTCGCGACCAATCCGGACGAACGCCTGCGCGCCCTGGCTACCCAGCGCGGATGGCGCATACTCGACCTCTTTGCATGACCTGCGGCACATTTTTGCCAGGAACGAACACTTGATCAAAAAATTCATCGATAAATTGCTGGGCAAAACCAGCGCGGGCGGCAGCAAAAAGCCGCAATTCGGAAAACGGGTTGAGGTGGGCGCTGCAGTGCACGGCATCAATCCGGAGCTGGTCGACGAGCGCGCGATCAACGTGTGCCGCACCCTTAAGCAGGCCGGTTTTGAAGCCTATATCGTCGGTGGCGCGGTGCGCGACTTGCTGCTGGGCCTGCGACCTAAGGACTTTGACGTAGCCACCAATGCCACGCCCGAACAGGTCAAAGGCCTGTTCCGGCGCGCCTTCATCATCGGGCGGCGTTTTCGTATTGTTCACGTGGTGTACGGGCGCGGTCGCGAGCATGAAGTTATTGAGGTATCGACCTTCCGGGCCTATCTGGATAACGCAGCAGCAGAGCAAGTGGCCGGTAACGAGAAGACCAGTAAAAGCGAGCTTGCCGGCATGAAGCACGCTGTTGATTCCACCGGCCGGGTGCTGCGCGACAACGTCTGGGGCCCCCAGGAAGAGGACGCAGTGCGGCGCGACTTTACGGTCAACGCCATGTACTATGACCCCGAGACGCAAATCGTGGTTGATTACCACAATGGTTTGAAAGATGCCAAGAGCCACTTGCTGCGCATGATCGGTGACGCCGCCGTGCGGTACCGCGAAGACCCGGTGCGCATCATCCGCGCGGTCCGTTTTGCCGCCAAGTTGAGCCCGCTGGGCTTCAAATTGGAAAGCAAAACTGCCGGTCCGCTGATCAAGTCGCAATCTCTCCTTGCCGACGTGCCGCAAAGCCGCTTATTTGATGAAATGCTCAAGCTGCTGCAGACCGGCCATGCGCTGGCCTCTATCGAGCAACTCAAGTTGCTTGGCATGGCGCGCGGCATTTATCCCCTGTTGGACGTGGTTGTTGAGCGCGCCGATCAGCCCTTTGTGCATGCCGCTTTAAAGGATACGGACCGACGCGTGGGCGAGGACAAGGCGGTTGCGCCAAGCTTCCTGCTCGCGTGTGTGCTGTGGGCGGACGTACGTGACGGCTGGGCCAAACGGGTTGCCGACCGGCAGCACAGCCATCCAGCGCTGCAGGACGCGATTGAAGATGTGTTTAATGCACGCATCGGCGATGTGTCCGGTCGCGGCAAGCTGGCCGGTGATATGCGTGAAATCTGGCTGATGCAGCCGCGCTTTGAGAAGCGCATGGGCAGCGCGCCTTATGGTTTGGTGGAGCAGCCGCGCTTTCGCGCCGCATTTGACTTTATGCGCTTGCGGGCTGACGCAGGTGAGGTTGATGAGCTACTGGCTGACTGGTGGCAGGAGTTCAGCGTTGCGGACGATAGCCTGCGCCAGGATCTGGTCGATCAGGTTCGTGCCGAGCAGCAAAAGCGCGCCCGCACGCCCCGCGTGCAGCGGGCGCCGGCACCGCAGGACAGCACAGCCAATCGTGGCACGGCAGTTCAGCGCACCGATTCCGGCGTGTCCTCAACGGTCGATGGCGCATCGGCGGACGAAAACACCGGTGGAACCGAGGGCGGGGACGGTGCGGCACCCAAGAAGCGCCGTCGGCGCCGCCGCTCTACCGGACCAAAGACCGGTGGAACGCCTTATGACGGCGCTGAGTCCGACGCCTGATACTGTGCCAGGGACAATTGCATACATCGGCTTTGGGGGCAATCTCGGTGATGCCCGGTTGGCGGTGCTCGCAGCGCTTGACGCTGTGGCGTCGCTGCCACAGGTCGCGGAGCTTGCCCGATCATCCCTGTATGGCAGCTCGCCGGTAGATGCCGGTGGCGCAGACTATGTCAACGCCGTAGCTTCCATACGCACCGGACGTTCTGCAGCGGGCCTACTACAAGCCTTGCAAACCATAGAAGCCGATGCCGGGCGCGAGCGCCCCTATCGCAACGCGCCACGAACCCTGGATCTGGACATTCTGTTGTTCGGAGATACCCCGATCAACACGGAGCGCTTGCAGGTGCCCCACCCGCGCATGTATGAACGCGCTTTTGTGCTGGTACCGCTGGCGGAGATTGCGCCGCAGCTTGTGTCTGAACTGCAACTGGAATCTGTGAGGGGGCAGTACATATGGCGACTGTAAAGCGGCTGCCCTCGCTCAATGCGCTCAAGGCTTTCGCCGTAGCGGCGCAACAGGGCAGTTTCACTCTGGCAGGCGAAGTGCTTCACGTCACCCAAGGCGCAATCAGCCGCCAGGTCAAGCAGCTGGAAGCCGCTATGGGCATAGCGCTCTTTGTCCGCGTCCATCAGAAAGTGGAGCTGACCGAGGCGGGGCGTGAGCTTGCCGCAACGCTTACGCGTTTATTCGATGAAATGGAAGACGCTGTTGAGTTGGCAGTCGATAAGGTCACCGGTCGCACCCGCAGGCAAACGCTGCTGGTGAATGTGCCGCCGACTTTTGCGACACGCTGGCTGGCACCCCGGCTGTCGGATTTTCGGGCCCGCTTTCCGCACATTGATATGTCGGTTACCACGGAACGGATACAAAACCTGCGCGAAGCGCGGGGTGTGGACTGCCTGATTGTTTTTGGCACGCAGGCCTGGCCGCAAGCAGTCTGTGAGCGACTCCTGCAGGAGCACCACATCATGGTCAGCAGTCCATCGTTATGGCAAGAGGGACAGCCGCGCCCAGTAGTAGCGTCAACCCTGTTACATATCCTGGATGGCGAGGTACGTATTCCGGTGTGGGAGGAGTGGATCGCACTGCACGGACCGGCGGACCTGGATGCGCGCCCTGGCTTGACCTTCAGCACACTGGATCAGGCGATTAATGCAGCGCTGGCGGGGGCCGGCGTGGTGGTGGTGGATGAGGCCATGATCGTGCGGGAAATTAAATCCGGTGCCTTGCGCCGCCATGGTGACCAGTTCATGGACGGGCCCAACGGCTACTGGTTTGTCGAAACGGGCCTGACGCCTGCAACGTCCGGCAATGTGGCGGCATTTAAAAAATGGTTGACGGAGCAGTTGACGCTGTCCGCTAACAACTGATGTTCGCGCAGACCGAAGCGGCTTAGTGCATTGTTAATGCGTTGCAGCTTTGGCGTCACCGTGATTGCCGGACAGCAACAGGTTGGCTGCCACAGCCAGCACAATCACCGCGCCGCCAATTAGGCTTGCGCTGCGCACACTGTCTCCAAACACCACATACGCCCATAGGGGTGCCAGCGCAATCTCCAGCATACATATCAAGGAAGCCAGCACCGCTTTGATTTTGCGCACGCCCAGCAGATACAGGCCAAAGCCGACACCAATATTCAGAAAACCGTATAGCCATAGCCACGCCATGTCATGCGCACTGGTGTGCCGGAAGTCGCTAAAGGGCACCATGATCAATGCCGACAGCGCCGCGCCAGCGTAGGTGACCTTGACCATCTGTGCTTGCGGGTAGCGTTTGATGCCCACCGTCATTGCCGCAAATAAGAGGGTGGCGCAAAAGCTCAAAAGTGTGCCGAATACATTTTTTAACGACGGTTGCCCGCCCAGAATAATGGCGACGCCAATTGCAACCACCGCACTGCAAGCCATGTCCCACGCGCGCACCGGCTGTTTGAGTAGCAGGACCGACAGTAACAGGGTGACAACGGGGAACGCGCCATAAATAAACACCACGTCTGCCACCGGGGCGAAATAGAACGCCGCCACGAAACTGATCATGGCCGCCGCACCCAGAAACGACATAATGACTTCGGAACGTGTCAGACGCCAAAGGCTTGCGGCACCTTCATTGTTTTGTAACACTGCATGCACTACTAGCACAGTCAATCCCCCCAATGCCGATCGCCACAACAGCGTGGTCGGCATGTCGGTACTGACCAGTCGTGGAAAAAGACCCGCCGTACTCCAGGATAGCGCTGCTAAAACGATAAGCAGCGCACCCCACCAGAAGTCGGAGCGCAAATCAGGCCTTGGCCGTTGCGCGGTGAGCGAGTACTTCGTCGAGCCAATCTACCCGCATTTCCGGTACCGCAGTGATTAACTTCTGCGTATACGGATGCTCCGGGTTGTCGAAAATTTTGTCGGTGGCATCAAATGCGACAAACTGACCCTGCAACATGACTGCAGTGCGGTGTGCAATGCGATGCACCACATCCAGATCGTGCGTGATCAAAATATAGGAAAGGCCCAGCTCCCTTTGCAGTTTGCGCAGCAGGGTCAGAATTTCTTCAGCCACCAGAGGGTCCAGTGCAGAAGTCGGCTCGTCCAGAATAATCAGCTCCGGTTTGGCCGCCAGCGCGCGGGCAATACAAACACGTTGCTTTTGGCCACCCGAGAGCTGACCGGGACGGCGCTCCAGAAACTCCTCGGGCAATTCCACAAGTTTCATCAGTTCTTTGGCTCGCTCCAACGTTTCTTTGCGCCCGCTGCCGAAGTAAAACTGGACTGGCCGCCCCACAATTTCCAGCAGGCTTTGGCGCGGATTTATGGCCACGTCTGGGATCTGGTACACCAGCTGGATACGACGCTTGAGCTCTTTGGTGCGTGCTTTGAGGCTGGGCGGCAAGGACTTGCCCTGGAAAACAATCTCGCCACTCTTGGGTGGTAATAAGCCGGTGACAACCCGCGCCAATGTGGACTTGCCTGAGCCCGATTCGCCAACCACGGCAACGGTCTCTCCCAACTTCACGTCCAAAGATACGCCGCGCACCACATGAAAGGTACCGTAATAGGCGTGGCAGTCTTTGATGGACAACACGGTCTCGGGTTTGACCGTAGCCGCCACTGCACGCTCACTGGCAGCGGCGCCGCGCACGGCAACCAGCCGCGCAGTGTAGTCCTGCTTGGCATGGTGCAGGATCTGCTCGGTCAATCCCTCTTCCACTTCTTTGCCGTGGCGCAGCACCTTAATCCGGTCCGCCACTTGCGCAACGACCGCCAGGTCGTGCGTGATGTAGAGCGCCGCCGTGTTGTATTGGCGGATCAGGGACTTAAGCAGGATGAGCACTTCGATCTGGGTGGTCACATCAAGCGCCGTTGTGGGTTCATCCAGAACCAGCACATCGGGGCGGCAGGACATGGCCATTGCTGCCATGGCGCGTTGCAATTGTCCACCGGAGGCCTGGTGGGGATAGCGGGCTCCGAAGTTTTCAGAGTCCGGCAGGTCCAATGCTTTAAATAACTGGCGCGCCCAAGCTTCGGCCTCGGTACGGGTCATTAGCTTGTGAATCAGTGGTGCCTCACAAACCTGATCCATGAGCGTGTGTGATGGATTGAAAGCGGCGGTAGCCGATTGCGCGATATAGGCAATGCGCTTGCCACGGGTCCGGCGACGTCCATCTGCGTCTAGTGAACGGATGTTGGTTCCGCCGAGATTGACCTCGCCGCCTGCGATGTGCACGCCCGCGCGGGCATAACACATGCTTGACAAACCGATCGTAGATTTGCCGGCACCGCTCTCGCCAATGAGGCCCAATACCTCACCTTTGTTGAGCTGGAGGTCGACGTTGTCAACTATGACGTTGCCCGCAATGCTTTCCAGCCGCAGGCCCTTGATCTGAAGAATGATTTCGTTGTCCATTGCCAAGGTTCTTTCTTATAGTTCTGCTTGGGCGCCAGACGGGCGCGCATCGATGGACAGCATCCAGTCCACCACCAGATTGACCGATACGGTCAACAACGCGATTGCAGTTGCCGGATAGATGGGCGCCATCATGCCGAAATTAATGGCGGCAGCATTTTCACGCACCATGCCGCCCAGATCCGCGTAGGGCGGCTGAATACCCAGGCCCAGAAATGACAGGCCGGCAATAAACAAAAAGTTAAAGCAAAAACGCAAACCAAACTCCGACACCAATGGAGCCCATGCGTTGGGCAGAATTTCGCGGCTGATGACCCACCACAGGCCTTCACCACGCAGGCGAGCGGCCTCGACATATTCCATCACCGACAGGTTCATGCCCAAAGCACGTGAGAGGCGAAATACACGGGTCGAGTCCAGCACCGCAATGGTCATGATCAGTACCGGAATGCTAGAGCCGAAAACGCCCAGAATAATCAGCGCAAAAATCAGTCCCGGGATGGAAAGCATGACGTCGACAAGGCGCGTAAAAAACACGTCCACCCAGCCGCCCATCACGGAGCTCACAAAACCGGAAACAATGCCGATTAGAAACGACAGCATGGTGATGGCCAGAGCAACGCCTATGGTCATGCGCGTGCCGTACATGATGCGCGTGAGCATATCGCGCCCGATCTGGTCGGCGCCGAGTAACATTTTCATGGAGGGTTCATCCCACGTTCCACCGATATTGGCTGACTCAGGGTAGGGTGCCAGCCATGGGGTAAACAACGAGATAAAGACGAAGATCGCAATCATTGCGAATCCGAAGCCGGCAGTCGCAGTGAGTTTGTGTCCGAACAGTTTCATGCTTGTGTCCTATTCTTTTTTTTCTTATCGTTTGTGGCGCAAACGCGGATTGACCAGAATCACCAGAATGTCTGCTAGCGTATTGAGTGACACAAACACCATGGCAAATACCAAACCACAGGCCTGAATCACGGGTACGTCACGCTTGGACACAGCGTCAACCATGAGTTGCCCCAGACCGGGGTATACAAAAACCGCTTCGATCACGACCACGCCGACGACGAGGTAGGCAAGGTTGAGCGCAATGACGGTAATGATGGGAGCTGCAGCGTTAGGCAAGGCGTGGCGAACAATGACACGCTTGCGGCGTGCGCCTTTTAAAAAAGCCATTTCAATGTAGGGCGTGGACATGACCGACAGCACCGAGCTGCGGGTCATGCGCAACATGTGGGCTGCCACGAGCAGCGTCAGCGTAATGGCCGGCAATGTGGTTTGGTAAACCCGCTCGGTAAACGGCATGCCCTTAAATACAGTGGAAAGCGAAGGGAACCAATCTACGTCCACCGCCATGAAAATGATTAGCAGGTAGGCAATAAAAAATTCCGGAAGCGAGATGGCAATCAGCGTCAGGATATTGGCCAGCTTGTCGGAAACCTTCCCTTCATTGATGGCAGAAAAAATACCCAGGCCTACGGCCAGGGGAATCGCAATCAACGCGGCGTAGCCGGCCAGGAATAGCGTGTTGCCCAAGCGCGGCAGGATCTCGTCAACAATCACCCGCTTATTTGTTAATGCAACGCCCAGGTTTCCTTGCAGCGCGTTGGTAAACCAGTTCCAGTAGCGTATGTAAGACGGTACGTCCAGACCGAGTTCCTTGCGCAAAATGCGTAAGGAGTCAGGCGTGGCACCTTGACCCAATATCGCCGATGCAGCGTCTCCAGGCAAAATTTCGGTACATACAAAAATAAGCACTGACACCGCAAAAAGGGTGAGGGCTGCTAACAGCAGTCGGTTCAATATGAGTTTAGCCATTGTGTTTTTCTTATAGCAAATCTGATGGTGTATGCCTCGACACGAAGCCCACAAAAACCAAAAAAGCGGGGAGGGGTAGAACTCCTCCCCGCTTTAACTTTGACGCAACTAATGTGCCATCGCCTGGTACGGTTGCCAGGCGGTTTGGCCGGTTGTAGTACTAAGCGAACCAGCCCTTTTCAGCGATACGGTCGTCGGCCATGTCGTAGCGACCTGAAATTGTCATGCCTTGCAGCTTGGTGGTATGAGCATCCAGGTAGTCCTGCACGGCAAAGCACACCATGCCGGAGTTCTGGCTGATGAGTTCCTGGCATTTTGCGTACATTTGTGCGCGTTTGCCCTGGTCCAGTTCAACACGTGCGCCGACCAACAGTTTCTCAAATTCTGCATTGTTGAAGTGGGTGTCGTTCCACGTTGTGTTGGCCTTGAAGGTGCTGGTCAACTGGTTGTCAATAGTGGGACGGTTACCCCAGTACACAGCGCAGAAAGGTGCCTTGAGCCAGACGTTGTCCCAGTAGCCATCGCCGGAGACACGCTTGAGGTCCAAAGTAATACCGGCTTTGGATAACGATTCCTGGAAGATCTGGCCCGAATCAGTTGCACCGGAAAAAGCACCTTCCGACACTTGCAATTCGATCGGAGCAGATATGCCCGATTTTTTGAAGTGGAATTTAGCTTTGTCGGGATCGTAGCTGTTGAGCTTTTGCTTCGCGTCAAAGAACTTCATCTTGGTGCCCACAGTGTGGTCATTGCCGATGGAAGCGTAGCCGGAGAATACGTTGTCAACAATCTTCTTGCGATCGATACCGTACTTCAAAGCCAACATCAGGTCCTTATTGGAATAAGGATCTTTGTCAGTGTGGGCGACGAACGCAAAGCGGTTACCCATACCGGGGGTGCGGGACAACTTGATGGCTTTATTCTTGGCCAGCAATGCAGCAGTTTTGGGGTCAACGCGATTAATGACGTCCACCTGGCCGGTAACCAGCGCCTGTGTGCGGGCAGCCGCATCGCCGATGTACCGGATTTCAACACGGTCAAAATTGCCGCGATTGGGTTTCCAGTAGGTGCCGCTCTTGAGTTTGAACGTTGCACGAACACCGGGTTGGAATTCATCAAGCGTAAATGCGCCAGTGCCATCGGGCTTCGCGAAATCGGTATAGCCATTGGGCACCACGATGATGTGGTAATCGCTCAGGTTGTACGGCAGGTCAACGTTACCATTGCTCATCAGGATCTGGATCTGATTGGCGTTGAGTTTCTTGATTTCGGTGATGTCAGCCAACAGTGCTTTCGCAGGAGACTTGGTTTCGCCGCGGTGCAGATTCAGTGAGTAGATCACGTCGTCCGCGTCCAGCGTTTTGCCGGATGTGAATGTGATGCCCTTGCGAATGGTAAAAGTCCAGTCGGTGGCGCCGGGTTTGACATCCCACTTTTCGAACAGCTCACCGACGGCATCGCCGTTGTCGGCCACTTCAACCAGGTTGTTCCAGAGCATCAGGCTCATGGAGATGGGGATCGAGTCGGCATAAGTGCGAGGATCCAGGCTGTCAGACGGCGAGCCGCCTTCCATACCCAAGCGCAATGTGCCGCCTTTTTTGGGTTTGCTTTGCGCCATAGCAGGCATTGCGCCGAATGTGGCCGACAGACCGATTGCAGACGCACCCAGAATCAGTTGACGGCGATCCAGGATGATCCCGGACTCGGTCGTGTTTTCGACATTAGCCATGTGTAAAGTTCTCCAATCAGATTAATAAACAGGCTTCCGACCTCGCCATCTGCATCGATGGAACAAACGGATCGCCCGAGGGCAACTTGCTTTGCACTCTGAGCGCATAGTAATGCAATAGATTGCAATCCTCAAAGAGAAATCATCCGCATATTCCCTTAGTAAGGGGCCTGTATTTGGGGCTTAGATTGCGTCCAAAAAAGTGCGGCGAACGCCCGTCCGTTAACGAAGTCGCAGAGTCGTGTTCTGGTGTCGCTAATGAGTAAGCTGGTACGCGTCTATGTGCTAATTGCCAGAATCCCAAGATGGCCATGTCAAGCGCCATTTTGCGCAATGAACTACGCCAAAAGGCGTACGGGCACTTAGCTGTTCAATTCAAATTGCGTTTGACTTTTTTGTCCCAGGTACGTTCAAGCACCAAAATGTCGTTTTCATAGGCTTCCAAACGCCCCACGACGTGCCAGTGGGTCAGGCTTGCGGTCATCGCGCTGAATGTTTCGGTGCGCACCCGCCAGTTGTCGCGGGCACACTCTTCAGTCCAGTGGCATACCTGCCGTGCGGAAAGCGGGTCGCCGGGCAGGATGCTGTAGTTTTCGCGTCCGGTGGCGGAGGTGGTGAGGCCAATGTCCATAATGGTGTTGCTGCCGAAATCGTCAACAATGCACAGGCGCACTTCGCCTGTGGCCTGATCCCGGGTCAGCTCACGGGTATTGGAGGCCTTGCGCAGCGTTTTAAGTTTGACGGCCGCCGCCGCCTCACTCGGTGCAAAAGCCGGTGCTTTTTCGGATTTGGTGGTCTGGCGCACCGGCAGGTCGATGAAGCTCGAACCGGCGTACACGGTCAGTTCTACCTGCTTGGAAGAGGGCCAGATCATGGGCCAATAGCTGGTGGAAAGCGATACCCGCAACTTGTGACCCTCTGGCACTTTACAGGCCACATCATCAAGTTTGATTTTCACGCTGTAAGCTTTACCCGGCTCCAGCGATTCCGGAGTTTCATGCCCGTTGCGATGGCACAGGTTGAATACGGCATACGTCAGCCGCGTCACCGCGCCATCGGGCCAAATGGAATTCAGCCGGACCGCCACATTGGCAACGCGCTGATCGGCGCTGAACTTCAGGGTCAATTCGGGTGCGCCGACCAGATCGATATCCTTGGTCAGTGCTTCACCATCAAAGGTAAGCGAGCCCGAATCGTCGTGGCGCTGGTCACCGGCAAACTCCGGCCCCAGCCAGATAATGCAGTACTCGCCGCCGTCGCCACCGATGGTCTGTGCAGAACTGTGCTTGAGTTTTGTGGTGGTGCCCTTGGCTAACGATAGTCCCGTGGCGTTGAGATGCAGGCGCTGAGTTTCGCCCTTGTCGAAGGGCCACTGCGAATCGCTAACCCAGCGCCCCGGTACCTGCGTGACCGAGCCCACCGGACGGCGCATATCCATGATGTAAGTGCGAAACGCAGCATCCTTTTTGACACCGGTTTCCGCGCCTTTGAGCCATTGGTCCCACCAGCGCAGCGCTTCCTGCAAAAAGCCGATGCGCGGCTCGGGCACTGCAAAGTGCGGGTACTTGTGTGCCCAGGGCCCGATGATGCCTTTCGCTGGAGATTTCAGCTTGCTCACCAGCCGCGGCACCGCGTTGGTATAGGCGTCATTCCATCCGCCTACCGCCAGAACGGCCGCTTCAATACCGGCGTAGTTTTCGTTGACTGAGCCGTGCTTCCAATAGGCATCGCGGTGCGGGTGCTGCAACCAGTCGATGGCCAGCAAAGGCTCAGCGTTCAGGCGCTGCATCCACAAGTCTTTCCAGCGCTCTCCTACCAACACCGGGTCCGGGCTGCGCGATGAGTAGGCATGCATGGTGGCCGACCAACCCAGGTTCTCGCTGAGAACGCAGCCGCCTTTGAAGTGAATGTCATCGGTGTAGCGGTCGTCGGTCGAGCACAGGGTGATGATGGCCTTCAGTCCTTCGGGACGCATGGCGGCCACTTGCAGGCTGTTGAAGCCACCCCACGAAATACCCATCATGCCTACGTTGCCGGCACACCAGGGCTGTTTGCGCGCCCAGGCGATGACAGCGCAGGCGTCGTCCAGTTCCTGCTGCGTGTACTCGTCCAGCATTACACCTTCGGAGTCGCCGTTGCCGCGCATGTCGACCCGCACACATGCGTAGCCGTGGCCCGCGATATACGGGTGTGTTAACGCATCGCGCACATGCGTTCCATCGCGCTTGCGGTAGGGAAGGTGCTCCAGAATCATTGGAACCGGATTTTTTTTAGCATCCGCCGGCATCCAGATTCGCGCGGCCAGTTGCACGCCGTCGGGCATGGTGATGAAAGTGTTCTCAATTTCCCGCACTTTGCGCGGAAACGAATTGATGGTTTTCATGGCCCGACTCCTACATAAAACTTAGACCCCTGCAGGCTCGTGCGTCATGTCCAGATGCAGCATATTACCCACGTAGGGGTTGGCAAGCGCAACCGCTTCATTGAGCTCGACACCCAGACCCGGCGCAGTCGGCGGAATGATGTACCCATCTTGCCACTGGATGCGTTTGGTCAGTATCTCGGCGTGGAAGCCACTCCAGTCCAGAATACTCTCCTGAATCAGGAAGTTCGGGCTGCACGTGGCCAGTTGCACATTGGCAGCGCCCACGACCGGCCCGCAGTAAAGATGCGGCGCGATCTGCACGTGCACTGCCTCCGCCATAGACGCGATTTTCTTGCCTTCTAAAATGCCGCCCACTCGGCCCAGATTCATTTGCAAAATCGCTGCGGAACCTTCCTCCAGCACGCGCTGAAATTCCCACTTAGTACACAGCCGTTCACCGGCTGCAACGGGTATCGATGTGCCATGCGCCACTTTGGCCATTTCTTTCTGATTGTCCGGCGGCGTTGGTTCTTCAAACCACATCGGGTCGTATTTTTCCAGCCGCTTGGCCAAGCGTATCGCGCCCGCTGCGGTCATTTGGCCGTGCGTGCCGAACAGCAGGTCCGCCTTGCTGCCAACCGCCTCGCGCAGCAGTTTGCAAAACCGCTCTGAGCGGTCAAGTTCGGTGAGCGACAGCTGGCGTCCGTCATACACGGTGTAGGGTCCGGCGGGGTCGAACTTGAGCGCGGTAAAGCCCATTTTCAGATACTCGGCGGCGCGTACAGCGGCCAATTCAGGGTCGGCATAGACATTGGTTTTGTCGCCGGGTTTGGGGTAGATGTAGGTGTAGCTGCGCAGCTTTTCATGCACCTGCCCGCCCAGCAGTTTGTACACGGGCTTGTTCAGGTCTTTGCCGACGATGTCCCAGCACGCCATTTCGATTGCACTCAGGACGCCCATCATGGTGGTGTCCGGGCGGTGAATGAAGCCGCCGCCGTACACGCTGCGCCAGATTTTTTCAATGTCAAAAGGCTCTTTGCCCACTACGTAGCGCTCCACCACGTCTTTAACCATTTGCGCCACGATGTCCGGGTGAAAGGGCAGGTTGTACACCTCGCCCAAGCCTTCAATTCCGTTGTCGGTTATGAGCTTGATGAACACAAAGTAGCGCCCGCCAAAGCTGGGGGGTGGGTTGCCGACGACAAATGTTTTTACGTCTTTAATTTTCATAAAAGTTACCTCATTAATTTAAGGATGTTTTCCCGCAGGGCTGCCCCAAGGAAAAACGCGCCCCCTCGGGGTCCAGCGCAGTACACGCAGTCACAAGCGTGGGGGCCATTGCTATAGACCGTTAACGATCTTGTATTCAATGAAATCGTGGATGCCAAAGCGACCCCACTCGCGCCCGTTACCGCTTTGCTTGTAGCCGCCAAACGGGTTGCAATATTCGTTGCCTGATGCATTGACCGAGACATTACCCGCGCGCAGCCGCTTGGCTACGCGCTTGGCCTTGGCCGGGTCGTTGGTGCTTAGGTAGGCAGCCAGTCCATAAGGCGTGTCGTTGGCAATGGCGATGGCCTCTTCTTCGTCGTCAAACGGGATCATGCACAGCACCGGTCCGAAAATTTCCTGTCGCGCAATCAGCATCTGGTTGGTTACATCCGCAAAGATGGTGGGGCGCGCGAAATAGCCTTTGTCAAACCCGTCAGGCCGACCCGGACCGCCCAGCACCAGACGCGCGCCGCAATTCATGCCGATATCGATGTAGCGCTGCACCGTTTCAAATTGGCGCTTCATGGCCAGCGGACCAATGCCATCGCCCTTTACAGAGGGATCAATCACCTGAACTTGCGCGCCAGTTTTTACAGCCACTTCCACCGCCTGTGCATACACCGAGCGCTCCACCAGCATGCGGGTGGGCGCGTTGCAGCTTTGACCTGTGTTGTTGAAGCATCGCTTCACGCCGCGCGCCACAGAGGCTTCGACGTCACTGTCGGCAAAGATGATGTTGGGTGACTTGCCCCCCAGCTCCTGCACTACGCGCTTGACCGTATCTGCGGCTGCTTTGGCCACCGCAATTCCGGCTCCGGTCGAACCGGTAAACGACACCATGTCCACTTCGGGGTGGGCGCTTAAAGCCGCGCCAACTACCGGCCCATCGCCATAAACCATGTTGAAAACGCCCTTGGGGTAACCGGCTTCATCCATGTATTCCCCGACCAGCTTGGCCGATAGCGGTGCAAATTCGCTGGGTTTGAGCACCACGGTGCAGCCGGTCAGCAGTGCCGGTGCAAGCTTGGCCACCACCTGGTTCATGGGCCAATTCCAGGGTGTGATGAGCACGCACACACCGACCGCTTCGCAGTACAAATCGCCGCGTCCGCTTTTCTTCTCAAATGGGAAGTCTTTAGCTGCCTCCAGCGTGGCCTTAATATGCCCGGGGCCGCACTCGGCCTGCGAGTCATATGCCAGATTCCAGGGTGCACCCATCTCGGTGCTGATGGCTTGTGCCATCTCGGTGTAGCGGCGCTCAAAAATGCGTTGCAGTTTTTCTAACATCTGCGTGCGGTACTCCTGCGTGGTCTGGCTGTAGGTGTCAAAAGCGAGGCGCGCGGCCATCACGGCACGGGCGGCGTCAAGCGCACTGCCCATCGCTACGTCGCCCACTACCGCTTCCGTGGCAGGGTTGATAACCGCAAAGGGCGCGGCGGGCTTGTCAGTCGCAAGGGGTTCTACCCAAGCGCCGTCAATGTAAAAGTTGCAATGTGTCATGGCGGTCAAGGTGCTTTTTTATTCGGCCACCAGTTCGGTGGGGTATCCCGGTGCGCGCAGCTCCAGATCGCAGGCTTTTTCGATCATGCGAACTACTTCGGGCGACTGCGCGTTTCCACCCATCAGCCCGCGCGCACGGCGGAAAATTTGTTGCGCCATGCTGCCCAGTTCCAGTGGTACTCCAAGTCTCTCGGCAATGCCGTTGACCAAACCCAAGTCCTTGCAGGCCAGGTCCATGGTGAACTTGACGTTGTAGCTGCCGGAAAGCACCAGTTTGCTTTCTGTTTCGTGCACAAAGCTGTTTCCCGAGCTGGCGCGTATGGCGCGGTAGGTGGCATGCGGGTCTACGCCATATTTCGCGGGCAGCATCATGGCTTCGCCTGCGGCAATCAGGTGAATGAAAGCCAGCATATTGGTGACCACTTTGACGACGGACGCATTGCCCATTTTGCCCATGTAAATGATCTCGCCACCAATGGTGCCCAGGACGTCTTCCACGCGATTGAAGGTGGACTCTTCACCACCTACCAACACCGTAATGTCGCCTGAATTGGCCAGATGCACACCGCCAGTAACCGGGCACTCCAGCACGCTGATGCCTTTGGACTTGGCTACGTCTGCGAGGCGTAGCAGGTCGTCCATGTCAGTGGTGCTCATCTCTATCCAAATGCCGCCCGACTTCAAGTTCTCGAACACGCCGCCCGGACCTTCCACCACTTTGCGTGAAACTGCAGGTGAGGGTAGAACGGTGATCACTACGTCCGCACTGCGACAGGTGCCGGCTACGTCGTCAGCCCAAGTTGCGCCGCCCGCCAGCAGGCCTTTGGCCAAATCTTTGTTGAGGTCGTTCACGGTGACGGGGTAGCCCGCTTTGACCAGACTGTTGCAGAGCCCTTCGCCCAGTGAGCCCAGACCGATGAAACCTATTTTGAGTTTTGACACGCTTGCTTCCTTCCTATTTGAGAGTGAGTTTGAATTCAGGGGTTGTCCTGCAGGATCATGTCCGAGGCTTTTTCAGCCACCATGATCACCGGCGCATTAGTGTTGCCGGAAGTGACCGACGGAAAGATGGACGCATCCACTACTCGCAGCCGCCGGATGCCATGCACGCGCAAACGTGCATCCACCACCGACGTGACCGCGTCCGGCCCCATCGCGCAGGTGCACGACGCGTGGTACACAGAGCCGCAGCGTGCGCGGAAGTCTTTCAAAATATCTTCATCGCTTTGCACATGCGCGCCCGGCAAATGCTCGCTTTGCAGGACATCCACCAGTGGCTTTGCGTTGGCAATGTTGCGCACCATGCGTGAGCCTTCCACGATGTCGCGCAGGTCATGCTCGGTGCTTAAAAAGTTGGTGGTGATGACCGGCTTATCCAATGGATTGGCGGAGCGAATCGTTACGCTGCCACGGCTGGTGGGTACGCAGGTGTTGAATGAAATCAGAAATGCAGAAAACGGGTCGGGGTTGGTCAGCTGGAAACGCCCCAACTTGACATTGGCCGCGCTGTAACTGATGGGGTTGAAGTACAGATGCAGGTTAGGGCGCGCAAGCCCTTCGCGGCTGCGCACAAATGCACCGGCCTGATTGACGCTCATGCCCAAGGGGCCTTTGCGGGTAAGCACATAGCGCACGCCTGCCCACAGCTTGCCCCACCAGGTGCCCAGCGAGTCGTTCAGCGTGGTCACCTTCGACTTGAAAAAATACGACACGCACAAATGATCTTGCAAACCCTGGCCCACGCGCGGCAAGTGGTTCACTACCTCCACGCCATGCTTTTCCAGCAGGGCACGGTCGCCAATGCCGCTGAGTTGCAGGAGCTGTGGCGAGTTGATCGCGCCGCCACACATAATGACTTCTTTGCGCGCGCTAAAGGTTTGCTTTACGCCGTTAATATGGCAATTCACACCCACCGCCGTTGCGTTCTCGATCAGCACCTTGGTGACGTGCGCGTGGATCTTGACGGTGAGGTTGATGCGCTTGAGGGCCGGGCGCAAGAAAGCGTTGGCGGTGGACGCGCGCACGCCATCGCGAATGGTCATTTGCCACAGCCCGAAGCCTTCTTTTTGCGCGCCGTTGAAGTCCGGCGTTTGGCTGTAGCCCAAAGTTTTGCCCGCCTCCAAAAACTTGCTGCACAAGGGGTGCACCTGATCGGCAAAGTCACTCACCCGCAATTCACCGCCCGCGCCGTGGTGCGCGTCGGCGCCGAACACGTGGTCCTCCGACTTTTTGAAATAAGGCAGGACCTCATTCCAGCTCCAGCCTGCGTTGCCTGCGGCAGCCCAGTCGTTGTAGTCGCCTTTCTGACCACGGATATAGACCATTGCGTTGATCGAGCTGCTGCCGCCCAGCACTTTGCCGCGCGGCCAGTAAGAGCTGCGCCCGCCTAAAGCCCCATCTGGTTCGGTGTAATACACCCAGTTGTACTTGGGGTCCGCAAAGGTCAGTCCATAACCGAGCGGCACCTGGATTAGCGGGCTGCGGTCTGAGCCTCCGGCCTCCAGCAGCAACACCCGGTCTTTGCCATTG
>CANBYM010000025.1 GCA_947373605.1 Comamonadaceae bacterium
CAAATTGACCATGAAAGTGTTTACTTTTGGCGCATCCGAATGCTCGGAGCGAACACCCGGCATGATTGATACGATGTCGTGGTGAACGGCACCTGACTGAAAATCGCCCCAAGCCGCAATCAGCAAATCGTGAGGCAAATACTGCTGCATATCGCCTTGCAACCAGACAAGCAGGTCGAAGTGACTGTTGACAGCCAGTGAACCAGACACAGCCCCGTGAAAATGGCCGATATCCTGTGGCTGAAAAAGGGGACTTTGTTGAGGCACAGTGGTGCTGCCGAATTTACTAAAGGACAATTCAGCCGACTAAGGCTTGCCAGTTACAAGCAACAAACGCGCCCGACACCATTCCAACCGTGATTGGCTTCAATTTTCACTCCCTTTTCCATTTATTGTGTGAGCCAGTTTATATCCACAGCCCACTCGTTGCATAAATTATGGGAATATCCCTAGCCAAGCGGGCTTTGCTTTTTTCTATCTGGCGCCATCGATACGTGTGACAATTTTGACTATTGTTGTCAAATTGGCAACGATAGTCAAACCTCAACGAAGATTGATTCATCCTTGTGGGAAATGGACAACGCAACGACTTCAATCAAATACACTTTGGGCATGAGCAAGCGGCTTGGGCATGAGAATTTATACGTCAAGTTTCTGAACTTAGTGGCGGCTATAGACGGCAGCCAGGCCTTCCCTGTTTTGGATGCAACGGAAAAGAAATTGCTTAACCATCTCGCGCTTGCTTGGGGCGCGAGCAAGAGAATCACCGTTCTTGAAACTATGGGTATGGATGTCGACGTTTCATCAACAACGATTCACCGACGCCTCAAGTCGTTAGCCCAGAAAGGCGTTATCAGCTTTGAAATTGACGAAAAAGACAATCGGGTCAAGTACATCTTGCCTACGAAAATTGCAAGCGAATACTTTGACAAGCTCAGCAAGTGCTTGGTTGAAGCAACCAGGAATTAGTTTGACCTGTTACCAGCTTGAAGTTTTCTTACCGTGCGCACCGCCAAGCTGAAGACCACCACCACGGCAAAACAGCCCAGAAAGTCGCCCAGTGCAATCGCCAAGGTCTCCGGCACCAAGTTTTGAAAATCCGACAAATCCTGCGAGTAGTACGCAACTGCCAGTCCCCACCCGTGCGCCAAACTGGTAATTGCGGACAGGACAACGATGTGCCAGTACTGCAAATTGCTCAGGTCTTTGCGTACCTTAAGTAAATGTGAGACCCAAAATACGGCTAACCCGTAAAAACAAGCGGCTATGAGTGCCAGCATGAGACTCGATACCGTTGGAATATTGCTCCAAAGCATGGCAGAAACGCAAACACCTGCGAAGTACAGGCCGATAAGTGCAGGAACGCCACCCAGCAGAACACACACTAACTTCACGCCAGCAGGAACAAACAGAAGACTGATGCCGTCTTTGTAAAGCAAGTAGCCATCAAGCAGCTGATTGATTTTGAAGGACGCAACAAAGAGCAAAAATGCAATGAACATCACTGCAAAGTGACGCATTTGAAACCATGTTACTGAGTTCATTTTGTTTTTATCAATTTTTTCGTTAGCCCTGTATGTGCAAAATTAAGAAGCAGACTCACTTTTCGTGAAATATGACCGCTCACTAGCCCTAAAGAGCTATTGGTGAAGTAGGGATTTCCACTAACATTCATTGGCACTTAAACATACCGTTGGGTGTGAACAAACGGGCACCACACAATGAATTCGATCACTTTAAAAACAGCACTGGCGGCATTGTTGTTGGCTCCAGTCCTGGCGTTAGCGGCTACAACTACAACCAATACTGCCACGTTTTCTGATTCGGCAGACAAAGATCTGACGCTCGATGGCAAAGGATTCGCCATCATCGATGTAAGCTGGACGGATCCCGTCTCTCAAGGCTCCCACACAAACCAGGAATTCCAAGCATCTTCCTTGGTGTGGAATCTCTACAAAGGCGATGCTTCAAAATCAATTGGCTCAGGCTCATTTTCCGATGTGATTGGTGACACCAACTCTGGGAAAATTGTTATCAACGAATCAGGGCTAGCCAAGGGTGATTACACACTGAAGTTCACTGGTAATTGGGTGTTGCCAACAGGGAAAGAGGGCGACTGGAACGGATCGGTTGAGGAAAAAGTTTCCTTGGGCAAGATCCAGTTTTCAAATGTCTCTCCGGTTCCGGAACCAGAAACCTATGCCATGTTGCTCGTTGGTTTGGGCGTAATGGGTGCCATCGCGGTTCGCCGACGCAAGTCAAACGCTTCCTAAATTGCGTTGCCGATACTGAATAGGCCTGCATCCGCGGGCCTATTTTTTTTGGCTGACATGCAAATCTTTAACTCAAAATGTTGTTTCATTTCTCAGACAGTTGTCAACTTGGCAAGTGGCGATTCGTATTTACTGTATTCTTTATGTATAAATAAAAAAGTAAATCGTTACTAGGGAGTAAGTCATGCCGGACTGGGAAAGAAGAAATGCAGACACTTTGGCCGATGCCATAGGAAAGCACATCCGAAACCATCCTGAAATGGTCGAGGACAACGAGTTGCTGGCAATTATTCAAGAGGCCGTTGACGCGGCTGCCAACACTGTTTCAACGACTTCAGGAGCACTCAACAGACAGAGAGCTCTTGTGTGCGCAATTTGCCGCGGTTCGAAGCTCTATGAATGCGATGTCCCGGACGGCTGGTCTCCAAATTGTGCTTTTGTGTACACCAATACAACTTCATTTGGTGGCCTTTAGTCATACTTAATGAATTCAGCCCTTAACACTCTTTAGTGCTTCGATATTTTGTCCCGTCGCATACAAATAGATCCCCTATCCACTTTCCCCCACCGCCGAGCGTACGCAATTGGTGTCTTAAGACTGCAAAATGCCGAACGTAAAGGGCCGCGATAGCGCTGGGCAAGGTGAGGTCTTACTTGGTAGGTACATGAAACTCAGATTAGTCCGAACGGACTATTGCGCGACAAGATGATCTCCACTGACAATGGTCACAATTAGCGAACTCCTCGTGGTTCTTGGTTGGGCGCTACACTGAATTCTGAATTGGTTTTACAGGGAGTTAAAAAAATGAAACAAATATTATCGAAAATAGCTGTTGGATTGCTTGCAGCTTTGACATTCGCAGGTTCGGCTGGCGCAACTACCCAGGCACTTACACTTGATAGCAACGGAACTGGCTCATTTTCGGCATCAGTCAATGGAAGTTTCAATGACTACTGGACGTTCAGCGTTCCAAGCTTGGAACTTGGGTCTGCCATCGCGATGGTTTCGACAAGTGTTTCGTTACATTACAACATTCCATCCGGATTTACCTTGGTTTATCCGATCATTACGACGTTCCAAATTCTGGATTCGTCAAATAATGTCGTAAGTTTGCAATCAGATTTAAGCCAGTCATATCAGTTGACTGGTCAGAGTTTTTTAGCCCAAACAGAATTTACCGGGCTTAAAGCAGGGTCTTACAGTTTAGAAATTGCAGGTACTTCTACTACAGCTGGTACTTATGGAGGAACCTTTGCTTTGTCAACGATTGCAGCACCCGTGCCTGAACCAGAGACATATGCAATGATGCTGGCAGGCTTGGGATTGATGGCTGCTATTGCACGTCGTCGCAAACAGAAAACAGCGATAGTGTGAACAAAAGGTTGTATGCAATGCAAGGGAGCTTAGGCTCCCTTTTTTGTTGGCCTTTAAATTAAGGCGCCTAAGAACCACACTCAACGCCAAGTCAAATTTGGTTAGCACAGTCGATAAGCTCCAAATTCACGCACGAGTGCCTAATCTGGTTAATGCGCGCAGGCTCTCAGCCCAGTTGCTCACTGCGCATTGCAACAATAACTTCGCGCAAATCGCCGGCCCACTCACGGCGATTGCGGCCATTGGCTTTTTGGGGCGGTGCAAAGTTCACCACTGCCTGCAAATTGCGCGCACACAATGTTCGCCAAACCGAAGCGACCAATGTATCGTCCCCGATGTAGCACGGTGCAAAACTGTAGGCACCGGTCACACGGTCCGTAAAATGCATGGCTATGGGTTGCACAGGCGCATCGACCGCAATGGCAGCCTGCAACAAGTTTGCATGAAAGGGCAGCACCGAAGTGCCGTCTCCAGTCGTCCCCTCAGGAAACACGCCAAGAATATCGCCAGCCTTTAGCCGTTCGGCCATGTGGTGCACCACGCGCATAGCGTCACGCCGCGACTCCCGTTCGATATACAGCGTGCCCGCGCCTGTGGCCAACATGCCCACCAGCGGCCAGCTTTTGATCTCGCTCTTGGAGATAAAACGGCAATGGCGCGATGCGTGAATCACCGCAATATCCAGCCACGAGATATGGTTGGACGCCAGCAGCATCGGCCCCTGCTGCGCCGGCGAACCATTGACCACCAGATCAATGGCCAGTCGCTTGAGCATGGTGCGTGACCATTCCTGAACCCGCAGGCTGCGCTGCGCATCGCCGAGCTTGGGGAACACCCACCAGATGACGATTGCGCCATACAGCAGATGCGCCAGCACCCCGAACACCCGCCACAGCGCAAGCAGCTGACGCATTGCTAGCTAGCGCTGTAAGCGATTTGTCCGGCCACCAGCGTGCTACGCACCTTGCCCGGCAACTCATACCCACCAAACGGCGTGTGTTTACCCTGACTGCGCAAGTTGGAAGGCTCCACCACCCATCGCTCTGCTGGATCGAACACACACACGTCTGCCGCTGCACCCACGTGCAAGCGTCCCACACTACTTTGCATTTCGCCCAGCGCCACGCCCATGACTGCTGCCGCTCGCGCGGTAACACTGCCCAAAGCTTGCGCAAGCGGCGTGCCGGACTCTGCTGCCCACTTCACGGTGAGGCTTAGCAACAACTCCAAGCCGGTCGCGCCCGGCTCAGCTTCTGCAAATGGCAAGGCCTTGGCGTCTTCATCCACCGGCGTGTGGTCAGACACCAGTGCGTCCAGTGTGCCGTCGGCCAGTGCAGCGCGCAATGCGTCGCGATCGCGCTGCTGACGCAGCACCGGCGTCAGGCGCATACGGCTATCAAAGAAGCCGATGTCGGCGTCTGTCAGGTGCAGGGAATTGATACTAACGTCCGCTGTAACCTGTAGGCCTTCGGCCTTGGCCTGGCGCACCAGTTCAACGCCTGCTGCACTACTAATGCGGCACAGATGCACCCGCGCGCCGGTGGCCCGCATCAGTTCAAAAATGGTGTGCAGCGCAATGGTCTCTGCTGCCACTGGTACGCCACTCAAGCCCAGGCGCGTAGCCAATGGACCGCTGGCTGCCACACCTTTGCCCAGATACAACTCTTGCGGGCGCAACCACACGGCAAATCCAAAGGTAGCTGCATATTGAAACGCACGCTGCAAGACTTGCGTATTTTCCAAAGGCACCTCAGCCTGTCCAAAGCCCACGCAACCGGCGCTGGTCAGTGCAGCCATTTCGGTTAACACCAGGCCCTCCAACTTGCGGGTCAGCGCGCCAATCGGGAATACGCGGGACTGATTCAAACGTTCTGAGCGGTAGCGCAGCATCTCGACCAGCCCCGGCACATCCAGCACCGGCTCGGTATCGGGCGGACACACCACACTGGTAACGCCGCCAGCCACTGCCGCTGCCAATTCCGAAGTCAGCATGCCTTCGTGCTCATGGCCGGGTTCGCGCAATCGCACCGACAAATCCACCAGCCCCGGCACCACGATGCAACCGTGTGCATGGATGGTGCTGTTGGCCGCAAAATCTGCGGGGGCAACTCCGATTGACACTATTTTCCCGTCGGCGATGGCTACATCGGCCACGTTGTCGTATTGGCTTTGCGGATCAATGACGCGTCCGCCTTGAATGAGAATTTTCATGAGTCGTCCTTGTTGTCTATTCAGGCTTCGTTGCCCGACACAATGCTCATCACCGCCATACGCACGGCTATGCCAAATGTCACCTGCGGCAGGATCACGCTTTGCTTGCCGTCCACCACGGCTGAGTCAATTTCCACGCCGCGGTTGATCGGGCCGGGGTGCATGACGATGGCGTCCGGTTTGGCAAGTTGCAGCTTTTCTTCGGTCAGGCCATAGCTCTTAAAGAATTCGTGCATCGACGGTAGCAGTGCGCCGCTCATACGCTCGTTCTGCAGGCGCAGCATGATGATGACGTCGCAGTCTTTGATGCCTTCTTCCAGGGTATGGCACACGCGCACGCCCATTTGCGCCATATCGGACGGCACCAGCGTTTTGGGGCCAACCACCCGCACTTCGGCACAGCCCAGAGTGGTGAGCGCGTGAATGTCGGAGCGCGCAACGCGGGAGTGCAGCACGTCACCCACGATGGCCACGGACAGGTTGGAAAAATCGTTCTTGAAATGCCGGATGGTGAACATGTCCAGCAAACCCTGCGTGGGATGGGCGTGGCGGCCGTCACCGGCATTGATCACGTGCACATGCGGAGCCACATGTTGCGCAATTAAGTAAGGCGCGCCGGACTCGCTGTGCCGCACCACAAACATATCGGCCGCCATTGCGCTCAAATTAGCGATGGTGTCCAGGAGCGACTCGCCCTTGGATGCACTGGAGCGGGCGATGTCCAGATTGATAACGTCTGCAGAGAGGCGCGTGGCGGCGATTTCAAATGTGGTGCGTGTGCGGGTGCTGTTTTCAAAAAACAGGTTGAACACACTTTTGCCGCGCAAGAGTGGCACTTTCTTTACTTCCCGGTCATTTACAGACACGAAATTGGTGGCCGTGTCCAGAATGTGAGTGAGTATGCTTTTGGGCAGACCTTCTACGGACAACAGGTGAATGAGTTCACCGTTTTTGTTGAGTTGGGGATTGCGTTTGTACAGCATGGATCAGCGTTCCTTGACATCAAAACTGAATACGCCCGCGTCACTACGCGCCAGCGCCAGCGACTGCGTATCCGCCAGCGACACGCGGGCTGCCGCAAAGTCGGCCTGCACCGGTAACTCGCGCCCGCCCCGGTCCACCAGAACCGCCAACTTGACGTTGGCAGGACGGCCGTAATCGAACAACTCGTTAATCACCGCGCGGATGGTGCGACCGGTATAAAGTACATCGTCCAGCACCAGAATTTCCGCTCCGTTGACATCAAACGGCAACTGGGTTTGCCCGCCTGAGGACAAGCCACGTTGGGCGAAATCGTCACGGTGCATGGCCGAAGAAATGGCGCCGGGCTTGCCGCCCAACCGCAAGTCGCGGTGCAGTCGCTCTGCCAGCCAAGCGCCCCCAGAGGTGATGCCCACCAACTGCGTGGCGGGCGTTTTGATCAGTTGCACGCCGCGCAGCAATTCGCGGTACAGCGCTTCCGCATCGAGCATGAGTGCACCCGCGCTCATGCGGCTGCTCCGTGTTGTGTATGTGCCATTAAAGACTCCTCAAAAACTGTTCCAGAATGATGCAGGCCGATGCCGCATCGGCATCTTTGGCGCCTTGCGACAGGGCCTCGGTGGTGCTGTAGCGCTCGTCCACCTCGAACACCGGCAGGTTGAAGCGGCCGTTCAATTGCCGGCCGAATTTTTTGGCCCGTGCCGTGTTTTCGTGGGATGCGCCGTCCGGGTGGTAGGGCACGCCGATTACGATGCCATCGGGCTGCCACTCTTTGAGGCGCAGCGCGATCTGCGCAAAGCGCGCATCACCCTGCGCGTGGATGGAGCCTTGCGGCTGGGCTGTACCCATGAGCCGGTTACCCACAGCAACACCTGTGCGCTTTTCGCCGTAGTCAAAGGCAATAAAGGAAACAAGCGTTGGGGGTACGGGCAGAGGCTTTGTGCTGACAGGCACAGCACTCATGCATGCCCCACTTGCGAAGAAATCATCCAGGCCTGTAAGCCCAGCAGGGCCATGGCCCGGTCATAACGCTGGTGCACCGGCGTATCAAAAATAACTGCCGGATCGGCATTAACAGTAAGCCAGCTGTTTTCGCCCAGTTCGCTTTCCAGCTGGCCCTCACCCCATGCGGAGTAACCAAGGCTGACCAACACGCGGCGCGGACCTGCGCCACTGGCCAGTGCTTCCAATACGTCTTTGGAGGTGGTCATCTCCAAGCCGCCGGGAATCGTCATGGTGGAGGCGTACAGCGATTCGTCCTTTTTATCCTCTCCCACAAAAATGGGGTCGTGCAACACAAAACCACGTTCGGTTTGTACCGGACCACCCTGAAAAACCGGGCTCTCGCTCAGGTCTGCGCGTTTGAGGTCCAGATCGACCTTGCCGAACAGCGCGTCCATTTTGATGTCCGAGGGCTTATTGATGACCAACCCCAAGGCGCCACGGGGGCTGTGCTCACACACGTAAACGACGCTTTTACCGAACATAGCATCCTCCAGTGAGGGCATGGCGATCAGGAAGTGGTTGGTGAGATTGATGGGTGCAGAATCGCCGGACATATTCCCATTTTAACGGTTCACCTTAAAGAATCTCATGCAACAAATTTTTGATTCGGGCTTGGTCTGGTTACGCCGGGACCTGCGCATCCATGACAACACGGCGCTACACGCAGCATTGGAGCTGTGTGCACAAGTGCATTGCGTATTTGTGTTCGACCGTGAGATCCTGAACGCCCTGCCCCGTGCGGACCGGCGGGTAGAGTTCATTCGCGAATCGCTGCTGGAATTGGATCTGCGCTTGCGCGAGTTATCCGGCGTGTCCGGTGCAGGGCTAATCGTGCTGCACGGCGTTGCCAGCGACCGTGTTCCTCAGTTAGCGCGCGAACTGGGGGTTGGCGCCGTGTTTTCCGCCAAAGACTATGAGCCACAGGCGCAAGCGCGCGACCGCTCAGTGCGTGAGGCATTGTTGCGCGCACGCATTGAATTTAGGCAATACAAGGACCACGTCATTTGGGAAGAACAGGAAGTGCTCACCCAGATGGGCAAGCCATATGGAGTGTTTACCCCGTATTCGCGTGCCTGGCGCGCTTTGCTTACCGCACAACCGGTGAGTGAGACCGATTGCATCGCAATGGCGCACAAGCTGGCTGCAAGGCCTGCTGCCCACAACAAGCCAGTGCCGACACTGAACGACATCGGCTTCGAGACCACCAATTTGTCGCAACTGGCAATTCCCAGCGGCGAGTCGGGTGCGGCGCGGCTACTGGATGATTTTGGCAAACGCATCGACCAGTACGATGTCACGCGCAACTTTCCTGCGGTCAAAGGGCCGAGCTACCTGAGTGTGCATTTACGCTTCGGTACGTTGTCCATCCGCCAGTTGGTGTTGCTCTCGCTACAGCGCGCGCAATCTGCAGGTAGCGAAGCAGCGGGTGCGTCAACCTGGTTGGGCGAGCTGATCTGGCGGGATTTCTACTTTCAAATTCTGGCCAACTTTCCGCAGGTGGCAAGCGGCGCGTTCAAACCGGAATACGACGCAATTGAATGGGAATCGGGCGATGCCGCGCAAGCGCTCTATTCGGCCTGGTGCGAAGGACGCACCGGCTATCCGCTGGTCGATGCCGCAATGCTGCAACTGAACCAGACCGGCTACATGCACAACCGCCTGCGCATGGTGGCCGGCAGCTTTCTGGTCAAACACTTGGGGCTGGACTGGCGTTGGGGCGAGCGTTATTTTGCAAAGCACCTCAACGACTTTGACCTTTCAGCCAACAACGGCGGATGGCAGTGGGTAAGCTCCAGCGGTTGTGATGCGCAGCCGTACTTTCGCATCTTTAATCCGGTCACGCAAAGCGAAAAATTTGATGCAGAGGGCAAGTTCATCAAACGCTACCTGCCCGCACTTACCGGCCTTAGCACCAAAGCCATCCACGCGCCCTGGCTGGCCAAACCCATGGAGCTGATCAGCGCGGGCGTGGAATTGGGCAAGAACTATCCGCGCCCGGTAGTAGACCATGCACAGGCCCGGGAAAAAACGCTGCAGCGCTATAGCGTCGTCAAGAAGACTGCGACCTAACGACCACAGCACGCAACTCACGTTGCGTGCACTTAAGTCTCCGTAACGACGGCGCAGTATTCGCGAATCAAGCCGAGCAAGACCTCTTCCGAATAGGGCTTGCCCAGATAGTTGTTCACACCCAGCGCCATCGCATGTTCGCGGTGCTTTTCAGCAATGCGCGAGGTGATCATGATGATGGGCAAATCAGCCAGATTCGCGTCTGCGCGGATGTTGCGGGCCAGATCGAACCCGTCCATACGTGGCATTTCAATGTCGGAGAGCACCACATCGGGCTTTTCATGCGCCAGCTTTTCCAGCGCATCCAAGCCGTCGTTGGCGGTGACCACCCTAAAGCCTTCGCGTTTGAGCAAACGCTGTGTGACGCGACGCACGGTAATCGAATCATCCACCACCAATACCAACGGCAGTTGCTGCGCACCCGCCGGCAGCGCTACGGTGGGTACTGGTGCAGACGCAGCATCGCCATCGGGCTCCGTCGCACCGGAGGCATTGACGCTGGCTTGCAAGGCATGTGCCTGCGCGCCATATACCGTTGCCAAAGCCACCGGGTTGTAAATCAGCACGACCGCGCCGGACGCCAATACAGACATACCCGCCAGACCCGGCAGTCGGGCCAACTGCGGCCCCAGATTTTTAACCACGACTTCGCGGTTACCCAACACTTCATCCACATGCAAGGCTAGGCGCTGACCCGCACTTCGGAAGATCGCAACGGGGTAATGTTTGGTTTGTGCTTCCGTGCTGCGGCCTGACACATGCAGCAGTGCGCCGCCCCAATAGAAGGGAACGTGTTCACCGGCAAAGTCGTAACTGCCGCTCTGATAGGCCGTTTGCAGCGCCGCATCGGGTGAGCGCAACACGGTCTCCATCAGACTTGACGGCACACCGATACTTAATTCACCCATGCGCAGCATGACGACCTGCGTAACCGCTGTCGTCAGCGGCAATACCAGCTGAAAGCGCGTTCCCTGTCCGCGCACTGTGGAGGTTTCAATGCGCCCGCCCAGCGCGTTGATTTCAGAAAGCACTACGTCCATTCCAATGCCGCGCCCGGACAACTCAGTGACCTGCTCAGCCGTCGAAAATCCCGGCGAGAAAAGCAAGTTGGCCGCCAACGCATCCGTCATTTCTTCGTCCGGCCCGATTAACTGCTTAACCAGCGCCTTGGCGCGGATGCGCTCAATGTGCAAGCCACCACCGTCATCGCTGAAGGCCACCGATACATCGTTGCTTTCCTGATGGACGGTAATGGTGATGGTTCCGGCAGCAGGTTTGCCGGCGGCCACGCGCACGTCTGTCGCCTCAATGCCATGGGCTACTGCGTTGCGCAAAATGTGTTCAAAGGCCGGGGTCATACGATCCAGCACGCCCCGGTCCATTTCAATGCTACCGCCGATGATGTCGAGCTTGACTTGCTTGCCCGCCTCTTTGGCGGCCTGCCGCACCACGCCATACAGTCGGTCCGAGATGCCTTCAAACTCCACCATGCGGGTGCGCAGCAAATCGCGTTGCAGGTCACGGGCCTGACGGCCCTGTGCAATCAAATCGTCTTCCGCGCCCTCTACGCTGCGCTGAATATTGCGCTGCACCGTGGCAACGTCGTTCACCGACTCGGCCATCATGCGGGTAAGTTCCTGCACGCGGGTAAAGCGGTCGAACTCCAGCGGATCAAAGCCCTGCGCTGTGTCTTTGTTTTGCGCCAGGCGGGTTTGCATTTGCGACTCGGCTTGCAACTCGACGTCGCGCAACTGCAGGCGCAAGCGATCCAGGTTGCCGGTCAACTCGCCCATGGAACCGCGCAATTGCGTTAAGCGCGCATCCAGGCGCGAGCGGCTCATCATGACCTCGCCCGCCTGATTGACCAGACGGTCCAGCAACTGCGAACGCACGCGTACTGATTGCCCCGCCAGGGTGCGGGTCGGCGGTGCGACCACGGCACTGGAGGCAGCCATTTTGATCACGGTACTGCTGGCTGCGTCGACTACGCTTGGCGATGCCGGTGTTGCAGGTGCCGCGGCTGGTACTGCCTCAGAATCTTCGGCATCGATCGCAGCGTGTGCAACCTCTACGCCTGCGGCTGGTTCTTGTTGGCCCAGAGCGTCAAGCGCGGCCTGCAAACCATCGAATCGGTTGAGCAGGGGTTCCAGCTGAACCGACTGCAAGCCTTCAGTACCGAGCTCTTCGATGCTGGACTCCAGTCGGTGCGCCATTTCACCCAAGCGCATGGCACCGGCCAGCCGGGCACTACCTTTGAGCGTGTGCAGTACCCGCAGTGTCTCGCCACGCGCGCCCATGTTGTCGGGTCGGGCCACCCATTGGCGCAAGGCTCCACCCAGTGAGGGCAGCAACTCCAGCGCCTCTTCCTGGAAGATCGGGAACAGATCGGGATCAAGGCTGTCCTGCGCGTCGAGCTCGTCATCGGCCGATTGCGCGACTTTGAGGGGCGCTGCCGCCATCAGCGGCGCGGCGTGGACTTGCGGCTCATCGTCTTGCGCAAAGACGGCGAGTTCTTCGGATTCCACCGGCTCCAGGTCCGGCATGAGTGTTTCCAGATCACTTTGGGCATCGATGTCCAGCGCATCACCGGGCGCAAGGAATTCTGTATCAATGATGTCCTGCAAATCCTGCAGAATTTTAGCGTCGTAATCTTTCAGGAATCCGGCTGCAAACTGGTGCAGTAGCCGACGTATCTCTTCGGCCGCATTGTTGAATACCGCAGCATGCTCAGTGGTGCCTTGTTCGTGCAGTTGCACATGCTCCAACGCCGATTCCAGGGCACGCGCTACCGTAGACAGCGCATTAAAGCCCACCGTAGCCGAGCTGCCAAGCAAGGAGTGCGACAGTGTGATCGCACTGTCGGGAAGCGGGCGGTGCAATTCCATTGCCCATTCGCTGAGCTCCGTCTGCAGGCGCCGCGACCATTCATCGGCCTCATTGAGATAGACGTTGTAAAACGGAATGCTCAGACGCAGGTTGCCGATAACCTTGACTTGCTCATCAGCCTCTTGCACAGGCGCCGCCACCTCTGCCACCTCTGCCTCGTCAGAATGGGCAGGTGCTTCAATTTCAGGGGCAAGCAATTCTTCAACGGGTGCAACTATTGGCTCGGCTGGGAAATCCAACGCAAGGAGAGGTTCCGGCGCAGACTGTGGCTCCAACTCGGGTTCGGACTCAAATTCCGGCTCCAACACCGAGTCCATCGCCTCATGCTCATCGATTCTGTCGAGTGCGTCCAGTTCCTGCAGTGCAGACTCGCGCTGCTCATTGGTGAAGGATGGCGAAGCGGCGTCTTCATCATACTCTTGCGACTCAAAAGAATGGGGCTCGATTTTGTCGAATTTGAAATCACTGAGATCCAGCTCCTGCATTGCGGGCTGACTATGCTGGAACGACAGTGAGTCTTCCAGTCTTGAATTTCGCGTGTTCTCAAACTCCTGACGGTGTGGGGTTACACCAAAGTCCAGGTGACCGACCAAACTGGTGGAGGCAAAGTCAACATTAGGCTCAGACGATGGAGTTTCCACGTTCAGGCTGGAAACCAATGCCGTTGACGCAAACTCCGTTGAGGCAAATTGCGGCTCGTGCGGCGGCTCAACCGGCGTTACAAACGCTGGCGCAACTGGCTTTGCCACGGGGCTACGCAACTGAACAAACAACCCGTCCATACGCATAGCGTCTGAGGATTTGCGGAAGTCCTGCGCATTCCATTCCACCGCGCTTTTGTCAGCAATATCATTTACCCATGCGCCAAAGGCCTGCATGGCAGTGCTAGCCAAGGTAATGAGTTCATCACTGGCGGGCTTTTGTTCGGCCAGCCACGCATTGAGCAGTTGCTCAAACGACCATGCAGCCTCGCCAAAGTCGTTCAGGCCCACCATGCGCGAACTGCCTTTGAGGGTATGAAATGCCCGGCGCAATGTAGTTTGTTCGGCCAGGTTGGAGGGATCCATCGCCAACGCGCGCGCCGCTGCCAGTCCATTGCGCACCACGTCGCGCGCTTCTTCCAGAAAAATGTCCTGCAGGTCTAAATCGTCGTCATCGTCCTGCGTATTTGCTGCACTGGCTGGAGCGGGCGTGGACTGAATTGGTGCCAGTACAGGGGTTATTGGCACCTCCAATACTTGTGTCTTTTCGTGTGACACATCGGCTTGCGCCTTCGCTACCGGTACTTCCAAGGTCTGTGTCCTGATATGTACGGCATTGGTTGGTGCCACTTCGGGCGGCGCTGCCACGGGCTGTGGCGTGATTGCAGGGGCTGGCGCCACCGGCGCTTCTATCGCGCTACGCTCACGACCCATCAGTGGTTTGAACTCGCCCAACTCTTCGTCATAGACAAACAATTTCTTGGCCAGCGAACGCTGGTAGCTCAGCATGTCGATCAAGAAGCCCATGGCTCCCAGACTATTGCCAATCTTTTCAAAAATACCCGTGCGCGCCGCTTCGACGTCGATCTCGTCAATCATGAACTGGTCCACACTAGAGCGCATGCGCAGCGCCGCCAGCGAGGGCTGATCCAGTCCCAACACCGAGAAAACACCACGCATTTGTGCCAGCCGCGCGGGCACTTCTCGCAACGGCGTCTTGTCATGCGGGGCGCGGAAAAACTGGTCCAGCGACTTCTCAACTTCGGCCAGCGAAGCCCGCAATTCGTCAACCACACTGCCCATGGTCTGGCGGTCGCTGACGCGGCGGTACAAATCCTCCATCCAGGCCTCTAGCGGCTCCGGCTCTGCACCTGCGCACACGTGCTGCAAGCGCAGCGCTAGTCGCCCGCCGCGCTCAGCCATATGGTTATCCGTCGGGTCCAGGTCTTCGTAGGCAGCTTCCAGATAGAGGATGGAAGTCGCGACTTCCATGGCAATGGCGGGATTGGGCGCCGCAGCAGACTTGAGCACCGAATCAATGGCGGCCGTCAAAGCTTGGGCCAGCACCGAGCTCTCCGGATGCAGCTTGACCACCGACTCGGTCACGGCAGCAAACTGCTCACCAACTGATTTAAGGCGATTGACATCACCACCGGCTAGCGCCGACCATGTCTCAGCCGCAGACGCAATGCGCTTGCGGGCCAGCACCAGCTGTGCGGGATCAAAGCGACCGAACTGCTCGGTCTCGTAGTCGACCGTCTTGAAGTCATCCAGACCGTAAGCGTGGCGCACCGCAGCTAATGCGCGGGCCGGCTTGCCTTGTGGCGCCTGCGCCATGGCGCAGAAGAAAACCAATTCCTGCGCCAGTTGCTCGGAAGGTGTTTGTCCACCTTTGGCCAAAGCGGCGTATTGCGCCAGGATGCGCGAAGCTGTGCGCTTGGTATACAGATCCCGAGGCAACAATGCCAACGTCATTGCTTCAAAGTAGCCCGCCGCCATCGCCCAGAAACTGCGTTCATTTCCCGGCGTTTGAGCTGCCGACAACGCGGAGCAGTAACCGACCATGCGTCTGGATGCTTTGACGTCGCCCGTCTTGACAATTTGAAGGACCGCATGGTCCAAGCGTGCGCGCGTGTCCGTGCCATAAGGCAATGGCGCAGTTTCCGGCACCGGATCTACCGCAAGCCAACGCCAGTCTGTCGGCCACAGGTCAGAGGGGTGAATGCGTTCCGCACCGGCTTGCGCCATCACAGCACGGTATTGGGGGAACAGCGCAACGGCAGAAGCCTGCTTGCCTTTGAGCACGCCCTCCAGATATTCGGTCAATGCAAAGCTGGCGCGCTCTACCGTATTGGCCGCTTCATCGCTGCACGACTCAGGGCGTTGGACGAAGCGCTGCGCCAAGGCTTCCATCGCATGGAGCATCTTGGCCGGTGCCTGCATACCCACCATCTCCAGCGCGCCAACAGCCTGATGCAACTGGGTGCGGGCAACCCGCAGATGGCTGGTGTCGAGTTCAGTCAGCTCAGAGCCACGCGCCATTTCCGCATCACGCACAAACCGACGCACGGCTTTGGTAGCACCGTCAAGTGATTTGCGCAACTCATCCAGCACCCAAGCCAAAGGGCCCAGGTCGTTAAGGGCGGCGGAGTCGTCGGGCGTGGGTGAATTTGGCTGCATGATTAGGAAATTTTGAACCGCGATACGGACTGACGCAATTCTTCAGCCATCCGTGAGAGTTCGCGCACCTGCCCGGCAGTAACGCGCGTGCCTTCACCGGTTTGTTCGGTCACCGCAAAAATGTGCTGAATGTTTTCCGCCACCACGTTGGCAAGGCCGGCCTCACGCGATGCAGAGTTCGAAATCTGCTCGATCAGGTCTGCAACGCGACGCGACACCCGGTCAATTTCTGAAAGTGCCGTACCCGCGTTATCAGACAGCTTGGCCCCTTCAACCACACCCTGCGTGGAGCGCTCCATAGCGCCGATGGCATCCTGCGTATCCGTCTGAATCGCTTTCACCAGCGCGGCAATCTGGCGCGTCGCATCGGCCGAACGTTCAGCCAATCGTTGCACTTCTTCTGCAACGACCGAGAAGCCGCGACCGGCCTCACCGGCCGACGCGGCCTGAATGGCGGCGTTGAGCGCCAACACGTTGGTCTGCTCGGTAATGTCGGAAATCAGCTCGGTAATTTCACCAATCTCCTGTGAAGACTCACCCAGCCGCTTGATGCGCTTGGACGTTTCCTGAATCTGGTCCCGGATGGAGTTCATACCGCCGATAGCGTTTTGCACCGCCTTCAGGCCGGTCTCGGCAGCTTGCAGCGATTGGCGCGCAACGCGGGCCGACTCCTGCGCTTGCGTTGACACGTCGTTAATACGGCCCGCCATTTCCAAAACCGACTTACCAGTTTCACGGATTTCGTGCAGTTGTTCGTTAGACGCGGCCAGCAGTTCAGTGGACGTGGCGTCCACATCCGAGGTGGTTTGCGCCACCCGCGATACCGTACTTTGCACGTTGGACACCAGCGAGCGCAACTCTTCGACCGTGTAGTTCACCGAATCGGCAATTGCGCCGGTAATGTCTTCCGTGACCGTGGCTTCTTGCGTCAAATCGCCTTCCGCAACGGTTTGCAGCTCATTCATCAGTCGCAAAATCGCGGCTTGGTTTGCGTCATTCACGCGCTTTGCTTCCTGCTCCTGGCGCTCGGCCTCGACACGCTGGTCTTCGGCAGAAGCTTGGCGGCGGCGACTGTCTTGCAGCTGCACATACGCAAGTCCACCGGCAGACGCTACCGCCAACAACGCGGCAAGGATCAGAATCGCCAGCGCAGCACCGCTCAACCCGGTTTGTCCGGACAGTTGCCCCTGAAGCACTTCCAACTGACGGCGCAGCGGTTCACTGTCCGCAATGATGGCGCTTTGCGCTTCACGCGCGGAAACCAGTCCCTGCAAGTTACCCAGGATGGAGCCTGCCTGCACGCGGGTGTCTTCGTACATTTTGATCAACGCTTCCAGGCGCTCGCGGGTCGCGGCGTCTTTGGTGGCATTGAGGCGCAGCTCAGGACTGCCGTCGAGCAGCGCTTTGGAGAGTTCCTTGAACGAATTCAAATCCTTGCCGAGCAGAAACACGGCTTCCGGGCTCACGCCATCAGAAGTCAAAAACTCATTGGACGACTTCCCGATCCGCTGAGTCAACGTAGACAACTCGCCCACCGCCGAAATTTCCGAGGACGGTGCGTTTTGCTGCAGCTTCATTGAGGAAATGGTCTTGGTAATTTCCAACAGGTCCGCTGATTGCCGGTTGATCAGGCGCAACGCGGTTCCGATCTGGGTCAGAATTTTTTGCTGCGCCATGACCGCTTTGGCACCTTTGTCCGCGCGCTCAATCAGCGGCATCACCTTTTCAAGGTCGGGGCGATAGGCAGCATCCAACGCGCTGATACGCATAGAGTCATCGCCACCCTGCAGCGCATGAGTGGTTTTGACCAGAATTTCAGCACTCTGGGCCACATCCGGAAAGGCATCTACGCTGCCCACCAAAGCCTGCGTGACCGATTTAGCCAGACGTTGCGATTGCATCAAAGTTTGACCGGTAGCGCCTAGTTGCTGCGCTGCCTTATCGGACTGACTCAATGCATAAACGGTAACGCCACCCAGCAGAACCAATGATGCACCAAGCAGAAACCCTAATGCACGCTGATGCTGTGGCACCGTGCGATTACCCAGGCCCGGGATGTTTACCAGATCACCCGCGGGTGGCTCTTCCAGGATTTGCGGCTCGACAATGTTGACCGGTTCGACGTCAATTGCCGTTCGCGTTGCCGCCACGGTTTCAGTGCTGGTGGTCGTGTCGGACGTGCCGTCAGGCGTAGCCAGGCTAAAGCGTGAGTCCGGATCGGATTCGACCGGCTTTTTCGCGAGCATTTTTTTGAGTTGATCAACCAAGGACATGATATTTACCTAACTAAGCACTGATGCTCAAAAACTGAGGGGACTGCGCGAGTGCGCGCAAATTAATTTCCTGCCAGTACTGCCCCTGAGCGTCGCACAGCCGGTTACCGAAATACGCAGGTTCGCCCGGTTGCGCCGGCTGGGAGGCCGTAAATGCATCACTGCCGCGCAAGCCTGAAAGTGCATCCACCTGAAGGGCACAATTGACGTCGAGCAAAGCGTTCAACGTGATGACGCTGGCGTCAGAGCCCACGTTACTTATTGCTTTGGGCGATCCATCGCCATGAGTAGCAACAAAGTCTGACAAAGACACGACGCCAAGCAAGCTGCCGCGTACATTCAATACGCCGCGAAACCACGCCTTGGCGTATGGCACCGGCTGCAAATTGGCCAGCGGAAAAATCTCTCCTGCCTGACCCAGTGGTAACAAATAGTTTTGTCCACCTGCAATGACGGCCAGCCAGGCCACCGACATGCCCTCAGAACGGGCGGCCTGCAAACGCGAGGCCAGTCTTGCTTGTAATTCCCGGAGTGCTTCTCTGTTAGCCATCGTATCGGGTCAGCCCAGCGCCTTGATTTTTGCGAACAAATCAGCCGCATCCACCGGTTTGGTGATGTAGTCACTAGCGCCCTGGCGCATACCCCAGACCCGATCGGTTTCCAGGTTTTTACTGGTACACATAATGATGGGAATGCTGGTGTACTCAGGCGTGCGGTTGATTGAGCGGGTGAGTTGAAAGCCGTTTTGTCCGGGCATCACAACATCCATCAAAATCAGGTCCGGCTTTTCTTCCTTGAGGCGCTTCATCGCTTCATCCGCATTTTCAGCACTGCGTACTGCAAAGCCTTCTTTCTGAAGAATGTCTGTCAGAAACATGGTCTCCGTCTTGGAATCATCGACGATGAGAACCTTTTGAATAGCCATTAATTAGCTCCTTGCAACGCCACGCCGAACTGTTGTACAGCCTGCAGGAGTTGCTCTTTGGTAAAAGGTTTGGTGAGATAGTCCTGCGCCCCGGCCATGCGACCGCGCGCTTTGTCAAACACGCCGTCTTTGGACGACAGCATGACCACAGGCACTGAAGAGAAGCGCGCGTTGCGCTTGATGATGGCGCAGGTCTGATAGCCGTCGAGGCGAGGCATCAGAATGTCGCAAAAAATAAGGTTAGGCTGGTAGTCGTTGACTTTAGACAGCGCGTCAAAGCCATCTTCAGCCAGCAACACCTCATGCCCGCCCTGCTTGAGAAATATCTCAGCGCTGCGCCGGATGGTGTTGCTGTCGTCAACTACCAGAACCTTCAATACGGATTCATTAGTATTCACAAGGCTATGCCCTCTCCTTATCAGGCAGACCCCATTTGGAAGTCTGCCAGCACGCCGAAAAGCTCGGCTCTAAATTTGAACCATCTCGAAATCTTCCTTGCGCGCGCCACATTCGGGACACGTCCAGTTCATGGGCACGTCCGCCCAAAGTGTTCCAGCGTTGATTCCATGGTCAGGGGCACCCAGTGCCTCGTCATAGATCCAACCACAAATTAGACACATCCAAGTTTTGGTATCAGTCACAGCTTAAAGGGCCTTCAAATAGATTGCAATCATTGTATATAGGCAAATCCACTGTACGGCAGCATGCCTGTACTATTGCGAGCTATGGCAAACACCAAGTCCGGACCCAAACCCTCCCTCTCCATTGCCCCCGAAGCCGACGAAGAAGGCTTGGACGATGCCCCGTCGGCCTGCGTACTGGTATTTAATGCCAACGACCCCAGTGGTGGCGCCGGCATCAGTGCCGACCTGATGGCTGTGGCATCCGTGGGCGCCCATGCACTATGCGTTATGACCGGGGCCTACGCACGTGATACCTCAGAGGTGTTTGACCACTACGCGATGGACGATGAGGCCGTCACAGAGCAGGCGCGCATCATTCTGGAAGATGTGGCAGTTCAGGCAATCAAGGTGGGCTTTGTCGGGACCCCGGAGAATCTGAGTGCGGTGGCGGAACTGGCTTCGGACTACTCTGAAGTGCCATTAGTGGCCTATATGCCCGACCTGTCTTGGTGGCAGGAAGACCAGATCGATTCTTATCAGGACGCGTGTAGCGAATTGTTACTTCCGCAGGCTACGGTGTTGGTTGGAAACCACAGCACCTTGTCACGCTGGCTACTGCCAGAATGGAGTTCCGAGAAAAGTCCTACCGCGCGCGACATTGCCCGAGCGGCAAATGCCTTCGGAGTCGCTTACACGCTGGTAACCGGCATCCCGCTGCCGGATCAGTTTATTGACAATGTTCTGGCCTCGCCCACCGCAGTGCTTTGCTCGCATAAATATGAACGCTTCGAAGCCACTTTTACCGGCGCGGGCGAAACCCTGGCCGCCGCATTGACCGCCCTGATTGCCAGTGAAACCGAACTGACTGAAGCCGTTGCCGAAGCTTTAAGCTATCTGGACCGCTGCCTTGAGAGCGGCTACCGCCCAGGCATGGGCAATGTGCTGCCTGACCGTCTTTTCTGGGCCCAGCCCGATGACGACGATGATGCGGACGCGCTTGAATCAAATTTTGAAATCTCCCCTAACGACACCCGCCATTAATGAGCACCATGACTGAGACTACCGACAGCAACCAAATTCTTTTCGACCGTGCCCGAAAGGTCATTCCCGGCGGCGTCAACTCGCCGGTTCGCGCCTTCAAAGCCGTAGGCGGCACACCCCGCTTTGTTTCACGCGCCCAAGGCGCCTATTTCTGGGACGCCAACGACAAGCGTTATATCGACTACATCGGCTCCTGGGGCCCAATGATTCTGGGCCACGGCCACCCGGCGGTGGTTGAAGCCGTACAAAAAGCATTGCTCGAAGGCTTTTCGTTTGGCGCACCGACCGAACGCGAAGTGGAACTGGCAGAGGCCATTCTGGAGCGCGTGCCCAGTATGGACATGGTGCGACTGGTCAGCAGCGGCACCGAGGCCGGCATGAGCGCACTGCGGGTTGCACGCGGTGCTACCGGGCGTAGTAAGTTCATCAAGTTTGAAGGCTGCTACCACGGACATGCCGACGCACTTCTGGTCAAAGCGGGCTCCGGCCTTGCGACGTTCGGAAACCCCACCAGCGCAGGCGTGCCGCCCGAGGTCGTGCAGCACACGCTAGTACTGGAATACAACAACGTGGCGCAACTGGAAGAAGCCTTTGCCTTGCATGGCAAGGAACTGGCCTGCGTGATGATCGAACCGATTGCGGGCAACATGAATTTTGTTCGCGCATCCGTGCCCTTTATGAAGCGCTGCCGCGAGCTGTGCACACAATACGGCGCGCTGCTGGTGTTGGACGAAGTCATGACCGGCCTGCGCGTCGCGCTGGGCAGCGCACAAAGCGTCTATGCCCGCGACATTCCCGGCTTTGAGCCGGATCTCACAGTGCTGGGCAAAGTGATTGGCGGCGGCATGCCACTGGCGGCATTCGGCGGCAAACGCCATTTGATGGAGCAGCTCGCCCCGCTGGGCCCGGTCTATCAGGCAGGTACGCTTTCAGGCAACCCGGTTGCCACAGCATGTGGTCTGGCCACAATGCGTGAGACTGCCAAGCCCGGTTTTTACGAAGCCCTGAGCCGCAAGGCGCAAGCGCTGGTGAGCGGACTTACGGGCGCTGCCAAGCAGAATGGTGTGGAGTTTTGTGGTGACAGTGAAGGCGGCATGTTCGGCTTTTTCCTGTTCCCTGAGTTGCCGCAAAACTACTCCAAGGTGATGACGACCGACAACGCACGCTTTAACAAGTTGTTCCACGGCATGCTCGACCGTGGTGTGTACTTTGCACCGGCTTTGTATGAGGCGGGCTTTATGAGCGCGGCGCATACGGATGCCGATATTGAGGAGACAGTTGCCGCGGCGGCTGAGGTGTTTAAGTCGCTCTGAACTTCTTGGGGTTTTGCTCCGGGTGGGTTTGATTGCAGGGCATTTCTGGCATCTACCTCGAGGGCGGCGGGCACCCGTGCGCTGGCCCTCATTCGCGGCCGCCACAGAGCGCGCGCTCCAAAAAATTCGTTAAGGAACTAAAGCGAGAGGACAAGAATCAGCCGCCCGCGAGCAGTGCCGGGGCACGGGTGCCCGCATCACTGCCCCCACAAAAGCAGGCAAAAAATATCCAGAAGCAGCAGATGCGACTAAAGACTTTGAACGTGGCGCGAGAAGTTGTTCAAGATCGCCTGCCAGCCTTGACGCTGCTGCTCCACAGTAAACTGATTTTCAGCATCGAACGACACCCGCACAGTCACTCCATCGGCCCCCTGAACAAACTCAACTACACCGACCCGATCGCCAAACGTATATTCAATCAGTGCGTCGGGTACAACCTTGGTATAGGTCCCGGCAAAGTCAAAACCAAAGCTGCCGTCTTTGGCCTCCATGCGGGAAGAGAATGAGCCACCATCGCGCAAATCCACAGACGCTTTGGTGGTATGCCAATCGTCAGACGCCGCATTCCACTTTTTAATGTCACCCGGCGTCGTATAAGCGCGCCACACTTTGGCGACGGGCGCGTGGACCGTGGTTTCAACGGTGATTTTCATGGCGTTTCTCCGTACAACAAAGGCAACACTCTAGCCCAGCTCAGCGCTCAGCCGGTCCAGGTTTTGCTCGTTGGCCGGCTCCACGATATGCCGAACGGCTTGCGCGACGGCTGCGTCGTCAAATGCCTGATCCCACCGCAGCAAAGTACCGCCCGCAAAGGGTTCTAACGTGATTGTGAGTTGAAAGTGTGGTGCACAGTCGTGCCGGATCACGACCTGTCGATCAGGCTCTACGGCGGCGAACACGGACTCATTGGGATAGGTAGTTCCGTCCGGACCGATCATGCTAAAAATCCACCGCCCGCCAACGTGAAACTCAAATAACTCAAAGCGATTGGTAAAGCCGTTGGGGCCCCACCACTTTGCGAGGCGCGTGGGATCTTGAATCGCCGCAAATACTTCGATCGGTGTGGCGGCCAGCTGTCTGCTTGTGCTGAATGTGGTCATCGAAAATCCTCACATTGAAACGAACTAAACCGCAAACGCAAACCGGCAATGCAGGCAAAACCTCAATGCCGGAAGTGGCGAACCCCGCTGTACACCATGGCAACGCCGCGCTCATTGGCAGCCGTAATTACCTCATCGTCACGCATTGAGCCGCCGGGTTGAATCACGCAGGTCGCGCCCGCGTCCACAACCACATCCAAACCATCACGGAAGGGGAAGAACGCGTCACTTGCCACCACAGTGTCTTTGAGTGACAAGCCTGCGTGCTCTGCCTTGATGCTGGCAATGCGCGCTGAATCGAGACGGCTCATCTGCCCAGCACCCACACCCATCGTCATGCCGTTGGCACAGAACACAATGGCATTGGACTTGACGTACTGCGCCACCTTCCAGGCAAACAAGAGGTCTTGCAATTGCTCAGGTGTGGGCTGTTTTACGGTTACAACTTTCAGGTCGGCCAGCGTGAGATGGTGGTTGTCAGCGGTTTGCAGCAGGATGCCGGAGCCGATGCGTTTCATGTCCATTGCATTGCGACCGTTTTGCCAATCGGATTTTCCGGCGGTGGGTGTGCCCAGCGGCGCTGGCAGTTCGATTTGCAACACCCGCACATTTGCTTTAGCGGCAAACACTGCCAAGGCTTGTGGTGTGTAGGCCGGCGCCATCAGCACTTCTACAAATTGCTTGGAAATTTGCAAAGCACCGGCTTCATCCAACGGTGTATTCAAAGCGATGATGCCGCCGAATGCCGAGGTCGGATCGGTTTGGAACGCTTTGCTATAGGCCTCCAAAGAGTTAGCACCAACAGCCACGCCACAGGGATTGGCATGCTTGACGATGACGCAAGCGGGCACATCAAAACTCTTGACGCACTCCCATGCCGCATCCGCATCGGCAATATTGTTGTAGCTCAGTTCTTTGCCTTGCAATTGCTTGGCACTGACCAGTGAGCCGGGCGCGGGGTACAGGTCGCGGTACAGCGCGGCCTGCTGGTGCGAATTTTCGCCGTAGCGCAAATCCTGCAACTTCACAAAACGTCCATTGGTCTGACCGGGAAACAGATCACGCTTAGGCACTTCGCTATCCGCCACGCCATCACCGAATTGCACGGAAGACAGGTAGTCGCTGATCGCGCCGTCGTACTGGCTGATGCGGTTGAAAGCTGCCACGCTCAACGCGAACTTTGTCTTGGTGCTCACCTTGCCATCGCCCTTCAGCTCGGCAATCACGGTGGCGTATTGCGACGCATCGGTCAGCACGGCCACATCTTTCCAGTTTTTTGCGGCGCTGCGAACCATGGCCGGACCGCCGATGTCAATGTTTTCAATCGCGTCTTCCAGGGTGCAGCCGGACTTGGCCACGGTGGACTCGAAGGGATACAGGTTGACCACCAGCACATCGATGGTTTCAATCTGATGCTCGGCCAGAGCCGCCATGTGCGCGGGCACATCGCGACGTGCCAACAGTCCGCCATGCACGCGCGGGTGCAGCGTCTTAACGCGGCCGTCGAGCATTTCGGGAAAGCCTGTCATCTCGGCCACTTCGGTTACGGGCAAGCCGTTGTCCGCCAGCAGCTTGGCCGTGCCTCCCGTAGAAAGCAGCTTGATGCTCTGCGCATGCAGTGCTTGCGCGAGTTCAACGATGCCGGTTTTGTCGGAGACGGAAAGGAGAGCGTTCATAGTCATTTTCTTATTTCAATAATTTGTGTTCAAGAAGCTTTTTGCGCAGAGTGTTCCGGTTCAAACCGAGCCACTCTGAGGCTTTGGACTGATTGTGATCGGCGTGCGCCATCACCACTTCCAGCAAAGGTTTTTCAACGGTACGCAACATCATTTCGTGCAAGCCATCGGGCTCGGTGCCACGCAGGTCACGGAAATAGCCCTCCAGGCTGTTGCGTACACATTCTTCAATCAGCTTTTTGCTCATATTGTTTCAACTCCCATTTCATCTACATATTGCTGCGACGTTTTGCGCGCAGGAATGCGGTCCATGTCCGCATTCAGTGTGTCCATATAGTGTTCCACCGCACGTACCTGCTGCGCACAATCGTCAACAAGATTCATCGCGCTGCGAAATGCCTCACCGCCGGGCAAATCCTTGACATACCAACCAATGTGCTTGCGCGCCGAACGCACGCCGATAAAACTGTCGTAGAGCGCGTAATGGTCATGCAAATGCTCAACCAGCAAGCGCCTGACTTCGCTGACAAGTGGCGGAGCGAGATGATTGCCCGTAGCCATGAAGTGCGCAATTTCGCGGAATATCCAAGGCGACCCCTGCGCGGCGCGCCCGATCATGATGGCGTCTGCGCCCGTAGCCCTTAGCACAGCCACCGCTTTTTCCGGGCTGGCTATATCGCCGTTGGCAACGACCGGAATACGCAATGCGGATTTAACGGCGGCAATAGTGTTGTATTCAGCACTTCCTTTGTAGCCTTGTTCACGCGTGCGTCCATGCACTGTGACCATGCTGACACCGGCTTGCTCTGCGGCAAGAGCAATGCTGACTGCATTTTTGTGGGTTTGGCACCAACCGGTGCGCATCTTCAACGTCACCGGAACATTGCGTGGTGCGCACGCATTAACCACCGCCTCAATAATTTCAAACGCCAGCGCCTCGTCTTGCATCAGCGCGGAACCGGCCCATTTATTGCACACCTTTTTGGCAGGGCAGCCCATATTGATGTCAATGATTTGGGCGCCGCGATCGATGTTGTAGACGGCTGCATCGGCCATCATTTGCGCATCGGTTCCGGCAATCTGCACAGCAATCGGGCCGGATTCACCTTGATGGTCCGCGCGTCGCGATGTTTTGAGGGTATTCCAAAGGTCACGGCGCGAGGTGACCATTTCGCTGACCGCATATCCGGCACCCAGTCGCTTGCAGAGCTGACGAAACGGCCTATCCGTAACGCCAGCCATAGGCGCGACGAACAAGGTATTCGCCAAAGCAAACTGACCGATATGCATGTCTTTATTGAAGTTAGAAAGCGATTGGGTAAAAAGCAGTACCAGTCGTGTTTGCGTGTGCGCAAACGAATTCTACCTGCTCAAAATTTCAGCAATTGAAATTCTGCTTCAAGGTAAACCCTAGTTCATTTTCAGGGTTTACAACTAGCTTTCTATACTGCGACAACACCTACCTTGGCCACCTATGGAAATTTGGATCGATCAACTTGTGCAGGCGCTGGCGCTGCCCCAATACAGTCTGAGCACGGTGTTTATCGTTTCGTTCATTTCGGCAACGCTGCTGCCACTGGGCTCGGAGCCGGTTGTATATGGTCTAGTCAAACTCAATCCGGCGTTGTTATGGCAAGTGATTGCGGTGGCCACCATTGGAAACACGCTGGGCGGCGCGGTGGACTGGTGGATGGGTTTTGGCGCGAGCAAAGTGGCCGACAGGTTTCAAGCATCTTCCATGCATCTGCGTGCAATGCGGTGGCTGGAAGAGCTCGGGCCCAAAGCCTGCCTGCTGGGCTGGTTGCCGCTGGTGGGCGACCCGCTGTGTGCGGTAGCAGGTTGGCTTCGATTACCGTTCTGGCATTGTGTTTTCTATATGGCAGTCGGCAAATTTTTGCGTTACGTTGCACTGACGGCGGCGCTGGTGGGCGTATTCGGATAATCGGCACATGGATATTCTTTTATTTTGTACGGCCGCCTTTGCGGTCGTGCTCTTGAACCGTTACGCGCAAGCGCAACGCATTGCATTGCTGAGCAGTGAGTTGGGCAAATTTCAGATTGAGAAATTGATGGAGACAACGGCCGACGGCTACCTGCGGGCCTTGGGAGAGAGTGATTTGTTGCGGCGCACACAGATCTGGAACATGCTGAGCCAAGCGGAGAGCACGTTATGCGGACAAATTCAGGCTTTCACACTTGCATTCGCACAGTGCGACCAGGTGGCCACACGCTTTAGCACGTTGCCGGTGGCTGTGCCCTTTGCAATCAGATGGCTGCCTTTTGCCAGTGCAGACATGCGGGCCCTGGTTGCGCTGCACGCACATGGCGTCGCCGCCGTGGCGCAAAACCATGCCGGGCTGTCCCAAAAGGACCGGGCCTTTATGTTTACCGCGGAGTTACTACTGTTTCAGCACAGCTGCCACTGGTTTTGTCGCTCCAAGGTGACGGCCAATGCGCGCATGGTGGCACGCCACAAAACGCCGCATGCGCAGTTACTGGCTTCGGTGTCGGCCCAAACACGCACCGCCTATTTGCAATTGCTGGGTTAGCGCAACACCACAAGCATCGTGCCCAGCACGGTAAGGCCCGCACCAATCCAGGCCCCGCGTGCCGGTGCCCGCCCAAGACGCAGCCACAAAAGCGGCAGAACTAATACCGGTGACACGGACGACAGAATCCCGACGGTTCCTACATCGCCATGTTTGAGTGCCAGCAAGATCAAAGTCATGCCCACACCCATGCCGATAAAACCGATCAGGGCCACGCGCGACAGGATGCGACGGTTGATCGGCTGCTGCTCCTTGGCGGCAGCAAAACCGGACCACAGCAGTACAAATTGCGCAGTGCAAGTGGCGCTGACGCGCACCGCCGTTGCAGCAATAGGGTCAATGCCGCCGGCCATAACCGGTTTGGCAATCATGGCTCCCAGTGCCTGACAAAGTGCCGCCACCAACCCCAGACCAATGCCTGCCACCATACTGCCGTGGGTAGTCTCGAAAGAGTGCGATTCGTCCTTGTGGCGGCCCAACAAAATAGCGGTCATCACGCCGGCAATGACTAGTATTGCTCCCAGCAAAGCCTGCAAGCCCATACGTTCGTCGAACACCCAAAAACCGATCAGTGCACTGAAAAATGCATTTGTCGCAAACAGCACTCCGGTACGCCGGGGCCCCAGCCGGTTCATGGACGCAAATAATGCCGTGTCGCCGATAAAAATCCCTACCAGTCCGCTGAATGCCATCACCGCACAGTCGGACAGCTGCAGGGTGCGCCAACTGCCTGAGACAAGCACCACCGGCCACAACATGAGCAGCACCAACAACATGCGCCAGCGCGTAAACGCAAAAGCCCCCAGATGCTTGGCATTGGGGGCCGACAAAACTCCGGTGAGCGCCCAGCATGCCGCAGCGCCCAAGGCCAATAAGTCAACTACAGAAAAGTGCAAAGGCAAGGCCGCTAAAGAATGGGCCTTAGGAGCTAAACAGGAAGTTCATGACATCGCCATCTTTGACGACGTATTCCTTACCCTCGGCGCGCATCTTGCCGGCGTCTTTGGCGCCCTGCTCGCCTTTGAAGCCGATAAAGTCCTCAAACGCAATAGTCTGCGCGCGGATGTAGCCCTTCTCAAAATCCGTGTGAATCACACCTGCAGCTTGCGGGCCGGTATCGCCCACATGGATTGTCCAGGCGCGCACTTCTTTGACACCGGCGGTGAAATAAGTTTGCAAACCAAGCAACGAATAAGCGGAGCGGATCAGGCGATTGAGGCCCGGTTCGCTTTGGCCAAGTTCCTCTAAGAACATCTGGCGGTCTTCGTCACTCATCTCCGACATTTCAGCTTCGAGCTTGGCGCAAATGGCAACCACCGGCGCGTTTTGCGCATTGGCAAACGCAGTGAGTCGATCCAGCATGGGGTTGTTCTCAAAACCGTCTTCCGCCACGTTGGCAACAAACATGGCGGGTTTGGCGGTAATCAGGAAAAACTGCTTGAGCAAAGGCAGCTCTTCTTTGGTGAACTCAATCGTGCGCACCGGCTTGGCTTCGTTGAGCGCCACTTGGCACTTCTCAAGAATGGCAACTAGCTTGATCGATTCTTTGTCACCTGAACGTGCAATTTTAGTCACGCGGTGCAGCGCCTTTTCCACTGCGCTAAGGTCGGCCAGACACAACTCCGTTTGAATCACTTCAATGTCGGCAATCGGATCGACCTTACCTGCCACGTGAATGACGTTGTCATCTTCAAAACAGCGCACCACATTGATCGTGGCATCAGTCTCTCGGATGTGCGATAAAAATTTGTTGCCCAAGCCTTCGCCGGTGCTGGCGCCGGCCACCAAGCCGGCAATGTCCACAAATTCCACAATGGCCGGAACAATGCGCTCGGGCGTGATGATGGCGGCGAGCTGTTGCAGGCGCGGGTCGGGCACTTCGACCACACCCACATTGGGTTCAATGGTGCAAAAGGGATAGTTTTCGGCAGCAATGCCAGCCTTGGTCAGGGCGTTGAAAAGAGTGGATTTACCCACATTGGGAAGGCCCACGATGCCACACTTCAAACTCATGAATAGTCCTTGTTAATTAATATCCAGTTGCACCATCGAGCCCATTGTGGGTGTGGTGGAGGTGCCCGATTCGAGCAAGCTATCGCGGGCTTTGCACCCGCTCAGCTTTTTGCCCTCGTTTTGTCCTTGGGGGAATGATGACAATTGTAATGATCAGCAAATCCACTCTTCTCTGAGCCAGCGCTACTCACGATGGAATCCTTCGTGGCAAAGTTTTAAGTGAGTTGGGACGTGCTACAGAATTCCGTAGTCAAGGGCAACCCTATACTGGTGGCGGAAACTTTATTTCAATTCATCGCACTGCGGCCGTTGGCCATCTGAATTGCTTATTGTTTTTGCTTGCAACCCAAACTTCAGAGGAAAATATGGCAGTTCAGTACATGGTCAAGGCGTTTCTCCCTACCGTTTCAGGATGTGGCGGCAAGGACAACGGCTGGGACGAAATCCGGTGCAACCAATTTCAAGAATTTTTGAATTCACATGCAGTCGGTGGCTGGCGCCTTCATTCCAGTGAGTTTCGCAGCGTTGCCGTAAAGGGATGCGGCGGAAACAAAGGGTCCTGGCTTGTTTGCACCTTTGAGAAGAGTGAATGACCCGTTTGGGTATTTTGGCGATTCGGTTCTATCAGTCGCACCTTCGGCAGTTTCATAACCGGCAATGTATTTACACCCCGTCATGTTCCCATTACGGGATCATGGCGTTGCAAAAATATGGTTTTCTGAACGGGTGCAGGTTTACCTATCTCAGAATTCGACGCTGCAATGGCGCGCTCTTTAAGGGTGGAGAAGATTACCCCTGAGTGACCCACACCGCGCTTAAAACCGATATTTGCAGTGGCCTTCTACAATGGTCTGATGCCTAGACCTTATGACGTTTGTATCCGCGGTGCCGGCATTGTGGGCCGCACACTGGCGCTTCGACTCGCTTCCCAGCGTTTGCGCGTGGCGCTGGTGGCGCAATCTCCGGGAAGCACTCCGGCGCACTCGGATGTGCGTGCCTATGCGCTCAGTCCTGCTTCGCGAGCTTTGATCGAATCGGTGCGTTGCTGGCCGGATGCGGCGCACGCCACCCCTGTGCTGTCCATGCAAGTGCAAACCCTGGATCAGGGTCGGCTGGGCGCAAGCGTTCAATTTGAAGCTGCCACCCAAAACGCGCCGGCGCTGAACTGGATTGTGGATGTGCCGGTATTGGAGGGCTTGCTGGCGGACGCGGTGCGCTTTCAGCCACTGATTGAATTGCATAACGAGGCGCAACCGGCGAGCTTGACCGTCATTTGCGAAGGCCGCGCCAGCAGTACACGCGAAGAATTTGGCGTGGACTTTGATGTAACTCCATACCACCAGACTGCGGTAGCCGCGCGGGTGGAATGTACTGTCCCGCACCATCAAGTGGCGCGCCAATGGTTTGCTGATGGGGAAATACTGGCTTTTTTACCCATGGACGGTCCCCGGGGAGATTTATACGCACTTGTCTGGTCGGTGAGCCCTACGCGAGCGAACGCATTGCTGGCCATGGATCCACAGGAATTCTGTCAGGCACTCGAGGCGGCCAGCGGAACGGGTGATGGAACTTTACGACTTAACAGCGATCGAAAGACTTGGGGCCTGCAGGCGGCGCTAGCGCGTCGCTGGTGCGCAAGCCGTGTGCAGGACGGTATGCAAAGTAGCTGGGTGTTGGCGGGCGATGCCGCCCACAATGTGCACCCGCTGGCCGGCCAGGGCTTAAACCTGGGGCTGGGCGACGTAGCAGAACTAGCGCGTTTACTGGAAGGGCGCCCCTATTGGCGCACCGTGGCCGACGTCAAAATTTTGCGCGCGTATGAACGCGCGCGCAAAGCGCAGTATGCGCTGGTAGGTGGTTCCGGGGACGTTTTGCAACAGATGTTTGCACAAACGCAACCGGCCATTCAAGGCATGCGTGACTGGGGTATGCGGGCGTTTGAGCAAAGCGGGCGTCTCAAGGATTGGATTGCAAGACGCGCTATGGGTGATGCGTCTGTTTGAACTATGACTGGAAGAAATATGATGAAACACACATTGCTAAAAACCTTATTGGCGGTTTGTGCCTTTGGAATTACCTGGGGCGCTGTGGCGCAGGAGGCGCAAATTCGCAAGGCCATTGCCGAGCGCATTCCTCAACTCAAAGCGATTGACGAGATCACCAAATCGGTGGTGCCGGGCTTGTACGAAATCCGGGTCAATGGAACCGAAATTTATTACACCGATGCCCAGGGCAACTACCTGATTCAGGGCAACGTCATCGACACCAAACAGCGCCGCAACCTGACTGAAGAGCGCGTCGACAAGCTGACCGCCGTCAGATTTGACGCGTTGCCGTTTAAGGATGCTTTCACCATTGTTCGCGGCAACGGCCAACGCAAGCTTGTCGTGTTCGAGGACCCCAATTGCGGATACTGCAAACGCTTTGAACGCGATTTGCAAAAGGTGGACAACGTCACGATTTACATGTTCCTCTATCCCATTCTGGGACCGGACTCCATCGAGAAATCCAAAGCCATCTGGTGCGCTAAAGACAAGGGCCAGACATGGCAGGACTGGATGGTTCGCGAACAGGCGCTGCCAACAACCGCCCCTATGTGCGACACCGCAGTACTGAACCGCAACGTGGAGCTGGGGCGCAAATTCAAAATTAACGGCACGCCCACACTGGTGTTTATTGACGGCTCACGTGTTCCCGGTGCCATTGAGGCAAAGCAAGTTGAAGAGCACCTGGCTGAAGCCAAGTCATGAGGGCGGCTCGCGCAGAGGATGCCGCTGCCGTTCGCTACCGGGTTGAGATATTCGATGCGCATGCGCACCTATTCCGGGTAAGCATGACCATAGTTGCGCCAGCAGCAACGCAGGCGCTTCGGTTGCCCGTCTGGATACCCGGAAGCTACCTGATTCGCGAATTTGCCAAAAATTTGCAAAAGCTGCGGGCAACGCAGGGCAAACGTGCAGTGCCTGTGCGCCAGTGCAACAAGGCACTCTGGGAAGTGGATTGCAATCCTGGTGTTCCGCTACAAGTCGAATATGAGGTATACGCGTTTGACAATTCCGTGCGTACCGCCTGGCTTGACACGCAACGTGGATTTTTCAATGGCACAAGTCTCTTTCTGAAAGCCGCTGAACTGGACCAGCACGCACATGCCGTAGAAATTATTGCCACGGCCGCGTTGCCTCAATGGAAACTTGCTACGGGCCTGACTCCAACGCGCATTAACAAGCAAGGATTTGGCAACTACCTGGCAACCGGTTATGACGAACTGGCAGACTGTCCGGTGGAAATGGGCGACTTTTGGAGCGGGAGTTTTGTGGCCTGCGGAGTGCCACACCGGTTTGTGGTGGCGGGAGCCACGGACAGTTTTGACCCAGAACTTCTTTTAGTAGACACCCAAGCCATTTGCGAACAGGAAATCCGTTTTTGGCACGGCGATAACGGTGGCAAGCCACCGTTCAAAAACTACCTGTTCATGCTCAATGCAGTGCACGATGGCTATGGCGGGCTGGAACACCGCAACTCCACCGCACTAATCTGCACTCGCAAAGATTTGCCGCGCCTGCCGCGCACGACGCTTGCGCCGGTAACGCACAAGCAGCCAGAGGGCTACACAACGCTTTTGGGCTTGATCAGCCATGAGTACTTTCATACATGGAACGTCAAGCGACTGCGCCCTGCCGACTTCAAGCAATACGACTACACCCAGGAGAACTACACCGAACTGCTTTGGTTCTTTGAGGGCTTCACCAGCTACTACGACGACCTCCTGTTGCGCCGCGCCAAGCGCATCGACAGTGCCACTTACCTGAAGCTGCTTACCAAAACCATCAACCAGGTGCAGCAAACACCGGGGCGGCTAGTGCAAAGCGTGGCCCAAGCCAGTTTTGATGCTTGGGTGAAGTACTACCGGCAGGACGAAAACACCGCCAACGCCACCGTGAGTTACTACACCAAGGGGGCATTGGTCGCACTGTGTCTGGACCTGACTTTGCGAAGCGAAGGCAAAACCACCCTGGACGCGGTCATGCAAGGGCTGTGGAAACACTGCAGCGGTGGACCGATGACAGAGCAGGACTTGCTGGTTGTGCTGCAGGCACTTACTGGGCGATCCTATGCTAAAGAGATTGCGCGCTGGGTCCACAGTTCGGACGAATTGCCATTGGCCGAACTGCTCGAGTCGCACGGGGTGCAATACAACCGCGAGCCTGACCAGGTAGCCCAACAGCTTGGGCTGCGGGTCAAAGAATCCAATGGCGTTCAAATTCACCAGGTCTTGCGCGGCGGCGTTGCAGAAAAAGCCGGATTTGCCAGCGGGGATGATTGGCTGGCCGTGCAGTCGACAGGCGCGAAAGCCAGTGGCCCATGGCGTATGCAAAATCTCGATGACCTGATGCTGTACTGCGGCAATGCCAAAAAAGTGACTGCGACGGTTGCACGCGACAGGCTGTTGATTGATCTCACACTATCTATGCCAAAACCGTCGCTAGCCGTGCGCCTATCGGTTCGCGATGCCACTGCCGTCGCACAATGGCTGGATTGACCGAAGTAAGCTTGGCACCAACTCAGCATCGCTATAGTTAAGCGGCCTCATTTATCGAACTCCAAAATCATGAACTACGAATGCATCACGACCCGCATTGAAGGGGAAAAAGTCGCCTTCATCACGCTCAATCGCCCTAAGGCCCTCAACGCACTTAATGCGCAGCTGATGGACGAGTTGGGCCACGCCCTTAAGGGATTTGACGCCGACGAGGCAATCGGCTGCATGGTCATCACCGGCAGCGAAAAGGCCTTTGCGGCCGGCGCTGACATCGCCGCGATGGCCAAATTCAGCTTTGTAGACGTTTACAAGGGCGACTTCATTACCCGCAACTGGGAGACCATCCGCTGCATCCGCAAGCCGGTGATCGCTGCAGTGAGCGGCTTCGCCTTGGGCGGCGGCTGCGAGCTGGCAATGATGTGCGACTTCATCATTGCGTCAGATACCGCCAAATTCGGTCAACCCGAAATCAAGATCGGCGTCATTCCCGGCGCCGGTGGCACGCAGCGATTGCCACGCGCAGTGGGTAAATCAAAGGCCATGGACATGGCGCTCACCGCCCGCATGATGGACGCCGCAGAAGCCGAGCGCGCCGGCTTGGTTAGCCGCGTCGTACCGGTGGACAAATTGCAAGACGAAGTGCTGGGCGCAGCGCTGACGATATGCAGTTTTTCACAGTTGGCCACCATGGCCGCCAAGGAAGCGGTAAACCGCTCCTTTGAAGGCACCTTGTCCGACGGGGTGATGTTTGAACGCCGCTTGTTTCACGCTCTGTTTGCGACCGACGACCAAAAAGAAGGCATGGACGCCTTTATTAACAAGCGCCAGGCCGTGTTTCGTAACAGCTAATCGAACTTGCTATAATTTGCGCCTTTCGGTGATATAGCTCAGTTGGTTAGAGCGCAGCATTCATAATGCTGATGTCGGTGGTTCAAATCCACCTATCACCACCAGACAAACCCGCATGGGTACAGCAAACCCCGCTATGAAAACCGTAGCGGGGTTTTTTGTTGGGGGTGCTTACTCAGCACATTCTCAGCAACCCCAAAAAACTCAGCCAAGCTGCCGCTGGGTTATCGGCGGGGGTGTAGGGCCTTCGCAACCGTTTTTTAGCCAAACAAGCATGTCACACGCTGATCCAGAGCAATCTTTGGAGGGGGCAATGTGGCAGGGTGTGACCATGGCTGTACGCCGGGACTAGGTGTTCACCACGCAGTGAATTTATCGCTGAAATTCATTCAGCCTACGGGCTTCCGCTAAATCAATTCGGAATTTGTAACCGTACTTCTCCAAAAGTCCCAATAGTTCGGTTCCATTGAGAAGAGTCAGAGGTTTGTCTTTTGCGAATGCGTATGCGTCTGGCCCATATTGGCTTGTGGTAACCAAAATCCCTTTCATCGCGCCTTCATTCATAGTTGACCCATAAAGGTCGCGTACTGCAGATACGTCAACCGTGTTGGTGTATCGCTTGGCCTGAACTACGATCTTTCCGCCTCGAACTGGGTCCGGATCAAAAATCACAGCATCTACGCCTTGGTCTCTGCTAGCCTGTGTAACCTTTACCTCAGCGCCTGAGCCAGCAAAAGCGCGCTCAAAAAGCTCTCTGCATAGGTGCTCAAAATCTTCCCAGTCCATTGAAGCAATGTTTTCCCCATCGCGCATCTTGCCGAGAATTTCCTTGGCGTCTACAAAGCGGCTATCGTTGGTATCAAGCCTCATGATTGGAGCAATCGGTGTAACCTCTAAGCTGTAGGCCGCTATTCCCTTCAGTGCAGAAAAGGCTGAAAGGGGGTCCAAGGCTGACACGTTTAGCCCATCTATTTGAGCACGGGTTGCAAACATGCTGCTGCAATAAGCACGCTTCGTTTGCCCCGTACTCTGCTCGACGTATTCGGCCCAACCATTGACAACAAAAGCTTTAACCTCGCCCTCAAAATCCAATTTCAACAATTCTGCGGCGTATCTGATTGAAAGTGAAGGATAGATTTTTGCTGCGGCTTCTTTTGCCTCTTTTTGATTTGCCGCCTTGAGTGTCAGTCCGGACTTTAGCTCTACCGTCTTAACAAAACGAAGAC
>CANBYM010000026.1 GCA_947373605.1 Comamonadaceae bacterium
GTGTACAACGTATAAAACTTCATCAAGAGGAGACAGACATGCCCATTACCAAAGGATTTCGCGCCCTCGTGGAAGAGGCCATGGCCGAAGTCAAAACTTATTCGGTAGCCCAAGTGCAGCAACGCCTGCACGATGCCGATGTGCAGATCGTGGACATTCGTGATGTGCGCGAGTTAAGCGACGGTACGGTGGTCGGTGCCTTTCATGCGCCGCGTTGCATGCTGGAGTTCTGGGTGGACCCGGAGTCGCCGTACCACAAGAAGATTTTTGCCAATGAAGCGAAAGAGTTCATTCTGTTTTGCGGCGCAGGCTGGCGCAGTGCGCTGGCCGCCAAGACGCTGCAGGACATGGGCATGACCAATGTGGCGCACATCGACGGCGGTTATGCCGAATGGGTCAAACAAGGCGCGCCCACCGAAACGCTGGAGCAGCAAAAGGTCAGGCGTGCTGCGAAGTAAGGTCTGAGCAGCATGAAGCAATGCGCGCCTGACGCTCCCTGTCCTTGCGGAAAGAAAGCGCTTGTACCTCAAAGGACGAGCGTTGCAATGTCCTATGCAAAGTGTTGTGGCCGCTGGCTGGACGGTGCTGCGTTAGCGCCGGACGTGGAGAGCCTGATGCGCAGCCGATACTGCGCCTTTGTGCTGGAGCGTGAGGACTATCTGCGCAGCACCTGGCACAGCATTAATCGGCCTGCGACCATTGAATTCGAGCCGGGCGTGAAATGGCTGGGGCTGGAGGTGCGCCAGCATGTTCAGTCCGATGAAGCGCACGCAACGGTGGAGTTTGTGGCGCGCAGCAAATCGACGGGCGCACCGGCAGTGCGGCTGCATGAGCGAAGCCGCTTTGTGTGTGAGGCGGGACATTGGTTGTATGTGGATGGAGATCAGCTGTGAAATTTGATGCAGTTTTGTTTGACTGTGACGGCGTGCTGGTCGACTCCGAGCACATTACCAACAAGGTGTTACGCGACATGCTGGACGAGGCCGGCTGGAGCCTGACCATGCAGGAGTGCATGGACGTGTTCGTCGGCAAAACAGTGATGGATGAACGCGCTCGCATCGAGCGCCACACTGGCAAACCGCTGACCGATGCCTGGATGGTGGAATTCCGGGAGCGGCGCAATGTAGTGCTCGAAGCCACCATCCAGCCGATTGCGAATATTGACACTGCATTGACCGCCCTGTTTGCCGCCACCGGTGGACGCATCGCCTGCGCCTCGGGCGCCGACAAATTCAAGGTGGAGCTGATGCTGCTCAAAGTGGGTTTGCTGCACCACCTGAAGGGCCGCATTTTCAGTGGTCAGGAAACACCCCGAAACAAGCCGCACCCCGACGTGTACCTTGCCGCCGCGTCAGCGTTGGGTGTGGACGCCAGGCGCTGTGCCGTGGTGGAGGACACCATTACAGGTTTGACGGCCGGGGTGGCTGCCGGTGCAACCGTGTTTGCGTATGTGCCGCAGGGCAGTGGCCAGCGCTTTCTGGACGCGGGTGCCAGCCATTTTTTTACCGACATGGCGCAGTTGCCTGCGCTAATGGGCGCCCAAGTTTGATTTAATCGCGTTAATTAATTTAAAAGGAGCACCATGCAAATCAACCATTCATTCATCCGCCGTTCCATTGCACTCATTGGCATCAGCCTCGCTTTGCTGGCCGCAAGCGCCCAAGCGGCCGACATCACGATTGTCAGTTCCGGTGGTTTTGCGCCCGCTCTCAAAGCGCTGGCACCGGAGTTTGAAAAAGCCACCGGTCACACGGTGCACAGCGCATGGGGCCCTTCCATGGGCGACACGGTCAATGCCATTCCTAAGCGGCTGTCGCGTGGTGAGTCGATTGACGTCGTCGTCATGGTCGGCAGCGCACTCGACGATCTGCTGGCGCAAGGTAAGCTGCAAGCCGACTCCAAAGTCATCTTGGCGCGCTCCAAAATTGCCATGGCCGTTCGCAGTGGCGCAGCCAAACCCGATATCAGCACTGTCGAAGCACTCAAAAAGACGCTGCTAAACGCAAAATCGATTGCGTACTCGGATAGCGCCAGCGGTGTTTACCTGTCAACGGTCCTGTTCCCCCGTTTGGGTATTGCCGATCAAATAAAAGGCAAGGCCAAAATGATTCCCGCCGATCCGGTGGGTGCGGTGGTGGCACGTGGTGATTTTGAAATCGGTTTTCAGCAAAGGAGCGAACTGGCCCATGTGACAGGTGTCGACGTGGTAGGTCTGATTCCTGAAGAAGTACAGGAAGTCACCTTGTATTCAGCCGCTGTGGTGACCAATGCCAAGCAAGCCGAAGCCGGTAGGGCGTTTATCAAATTTTTGGCATCACCCCAAGCCGCGGCTGTGATCAATGAGACCGGGCTGGAAGCGGCTACTAAATAAAACTGCAGAAGCAGGCCGGGTCGTTCCTGTCGTAATCAGTGCGCCGGATTGCGCTTGCGCAGCGCGTCCGGCGTTTGCCCCGTCCAAGTCTTGAAGGCGCGCATAAAACTCTTCTCGTTTTGGAAGCCCACAGCCTGCGCGATTTGCTTGATGCCGCGGTTGCTGCGGTTCAGCAGGTCCATCGCCATGTCGCGGCGTACTGCGTCTTTGAGTTGCTGCAGGCTGCTGCCTTCTTCCTTGAGCTGGCGGTACAGAGTGCGGGCCGATAGATTCAGCCGTGCTGCCAGATCGTCTGCCGTGCGTATGTCAAACAGGTGCAACGCCAACGTCTGGCGCACCTTCTCCACCAGCAAACGGTCGCGCCGGTAAGGGCGCACGGTGAGTAGCAGGGCGCGGTCCAGCATGCGCTGAAGGGCCGCCTCGTCGCGGCGCACCGGCAGGCTCAGATACCCGGCGTCAAAGACCAACGCGTTGCCATCGGCTTTAAAAGTGGTGGGTCCTTCAAGCAGCACTTCGTAACTGCTGCGGTGCGGTGGTTGCGCAAATTGCAGCGTGGTTCCCAGCAGTGCAATTCGCGAATCGCTCAACCAGCAGGCCACACCCAGCGCATTGCGCAGCACAGAGACGATGCAGAACTCCTGAAATTCGCCCAGCGGCCGCAGCTCATGGAGTTCGATGCGGGCGATGGCGTCCTGCCGCGTCACTTGGAGGTGAATGTCGTCGGTCAGCAGGTTGTGGTGGCGGCACCAGCGTGCCAGCGCCAGACCCAGCGTCGGTGCGGTGAGCGATGCGCGCACCAGCATGCCGTAGCTGCCCCAGGGCAGGCGACGGCTGAACCAGCCCAGCGCCTCATCGTCCAACTCCTGCATCGCGGCACCCGAGAGTAATTCCATTTGCAGGGCGGTGATCTTGGCGCGCGGGCGCGATAACAGCGATGGCGTGATTTGTGCCGCATCGAGCGCTGCTGCCGGGGAAAGGCCGCGCCGTTCGTAGGCTCGCACAATGGTCTTTACAAAGGCTATCGGCGTCTCTGCGCGGACACGTAGCGATTTGGCTGCCAGAGGCTCCGTCAGTTCTGCGTCGGTGTGGACGGTGTGTGCGCTTTTGCGGGTGGCCATAGGTGATTCCATTGTGGCAGGATTTGCAACCATGCTGTCGCCCGTTGCGGTCCAAGCTGGCCTATGCTGTGGCACCTTCGCACGTGATCAGGAAAGACCGCTCTATGCCCGCACTGGACTCCAAACTCAACCCGCGCTCAGTCGACTTTGTAGCCAATGCCGTTGCCATGGGCGCACTAGTGGCCGACCTTCAGGCCCAGATCGACAAGGCTGCGCTGGGTGGCGGTGACGCAGCCCGTGCCAAACACACCGCACGCGGCAAGTTGCTGCCGCGCGACCGCGTTGGCATGTTGCTAGACCCCGGCACGCCGTTTCTGGAACTCTCGCCTTTGGCCGCACTGGGCATGTACCCCGACCGCGACGGCACGGACAGCGCGCCCTGCGCCGGAGTAATTGCCGGCATCGGGCGGGTCAGTGGCGTGGACTGCATGATTGTGTGCAACGACGCCACGGTTAAAGGCGGCACTTACTACCCGCTAACGGTCAAAAAGCATTTGCGTGCGCAAGAGATCGCCGCGCAAAACCATTTGCCCTGCATTTATCTGGTGGACTCGGGCGGTGCCAACCTGCCGAACCAGGACGAGGTATTCCCGGACCGCGACCACTTCGGCCGCATCTTCTTTAACCAGGCGAATATGAGTGCGCGGGGTATTTCGCAGGTCGCGGTGGTCATGGGCAGTTGCACGGCTGGTGGCGCCTACGTGCCGGCCATGAGTGACGAAACCATCATCGTCAAAAACCAGGGCACCATCTTTCTGGGCGGCCCGCCGCTGGTCAAAGCCGCTACCGGTGAAGTGGTCACCGCAGAAGACCTGGGCGGCGGTGATGTGCACACGCGGCTTTCGGGGGTGGCCGACCATCTAGCGCAAAACGATTTGCACGCCTTGTCGCTGGCGCGTGAAGCCATTGCCAACCTGAACCGAAACAAAGCACTCCCCGTGAGTACGCAGCCTTCAGTGCCGCCCAAGTTTGCAGCAGAAGAGCTGTACGGCGTGATCCCCACCGACACGCGCAAGCCATTCGATGTGCGCGAGATCATTGCGCGCATCGTGGACGGCTCGGAGCTGCACGAATTCAAGCCGCGATACGGCACCACGCTGGTCTGCGGATTCGCTCACATTGAGGGTATGCCGGTCGGCATCATTGCCAACAATGGAATTTTGTTTTCCGAGTCCGCACTCAAGGGCGCGCACTTTATTGAACTGTGCTGCCAGCGCAAAATCCCGCTGATATTTTTGCAAAATATCACCGGCTTTATGGTGGGCCGCAAATACGAAAACGAAGGCATTGCCCGCAATGGCGCCAAGATGGTGACAGCCGTAGCGACGGCCGCTGTCCCGAAGTTCACCATCATCATCGGCGGTAGTTTTGGCGCCGGCAACTACGGCATGTGCGGCCGTGCATTCGCCCCGCGCTTTCTGTGGATGTGGCCCAACGCGCGCATCAGCGTCATGGGGGGCGAGCAGGCGGCCAGTGTGCTAGCTACCGTCAGGCGCGATGGCATTGAGGGCAAAGGCGGCAGCTGGAGCAAGGAAGAAGAGGAGGCTTTCAAGGCCCCGATTCGCAACCAGTACGAATTGCAGGGCCACCCGTATTTCGCGACCGCCCGGCTGTGGGACGACGGCATTATCGACCCCGTCGATACGCGCCGTGTGCTGGCGCTGGGCTTGAGCTCCTCGCTCAATGCGCCGATTGCCGAGACCAAGTTCGGCGTGTTCCGCATGTAATGAAGACTCCCACCATGTTCAAAAAAATTCTGATTGCCAACCGTGGCGAAATAGCATGCCGAGTGGCGCAAACGGCGCTCCGTATGGGTGTTCAAACTGTGGCGGTGTATTCCGACGCCGACGCCGATGCGCGACATGTCCGCGCCTGTGATGAAGCCGTGTACATCGGCGGCAGCGCCCCCAAGGACAGCTACCTGCGCTGGGAAAAAATCATTGAAGCGGCCAGGGCCACCGGCGCACAGGCCATTCACCCCGGCTACGGCTTCTTGAGCGAGAACGTAGACTTTGCCAAAGCCTGCGTACAAGCAGGGCTGGTGTTCATCGGGCCGCCGGCTTCTGCGATACAAGCCATGGGCTTGAAGGCCGAGTCCAAGCAGCTCATGGAGAAGGCCGGTGTGCCCTTGGTGCCCGGTTACCACGGCAGCGACCAGGACGACGCACTCCTGCAACGCGAGGCAGACCGCATTGGTTATCCGGTCTTGATCAAGGCCAGCGCAGGCGGTGGCGGTAAAGGCATGCGCGCTGTCGATAAGGCCGAGGACTTTGCCGACGCATTGGCCAGCTGCAAGCGCGAAGCTATCAATAGTTTTGGGGACGATGCGGTATTGATCGAAAAATATGTGCAACGCCCACGACACATCGAGATTCAGGTGTTCGGCGATACGCTGGGTAACTATGTGTACCTGTTTGAGCGCGACTGCTCAGTGCAACGCCGCCATCAGAAGGTGTTGGAAGAAGCCCCCGCGCCGGGCATGACTGCCGAGCTGCGCGCCCGCATGGGCCAGGCTGCGGTTGAGGCCGCCCGCGCGGTGAATTATGTAGGTGCCGGCACAGTGGAGTTCATTGTGGAGCAACCGCAAGGCTATGCACACCCGGAGGCGATGAAGTTCTTCTTCATGGAAATGAACACACGCTTGCAGGTCGAGCATCCGGTGACCGAAGCCATTACCGGGCTGGATCTGGTGGAGTGGCAGTTGCGTGTGGCTTGCGGCGAGCCGCTGCCTTTGCAACAGCACGATTTGCAGATCAACGGCCATGCCATAGAAGCCCGCATTTGTGCGGAGAACCCCGATAACAATTTTCTGCCCGCTACCGGCACTTTGCAGGTCTACGGTTTGCCGCCGTACAGCTACTTTGAGCGTGCGCCACTCTCGGTCCGTGTGGACTCGGGTGTGCGGGAGGGTGACACCATCAGCCCGTATTACGACTCTATGGTGGCCAAGCTGATCGTGCACGGCGCGACCCGTGAAGAAGCGCTTGCCCGCATGGACACTGCGCTGGCGCAAACCCATATCGTGGGGCTGGCGACCAACGTGCAGTTTCTGCGGCATGTGGTTCGGTCTGCATCGTTTGAAAGCGCACAGCTCGACACGGCCTTAATTCCGCGCGAAGCAAATGTGCTCTTTAACCGCGAGGACATCGGTTTGACGCTGGCTGCGGCGGCTACGGTCGCGCAGGCTGTGTTGCGCGAACAGCGCAAGGCGGCGGGGGTGGATGTGAATGGCTGGACCGATCCGTGGGCACAGCGCGACGGCTGGCTCTCTCATGGTGTGTCGCGCCGAAGTTTTGCGTTGAATTTCAAAGGCGAGGCGCATAGCGCTGTGCTAACGCGGCCGCGCGCCGGTGGAATGCAGCTGGCGTTGGCCGGTGGGGAGCACACGCTGCAATTTGCGCAATCGCCTGACACCGACGCCAGCGCAATCGATATCACGTTGGATGGCGAGCGGTTGGCGCTTCAGGTTTATCGCACGGGTGATGTGGTCCATGTATTCGCCGCACACGGCTCGACCCAAATCACAGTGGTCGATGCCCTTGCCCATGCAGGTGACGTGCAGCAGGAGGGTGGCCGACTGACCGCACCCATGCCGGGAAAAGTGGTGTCGTTCGCGGTGAAGGCTGGTGATGCAGTGAAGAAGGGACAGGCACTGGCTGTGATGGAGGCCATGAAGATGGAACACACCATTGCGGCGCCAAGCGATGGCACGGTGGGCGAGCTGTTGTTTGCGCCGGGCGACCAAGTCACCGAGGGCGCTGAGTTGCTGCGTTTGGAGGCGGCATGAATATGCGCGTGAGTTTTTGTTGTGCTGATACCCACGCCCAACCCTGGCTGGACGGTTTGCGGGCCGCCCTGCCACAGGCCCAGGTCAGCCTCTGGAAAAGCGGCGACGCGGCGGCGGACTATGGCGTGGTTTGGGTACCGCCGCAGGCGTTCTTTGATCAGCAGCCACAGCTTAAGGCCGCTTTCAACATTGGCGCGGGTGTGGACGCATTGCTGCGTTTGCGCGTCGCGCCGACCACCCGGCTGGTGCGTCTGGACGACGCCGGCATGGCCGCACAAATGGCGGAGTACGTTTGCCATGCGCTCCTGCGTTTTTATCGCGACTTCGATGCCTATGCGCAGCAGCAAACGCAGGCCCTTTGGCTGCAACGCAAAGTACCCGATCGCGCAGAAGTTCCCGTAGGCATTATGGGCCTGGGCGTGTTGGGTGAGCATGTGGCCAGGGCGGTGGCGGCACTGGACTTTCCGGTGAACGGCTGGAGCCGTAGCGCCAAACAGATCGAGGGCGTGCGTAGTTTTGCGGGGAACGACCAACTCAACGCGTTTCTGGCGGCGAGCAAGGTGCTGGTATGCCTGATGCCGCTGACCGCCGACACGCGTGACCTCCTCAACCGCAACACGCTGTCTCAATTGCAACGCGGCGCTTATTTGATCAACGTGGCGCGCGGCGCACAACTGGTGGAAGAGGACCTGCTGGCTCTTTTAGAAAATGGGCATATGGCGGGCGCCACGCTGGATGTGTTTCGCACTGAGCCATTGCCGGCTGATCACGCGTTTTGGAAGCACCCCAAAGTGGTGGTTACACCGCACATTTCCGCACGAACCCTGCGCGCGCAAAGCATTCGCCAGATCGCAGGCAAGCTTTTGGCCATGGAGCGCGGTGAAGCCGTGGCGGGGCTGGTGGATAGCGCCGCAGGCTATTGAAAGATTAAGCCACTTTGAAGTTGGCAATCTCATCCAGCAGGGTGCTAGCCAATACCGATAGTGTGCCGGAGGCTCCGGTGGTTTCTTCCACCAGCGCGGCGTTTTGTTGCGTGCTTTTGTCCAGATCCTGAATGGAGCGGCCTACCTCCTGCACACCTGCGGCCTGTTCGCGGGCGGCAGTAGCAATTTCCGAGAGAAACTGGTTGATCTGGCGCGCGTTGGTGACCACTTCCTGCATGCTGCGGCTGGCCTCTTCAATCACCTTGGTGCCATCGTCGACTTGCCGCACGCTGGTCGAGATGAGCGACTTGATTTCCTGCGCCGCTTTGGCGCTGCGCCCGGCCAGACTGCGCACCTCGGTGGCAACGACGGCAAAGCCGCGACCGGACTCACCGGCGCGCGCGGCTTCCACCGCGGCATTGAGCGCCAGGATGTTGGTCTGAAAGGCTATGGCATCAATCACGCCGATGATGTCTCCGATTTTGTTGGACGACACCTGGATGTCACGCATGGTGGTGACCACGTTCCCGAATACTTTGCCGCCCTTTTCTGCCACTTCCGCATTTTCCTGTGCGAAGGCGGTTGCCATTTGCGCATGGTCGGCAGTGGCGGTGACGGTGGTACTCATTTCGTCCATGGAGTGCGCCTGCTGCTCCAAAGCAGACGCCGCAGCTTCGGTGCGCGATGACAAGTCCACGCTGGCCGAGGCGATCTCGTCGCTTGCGGCATTGAGTGCGCGTGCCGAGTGCCGCACCTTGCGAATCAAAAGGTGCAGCGAGTCGTACACCACGCGCAAATCCGTGATAACCGCCGCCGGCTCGTCTTTGCCCCATGGCTTGGCAGGGGCCTTGCGCAGGTCCCCATGTGCCATTTCTCTCAAATGCTCGCTGATCAGGTTCAGGCCGCCCCGGTTGACCAGAAAGAAGCTGTAAAAAAAGTACCCGGCCAACAAAATACCTACCACCAGCACCGCGCTGTTGCTGTAAATGTCAAATTGCAAAGCAGTTACCCGTGAGGTGACAACGCTATCGAGCTGTTGCAGCAAGCTCTCAGCGAGGTCGTGTTGCCCGCTGATGGCCAGGTTGGCTGCGGACAGATACGCTGATTGCGCTGCAGGCGAGAGGTCCTGACCATCCAGCAGTGATTTGCGCGCAAGCGCGAAAAAAGCAGCCGTGTCGCTTAGCGCCTTGTCTGCGTTCACGTGGTTGGACAACGTTTTGTTATAGGCAACGGCTTTTTTCAAACCGTCGCGCAGACCGTCCATCTGAAACTCTGCAAGGCCCATTTGTGCGGCAAATTCCTGCTGCTGCAGTGACGTTATGTTGCCGGCTCTCATGCCCAGGAGGCCCAGGTCACGCAGCTTGGCGGCGCTTTGCACAATAACCGGCACCCGGAACAGGGCGGCATCCATCAGGTAATAGGAGTCAATGTCCGGGTCCAGCGTGAGGTTGGAGTTGTCGGCTACGCTGGAGATAAGGTTCATTACCGATTGCACACGCTGGATTTGCACCTTGTAGGCATCTGCACCGGCTCCAGAGTTCTGGCCTTCAGCCAGGGCTTTTTCTACGGCGCTATAGGCTGCGGCAGTGTCCAGCGATGCCCCCAGTTGTTTGTCGGTGGCGCTTAGTTTTGCCAGTGCTGTAGCGGAGTCGCCTTTGTCATTGCTTTCGTTGCGCGTTTGTTGCGCTGCATAGAGCAGGGGAAATACGTCGCGCTCGTACGCAACACCCATCGACTCTTTGGTCGAAAATGCGATGGCTTCGAGCTTGGCGGCGTACAAGCCATAGGCCGTCCAAGCCAGCGGAATCAAAAACATGAGCCCGATCACCATGGCCTTGGAACCAAACTGCAGCTTGCGCATCAGTGTAATGCCAGGGGCCCATAAACCATGGTTGGAAAAGGCGCTGGTCGGGGCGGCCTGACTTTCTGGTGCCGCTAAAAATTCCATGAGTGCGGCGCTTGTGGGCTTGGGGTTTGCCATATGTTCCTTGTGGCTCACTCCAGTGAGCGGACCAAAATGTATGAGAAGTGCAAATTCCGGTGAAAAATCGGGATCGGCCAATGTAATGCATTTATGGCTTTGCAAGGATGACAAAAGCCCCCTGCATTAAGATCAAGTGCATTCTGGCAACACGCAAAAAAATGCTATGACTTACCCCACTTCCGTCAAACTGGTTGATGTCGGGCCGCGCGACGGTCTGCAAAATGAAAAGCAACCGGTTCCCGCCGCTGTCAAAGTGGAATTGGTGCACCGTCTGCAGGCCGCCGGTCTGAAAAATATCGAGGTAACCAGTTTTGTATCGCCCAAGTGGGTGCCCCAAATGGCGGACAACGCGGAAGTGATGGCGGGTATCAGCCGCCATGGCGATGTGTGCTATTCAGTGCTCACGCCCAACATGCAAGGCTTTGAAGCGGCACTCAAGACACGACCCGGTGAGATTGTGGTTTTTGGTGCGGCCAGCGAGGCGTTTAGCCAGAAAAACATCAACTGCTCGATTGAAGAAAGCATTGAGCGTTTCCGCCCCGTCGCCGGTGCAGCACTGGCGCAGGGCATTTCGGTGCGCGGTGCGATTTCCTGCGCTGTGGGTTGTCCCTACGAAGGCGATGTGGCACCCGATCGGGTAGCAATGGTAGCGCGGCTGATGAAGGACATCGGCGTGCAACACGTGGGAGTCGCCGACACCATTGGTGTAGGTACGCCGGTGAAGGTCCAACGTGCGCTGGAGGCGGCACTCAAGCATTACGAAATTAGTGGTGTGTCGGGACATTTCCACGACACCTACGGACAGGCGCTGGCCAACACACTTGCAAGCCTTGAACTGGGCATTTGGCAGTTCGACACCTCGGTGGCGGGTCTTGGCGGTTGTCCCTATGCCAAGGGCGCTACCGGCAACGTAGCGAGTGAAGACGTGGTCTACATGCTGCACGGCATGGGTATCGAAACAGGCATTGACCTGGACCTGCTGATTGACGCCGGCAAATTCATCAGCGATGCATTGGGCCGCAAGCCCCATTCGCGGGCGGCCAATGCGCTGATCACCAAACGTGCCGCCTGATATGGATTTGACAACCCTGCCCGAAGGCGTTCAGCGCGTGCGTGCGGTGCTGCAGTCGCGCGGACATGTGTCGAAGCCGGTGATGCTGGAAACCGCTGCCCGTACTGCGCGGCAGGCGGCAGACGCGCTGGGTGTGCAGCTGGGGCAGATTGCCAAGAGCATTGTTTTTAAGCGGGTTGCTGATAACGCCGCCGTGCTGGTGGTGACCTCGGGTGACCGCCGTGTGGATCAGGCCAAGGTAGAAGCGCAGACCGGGCCGCTGGCGCGTGCAGACGCAGCGTTTGTAAAAGAAAAAACCGGCTTCTCTATTGGCGGCGTGTCCCCCGTGGGGCATGCAACGCCGTGTGTCACGCTGGTGGACGAAGACTTGTTTCGTTTTGAAACAGTGTGGGCTGCAGCCGGTCACCCGCATGCGGTGTTTGCCCTGTCGCCGCAGGATTTGAGCAACATGATGAACACAATCGAATCCGATGTGGTGCAAGCGCCCCTGTCCGGGATGCCGGCGGCGGCGCGCAAGCTGTTGTCAGACCGTAGTGCTGCGGTGCACAGCGCCGGGTCGAGCTTTATATCGCCCTGCGTTTCGGTGTGCCGTATGGATGAGGCTGCCGGACTGTGCCTGGGCTGTCTGCGCAGCATCGAAGAAATCATCGCGTGGCCCAAGGTGGACGACGCAGGCCGTATGGCTATTTGGCGCGGTATTGAGGAGCGCTTACAAGGTGTTTCCACATGAAGAAAATCACGTTTTACCTGGACTTTATTTCGCCCTATGCCTATCTGGCGTTTGAGGAGTTGCCGCTGGCTTTACAGGGCCTGAGTTACTCCGTCACCTACAAGCCGCTGATGTTTGCCGCATTGCTCAAGCACTACGGCACGCTGGGCCCGGCCGAGATACCCGGCAAGCGGGAGTGGACGTACCGGCAGGTGCAGTGGCTGGGCCACAGCAAAGGCATTGCACTGGATATGCCCGCTACCCATCCTTTCAATCCGCTGGGCCTGTTACGCCTTGCCGTAGCCGCCGATTCACAAGGCACGCCCAACCGCTATGTGTGCGAAACGATTTTTCGCCATGTCTGGCAGGGCGGTGCAGATGCCGCAGATGCGGCGCGTCTGGCCCGACTGACCGCCGAGCTGGCGCCGGCGCGCGATGCGAATGACGACGGCGTCAAAGCCACCTTAAAGTCCCATGCCGATGACGCCATTGCAGCGGGCGTGTTTGGCGTGCCTTCTTTTGAGGTGGATGGCAAAGTATTCTGGGGGCTCGATGCACTGCCTATGCTGCGTAGCTTCCTGGAGTGCGATGCCTGGTTTGGTGACGACCATTGGAACAGCGCCGATGCGTTGCCATCGGGCGTGCCACCACGCAAAGGCTGAGCCTATGCCAGGTGCATTCAACTTTTCAGCATCGCCGTTTGACTGTCTCACGCCCGGCGAACAGCGCCTGGTTCGCGACAGTGTGGACGTAGCTTATTTCCCGCAGGGCGCCACGATTCTGGACATCGGTGTTGCGCCTACCCATCTGCTGGTCATTATCAAAGGCTATGTCACGCAAATGGATGGTACGCAGGCCGTTACCACCTACGGTCCCGACGATTGCTTCGACGGGCGGGCGCTGGTGGCGGGTAAGGCCAGCAGCCGCTTTGTGGCAGCAGAAGAAGTGGTTGCCTACCAGCTCGCGCGTCAGGCGGTGAGCGACCTGATTGCATCCAATGCAACCTTTGGTGCCTTGCTATTTTCCGACCTGAGCAAAAAGCTCAGCGCTTTGTCGGCGCGGCGAAATCAGCATGAGTTGCAGTCGCTCACCATGTCACGGGTGGACGAGGCGTTTTTGCGCCCTGCACTTTTTGTGGATGCAGACGCTGACATCTTGTCGGTAGTGAAGGTGTTTCAGGCGCAGCGTGCGTCCAATGTGCTGGTGCGCGATGCACGCGATGGTGAATCGCGGCTGGGCATTTTTACCGCAACGGCCTTGCAGCGCGCCATTCTGGACGGCAGACCGCTGGACCAATTGCCGGTGGGCGACCTCGCCAATTTTTCACTGATCGAAGTGCGCCACTCCGACCAGTTGGGCGACGCGATGGCAGTGATGCTGCGCCACCGCGTGCACCGTGTGGTGGTTGTGGATGACAGCCAGAACATTGTTGGCATTCTGGAAGCGCTGGACCTGTTTAGCTTTTTGTCCAACCAGTCACACCAGATTGCAGTCAAGATTGAAGAAGCGGCGGACCTGGCCGGTTTGGAGGCTGCCGCCGCGCAAATCACCCGCATGATCATGCTCCTATACCGCAGCGGCTCGCGCATCAACCTGATTGCCACGCTGGTGCAGCAGCTCAATGCACGTTTGTTCGAGCGCGCCTGGCAGCTGATTGCGCCGCCCGAACTGGTTGCCAACAGTTGCCTGTTTGTGATGGGTAGCGAAGGCCGCGGCGAGCAGTTGCTCAAAACCGATCAGGACAACGGGCTGGTGCTGCGCGACGGCTATGTGCCACCTCAGGATCTGGCCGCCTTGTGCGAGCGATTCTCGCAATCGCTGGCTACTTTCGGCTACCCGCCATGCCCAGGCAACATCATGGTGAGTAACCCCGAGTGGCGCGACACGGAAGGCAACTTCGGTCGCATGACCCGCCAGTGGCTGATCATGCCCGATGGCGACAGCCTGATGAAGCTGGCAATTTTTATGGACGCCCATGCCGTGTGCGGCGATGTGCGTTTGCTCGATGCGGTGCAGCTGGGCTTGCGCCAGCTGGCAGTGAATAACGACGCGATGCTGGGCAGGTTTGCTGCTGCGATTGACGCATTCGGCAGCACCACCGGTTGGTGGAACCGGCTGCTGGGGCTGGGCGACGATGACCAGCGTTTGCACATCAAAAAAGAAGGCATTTTTCCGCTGGTGCATGGTGTGCGCAGTCTGGCACTGGCCCATCGCATTACCGAGACCAGCACTGCGGCACGGATCGCTGCGCTGGTCAGCCAGGAGGTGCTCAAGTCCGAGGTGGGCGCGGATCTGACGGACAGCCTGCACTTTTTCATGGCACTCAAACTCAAAGCCGGATTGATGGAACTGGAGACCGGCAAGCAGGTCACCGGCGCCATTGAAGTGGCGCGCCTGAGCAGTCTGGATCGTGACTTGCTCAAAGACACCTTGAGTGTGGTCAAGCGCTTTAAGACCCTGCTGCACCAGCGCTTTCATCTGGATGCAATAGGGTGAGCGGCGTGCTAAGTCCTCCTAACTGGTGGGCTGCGCTAAAGCGCGAATGGCTGCTTTACCACCTGGGCGACCCGGCCTTTCGATTCATGTTTGAACCGCCGCCGGACAACGAATGGGTCTCTCTGGACTGCGAAACCACCGGCCTGAATGTGCGCAGTGACGAAATTATTTCCATCGGCGCCGTACGCATTGTGGGTAACCGGGTGATGACCAGTGAGCGACTGGAATTGCTGGTGCGCCCGGAGCGCGGCGTGTCGGCTGAGAGCGTGAAAATTCACCGTCTGCGTGAGCGCGACGTGGCGCAGGGGTTGGCCCCGGAAGAAGCCATGAAGCAACTCATGCACTTCATCGGCAGCCGCCCGTTGGTGGGCTACTACCTGGAGTTTGACGTGGCGATGCTGCACAAGGTGGTGTGGCCGATGCTGGGGCAGGGGCTGCCGCAGGAAAAAATCGAAGTCTCAGGTATGTACTACGACTACAAGTTCAACCAGCTATCGGCCTACCAGCGGCAGGAACAGACGCAAATCGATTTGCGGTTTTCCACCATGATGCAGGATCTTGACCTGCCCCTGCGTGAAGCTCACGATGCAGTCAACGATGCGGTGATGGCCGCATTGGCCTTTGTTAAGCTGCGCCATTTAAAGGAAAGCGCGTGAATCTTCATACATGGTGGTTGTTTGTGGGCATGACCTTTGTGGTGTCAGCCACACCCGGGCCCAATATGCTCTTGGTCATGAGCAACAGTGCGCGCTTTGGTGTGCGCGCTGCCATTGTCTGCATGGCCGGTTGCATGACGTCTATCCTGACCATGATGGGAATTTCGGCGGCGGGATTGGGCGCTTTGCTGCATGCTTTCCCGGCTGTGTTTGATACCTTGCGCCTGGCAGGGGCCGCCTATCTGGCGTATCTGGGCATCGCCTGCTGGCGCGCTCCGGTGCAGGATGCTGCACCGGATTCGGAAAGCGCAGCGCCTGCCGCCTTCAACGCCTGGGCTTTGTACAGGCGTGGCGCCATGGTGGCGGCCAGCAACCCCAAAGCCATGTTGTTCGCAGCGGCGTTTTTTCCGCAGTTCATTAATCCTGCCAGCCCGCAGTTGCTGCAGTTCGGCATCCTGCTGACGACCTTCACGGTAATTGAAGTGTCTTGGTACTTCGTGTACGCAGTCAGCGGTGTCAAGCTCTCTAACTATCTGCGCCGTGTCCATGTGATGCGCTTGTTTAACCGAGTTACCGGTGGCGTGTTTGTGGGTTTTGCTGCGGTGATGGCGCTGGTGCGGGAATAGTTTCAAAAGCAAAAAAAACCGGGCTGCACTTTCGTGCGCCCGGTTTTTTTGAGAGCCAGAGGGCTCAATAACGCAAGGACTTAGTGGCCTGATGCGCCTGATGCGCCGAAGCCGGTTTCCGAACGTACTTGCTGTGCAGGGAAGGCTGCGCGCTCTGCCGCTGCCGCAGGGCTGCGGTCCAAAATCGAGAACAACCAGATACCCACAAAGCCAATGGTCATAGAGAACAAGGCTGGCGACGAGTAGGGGAACAGCGCCGAGCCCTTAGGGTTACCCAAGGTAGCTTCCCACACTGAAGGCGACACCACGGTCAAGCCCACGGAAGAGATCAGACCCAGGAAGCCGCCGATCACTGCGCCCTTGGTGGTGCAATCTTTCCAGAGCACGGACATGAACAGCACAGGGAAATTGGCCGATGCTGCAATCGCAAATGCCAGAGACACCATGAACGCAATGTTCTGTTTCTCAAACGCAATGCCGAGTGCCACAGCGATGATGCCCAGGATCACGGTAGTGATACGGGATACCTTCAGCTCGGCAGCGCTGTCGGCCTTGCCCTTTTTGATGAGCGTAGCGTAGATGTCATGGGACACCGCCGATGCGCCGGACAGCGTCAAGCCGGCAACCACCGCCAGAATGGTCGCAAATGCTACTGCGGAGATAAAGCCGAAGAACACATTGCCGCCAACCGCTTTGGCTACCAGCACCGCAGCCATATTGGCCGAACCGCCGCCGCCTTTGATCACGCCGGTTACGACGTTTGCAAACTCAGGGTTGGTCAATACCAGGGTGATCGCGCCAAAACCGATGATGAAGATCAGCACATAGAAGTAGCCGATCCAGGTGGTTGCCCACAGCACCGATTTACGGGCTTGCTTGGCATCAGGAACCGTGAAGAAGCGCATCAGAATGTGTGGCAGACCGGCAGTACCGAACATGAGTGCCATACCGAATGAAATGGCAGAGATCGGGTCTTTCACAAAGCCACCGGGGGCCATTACAGACAGGCCGATTTTGGCAGGGTCCATGGCAGCCGCTTTTGCTGCAGCTTCAGCGGCGGCCTTGATGGCTTCGGGCGTGGTAGCCGCTGCAGTTGCAGCTGCGGCAGCTGCGATAGCGGCATCTTTGGCGTTACCGGCCAACAGTGTTTTCACTGCAACGCCTTTGGCAAACAGCGCTTCTGGGCTGAAGCCGAATTGCGCCAGCACCATGAACGCCATAAAGGTCACACCGGCCAGCAACATGCAGGCCTTGATGATCTGCACCCAGGTGGTCGCAGTCATGCCGCCAAAGAGCACGTAAACCATCATCAGCGCGCCCACAATGACCACTGCCATCCAGTAGTCCAGACCGAATAGCAATTTGATCAGGGCACCGGCACCCACCATTTGGGCAATCAGGTAGAACGCCACCACCACCAGCGTGCCGGATGCGGCAAACGCGCGGATGGGCGCTTGCTGAAAGCGATAGCCTGCAACGTCGGCAAAGGTGAACTTGCCCAGATTACGCAAACGCTCTGCCATCAGGAAGGTCAGCACGGGCCAGCCCACCAGAAAACCGATGGAGTAAATCAGGCCGTCATAACCGCTGGCCATCACGGCTGCGGATATACCCAGGAAGGATGCGGCAGACATATAGTCGCCGGCGATGGCCAGACCATTTTGGAAACCCGTAATGCCGCCGCCACCGGTATAAAAGTCAGCGGCCGATTTGGTTTTTGCAGCAGCCCATTTGGTAATGAACAGCGTGCCCACCACAAACACGGCAAACATGGTGATAGCCACCCAGTTGGTAGGCTGTTTGTCGACTTGACCGAGGTCGCCGCCGGCTGCAAGGACTGCGCCGCTAGCCACGAGGGCCAGCAATGCGACCAGAGTTGATTTGCTCTTGCTCATTTCGATGCGTCTTTCAAAATTTCAGCGGTCAGGGTGTCGAACTCGCTGTTGGCGCGGTTCACGTAGAAGGCGGTAATCAGAATCGTAAAAACAATTACGCCCATACCAATCGGGATACCCAGCGTGGTAACGCCGGAGCCGATAGGCTGTGCGAGAAAGGGTTTGTTAAACGCAATCAGCGCGACGTAGCCGTAATAAACGACCAGCATCAGGATGGTTAGCACGACACCGAATTTGGTGCGCTTGCTGCGAAGTTCCTGGTACTTCGGGTTAGCTTGAATTTTGTCGACCACTGGATCACTCATGCGGGTCTCCTTAGTTGAGTTAATTAAATATGTCATGCGCTGCGAGAACACACGGCGCGATTCTTGGTGCAGGTACTGACCAAGTCCTTACGCTGTAACGAGAAATTGGTTGCTCTAATGAAAATATTTTTTCTTATGCGCTGATCGATGAAGCACCGTAAATGCACTTCAATTTGACTTGAATACCGCTCATTTCCCGCATCGAGAAAAATGGCCCAAGGGTTACTACTCAGACATTGGAAAATGGGTGCATCGTCTGTAAGTTTCTGCAAGAAACGCGTCAGAGTGCCGTCAGTCACGGCATCAATAGTCCGGCCCACACCAGCAAGGGTGTTGTTGGAAATCTAATTAAGGAGACTAATAAATGGCAACTGCTGCCCCAAGGCCGATGTCGGCTGAAGAGAAGAAAGTTATCTTCGCATCATCACTAGGTACCGTGTTTGAGTGGTACGACTTTTACCTCTACGGTTCGTTAGCTGCGATTATTGCGAAGCAGTTCTTTAGCGGCTTGGATGAAGGCTCTGCCTTTATTTTTGCGTTGCTTGCTTTTGCTGCCGGCTTCATCGTGCGTCCCTTCGGCGCGTTGGTGTTCGGCCGTCTGGGTGACATGATTGGCCGCAAATACACCTTCTTGGTAACCATCTTGATCATGGGCCTGTCCACCTTCATCGTGGGCATATTGCCTGGCTATTCATCCATCGGCGTGGCTGCTCCGGTTATCCTGATCGGTCTGCGTTTGTTGCAAGGTCTAGCACTCGGTGGCGAGTACGGTGGTGCTGCAACGTATGTCGCTGAGCATGCACCACAAGGCAAGCGCGGCGCCTACACCGCCTGGATTCAAACCACGGCGACCTTGGGCCTGTTCCTGTCATTGATCGTGATTCTGGTTACACGTTCTACGATTGGCGAAGAGGCATTTGCCGACTGGGGCTGGCGTGTTCCTTTCGTGGTTTCCATATTGTTGTTGGGCGTGTCCGTCTACATCCGTTTGAGCATGAACGAGTCGCCTGCCTTCACCAAGATGAAGGCCGAGGGTAAAACGTCCAAAGCACCGCTCAGCGAATCGTTTGGTCAATGGAAAAACCTGAAGATCGTTATCCTCGCGCTGATCGGCCTGACCGCCGGTCAAGCGGTGGTGTGGTACTCCGGTCAGTTCTACGCGCTGTTTTTCCTGACGCAGGCCCTCAAGGTCGATGGCCCGACCGCCAATATTTTTGTAGCGGTTTCACTGATCATCGGCACACCGTTTTTCGTGATTTTTGGCAACCTGTCTGACAAGATCGGCCGCAAATGGATCATTCTGGGTGGTTGCGCGCTGGCTGTGGTGACCTATTTCCCAGTGTTCGGCGCGCTGACCAAGGCGGCCAACCCTGACTTGGCTGCAGCCCAGGAAAAGGCCAAAGTCACAGTGACTGCTGACCCCGAAGAGTGCTCGTTCCAGTTCAATCCGACCGGCACCAAAAAGTTCACTTCCAGTTGTGACGTCGCCAAGCAGCGTTTGGCCGGCGCATCCGTGAGCTATGACAACGTTGCAGCACCTGCGGGTTCTCCGGCGTTGATCAAAGTGGGCGATACCGAAGTCAAGGTCAAGTACAGCCCTGAAGATGTGGCCGCTGCCAAGGCCAAGGCGGAAGAAAAACTGGCTGCATTGAATGCCGCAGAGCCAAAGGATCCCAAAGCAATTGAAGCTGCTACCAAGTCTGTCAAAGACCTAAGCAACGAAAAGACCGCTGGCGCAACCTTGCTGGGTTCCAACCTCGGTGCTGCGCTCAAAGGCGCTGGCTACCCGACTAAGGCTGATCCCGCCAAAGTGGACAAGATCAAAGTCGTCATCATCCTGACCTACCTGGTCATTCTGGTAACTATGGTGTACGGGCCTATTGCCGCCATGCTGGTGGAAATGTTCCCGACCCGCATCCGTTACACGTCTATGTCTTTGCCGTATCACATCGGTAACGGTTGGTTTGGCGGTTTGCTGCCCACCACTGCTTTTGCGATCGTGGCGCAGACCGGCAATATGTACAACGGCCTGTGGTATCCCATCATCATCGCCGGTGCGACGGTGATCATCGGCGGTATCTTCATCAAAGAAACCAAAGATGTAGACATCTACGCGAACGACTGAGAGTGAAACGTGTATCGACCCCGCGACTTTTGGAGCGGGGTCTTCGGGCTCTCCTTGGAGAGCCTTTTTTTTGAATTGGATGGCCCTGTTGTAGCAGCGCACACTCCTGCTGTAAGTACTGAGTAATAAAGCCAAAGTCGGCCCTAGAATGTACAAATGCGTCTAACTAAAACAGATTCGGGACAAGCTGCGTTCAAGGAAAGGTCACCCCTTTTCTCCACCAGGCAGCGCGCGACCTTTATTCTGGTCGACGGTAAAAAAACGGTAGAAGAGATTCTTGCTTCCACAGTCGGTATGGGTGTCACCCATCAAGACTTGGAGTACATGGTCTCGCAGGGCTTCCTGACAGTCATCGGGGATCCGGCGGCTGCACTTGCGGCTCCTCCTCCGGCGGTGTCGTCTGTGGTACCGGCATCTGCATATCCAGCCGGGCGCAGCGAGCAGCAACGCTATAAGGACGCCAAACCGCTGGCTACCCAGCTCACGGCAGGTCTTGGCCTGCGCGGCTTCAGGTTGAACCTGTCGGTGGAGTCCGCAGACGGGTACGAAGATCTGGTCAAGTTGTTTCCCAAAATTCAGGAAGCGGTCGGCACCAAAGCCTGCCGCGAATTGGAGCAGGCCTTAAAAGGTTAATTCCTAACTCCTAGAATGTCTCTCCCACCTTTCGAGAGCATTCACTTATGTCCCAGGGCACCATCCGCATTCGCGGGGCGCGTCAGCACAATCTCAAGAACCTTGACCTCGATATTCGCACTGGCGAACTGACGGTGGTCACCGGGCCGAGCGGCTCGGGCAAGTCGAGTCTGGTGTTTGATACTTTGTATGCCGAAGGACAACGCCGTTACGTAGAGACTTTCTCGGCCTACGCGCGCCAGTTTCTGGACCGCATGGACAAGCCGGCCGTGGACAAGGTGGAAGGCGTGCCCCCGGCCATCGCCATCGATCAGACCAACCCGGTACGCTCCAGTCGCTCCACTGTGGGCACGATGACCGAGCTCAACGACCACCTCAAGCTTTTGTTTTCACGCGCCGGCAGCCTGTTCGACAAAGACACCGCGCTGCCGGTTCAGCACGACACCCCGGAAACCATTTACGCCACACTGCGCGAGCGGGCTCTTGATTTCAGCAACCCACGGTTGGTACTCACCTTTCCTGTGGAGTTACCTGCCGACACCAGTGCCGACGAGGTGACGCAGTGGCTCAGCGCGAGCGGCTTCACGCGTATCCAGGCGCAGCGAGATGTGGCGACTTTGGGTGGTGTACGCAAGGTATTGGATGTGGTGGCGGACCGCTTTCGTATTGACGGTACTGAAAAAGCCCGCGTCCTCGAAGCGATCGAGACGGCACTCAAGCGCGGCAGTGGCCGCCTGAATGTGTATGTGCTACCGGAGGCTGGGGCTGAGCCTGCCGATGCCAGCGACAAACAGCAAGCGGCTCCCACTTGGCGTTTCTCTACCGGGCTGCACTGTCCGCAAAGCGATTTGCGTTACACCGACCCGATTGCTTCCATGTTCTCCTTCAACTCAGCCGTGGGAGCTTGCGAGAAGTGTCGCGGCTTCGGGCGGGTGGTGGGGGTGGACTACGGGCTGGTGATTCCCAACGACAAACTCACGCTGCGTGCAGGAGCGGTCAAGCCCATGCAGACTCCGGCCTGGCAGGAGTGCCAGGACGATCTGATGCGCCACGCCGAGGCTGCAGGCATCCCGCGTGATACCCCTTGGTACAAGCTCACCGACGCGCAAAAGCACTGGGTGTTAAAAGGCTCGCCGCAATGGAATGGCAAGTGGAACCAGCATTGGTTCGGTGTGGACCGCTTTTTTGAATACCTGGAGTCCAAGGCCTACAAGATGCACATTCGTGTGCTCTTGTCCAAGTATCGCAGCTATACGCCGTGCGGTACCTGCGGCGGTGCGCGGCTGAAGACCGAGAGTCTGCTTTGGCGCATCGGCACCAAGGAGCAGGCGGATGCGGTTTTGCCACCTTCCAAGCGGTTTATGCCGCAGGGAGTGAAGTGGTCGCGTGTGCAGTTGGAGGCGTTGCCGGGGCTGTGTTTGCACGACATGATGTTGTTGCCTTTGGACAAACTTCGGCGGTTTTTTGATTCGTTGCAATCTCGGTTGGGTGGGGCTTCATTCGAGAATGGGGCGAAGCTGGCAGCATCGGCAGAGGCCTCACCAACTCGCTTGGCGAGTAACAAATCGGCCTCCACCGATACCGCCAGCTCCGCTGCGCTTTCGGATGGGCTTGCTCCGGTTGGGGCGTCTGCGCCTGCAACGACATCCGAGGCTGAGCAAAAGACACTCAAGCTGTTGTTTGAGGAGGTTTGTACCCGCCTCAAATACCTGTGCGATGTGGGGATTGGTTACCTCACTCTGGACCGGCAGAGCCGTACGCTTAGCGGTGGCGAGGTGCAGCGGATCAACCTCACGACCGCGCTGGGTACCTCGCTGGTCAACACACTGTTTGTGCTGGATGAGCCCAGCATCGGGCTGCACCCGCGCGATATGAACCGCATCATCGTTGCCATGCAGCGCTTGCGCGATGCGGGCAACACGCTGGTGGTGGTGGAGCACGATCCGGCGGTGATGCTGGCTGCCGACCGCATGATCGACATGGGCCCAGGCCCGGGCGAGCGGGGCGGGAAGATTGTGTTTGATGGCAGCACCGAGGCGCTCAAGAGCGCCGATACCTTGACCGGGGCGTATCTGGGTGGCCGCAAGCAGGTGGGCATGGGCTTTAAGCGAATGGTGGCGCCCAACACGCCGCGGCTGGTGTTGGAAGGCGTGACCGAACACAACCTGAAAAACATTGATGTCGAGATTCCGCTGCAGCGGCTGGTGTGCATTACCGGCGTGAGCGGTTCGGGTAAGTCCACGCTGATTCAGGACGTTTTGGCCCCTGCGTTGTTGCGCCACTTTGGTAAGGCCACCGAAACACCCGGCGCGCATGTGCGCGTGATGGGCGCAGAGTTGCTCAGCGAAGTGGTGTTTGTGGACCAGAGCCCGATTGGCAAAACCGCGCGCTCCAACCCGGTAAGCTATGTCGGCGCGTGGGACGCGATTCGCGAACTGTTTGCCACTGCGCCGCTGGCGCGCGAGCGCAGCTACACTGCCAGCAAATTCAGTTTCAACAGCGGCGACGGACGCTGCCCCACCTGCGGCGGTTCCGGCTTTGAACACATTGAGATGCAGTTCCTCAGCGACGTGTATTTGCGTTGTCCGGACTGCGACGGCAAACGCTATCGACCTGAAATTCTGGAAGTCACCATCGAGCGCGTCGTGGATGCCAACGGTGCACTGCGTCAGCTGAATGTAGCCGACGTGCTGGACCTGACGGTGAGTGAAGCGGTTGCACTTTTCTCCGGCGACCGAGATGTGGTCCGCGTGCTGCAGCCCATCGTGGACGTGGGGCTGGAGTACGTCAAGCTGGGCCAGCCGGTGCCGACTTTGTCGGGCGGCGAAGCGCAGCGCTTGAAGCTGGCCGGCTTCCTGGCCGAGGCCGCCAAGAGCAGCACCGCCAGCCGCCAAGCCGTTGCCAAACGCGGTGCACTATTTATGCTGGACGAGCCGACGACCGGCTTGCACTTTGACGACATTGCCAAGCTGATGCGCGCGCTGCGCAAGTTGCTCGATGCCGGTCATTCGTTGGTGGTGATTGAGCACAATCTGGATGTGATTCGCGCCTCCGATTGGCTGATTGACCTGGGGCCGGAAGGTGGCGATGCGGGTGGTGAAGTAGTGGCCTTTGGTTCGCCGGAAGACGTGTTGTTGCACGCGACTTCGCATACGGGCAAGGCGTTGCGCGAGTATGCGGCCGCGCTGGGCGTGGTGCATGAAGTGACGGAGTTTTCTGCTGGCGATGCTTATGTGTTGGCAGCTGAGGCGGGGGGCGCTAGCCCGTCTGCCTCCGGGGTTGTGCATGCAGAGGGGATGGACGAGGCGAATTGCATACGCATCGTCAACGCCAAAGAGCACAACCTCAAGTCGCTGTCGGTCGATATTCCTCGCGGCAAATTTAGCGTAGTCACCGGCGTTTCCGGCTCCGGTAAATCCACACTGGCATTCGACATTCTGTTCAACGAAGGCCAACGCCGTTATCTGGAAAGCTTGAACGCCTACGCCCGCTCCATCGTGCAGCCAGCAGGGCGGCCGGAGGTGGATGCGGTTTACGGCATTCCGCCTACCGTTGCCATTGAGCAGCGGCTCTCGCGCGGCGGGCGAAAATCGACGGTGGGTACCACGACCGAGGTGTGGCACTTCCTGCGGCTGTTGTACGTCAAGCTCGGCACGCAGCATTGCTACAAGGATGGCGCCGCCGTGCAGCCGCAATCGGCGGACAGTATTGCAGCGCAGTTGCTGAAAACTTATCGCGGTCAGCACATCGGATTGCTCGCGCCGCTGGTGTCGGGCCGCAAAGGGGTTTACACCGAGCTTGCCGATTGGGCGCGTCCGCGTGGCTACACACATTTGCGTGTGGATGGCAACTTTTTATCCACCACCAACTTCCCGCGGATTGACCGCTTCAAAGAGCACAACATCGAGTTGCCGGTTGCCAGTCTAGATGTGAGTCCGGCCAACGAAGCGGCGCTGCGCGCGGCGCTGACCGATGCGCTGGTCCATGGCAAGGGTGTAGTGCATGTTCTGAGTGACATAGGCGGTTTGCGCGAAGCCATGCTTTCGGGCACAGCGGCTGCGGGCATTGGCAAGGTGCAAGTTTATTCGACCAAGCGCGCCTGCCCGGTGTGTTCCACGTCGTACGCCGAGCTGGACCCGCGACTGTTCAGCTACAACAGCAAACACGGCTGGTGCCCGGACTGCGTGGGTACTGGCGTTGCGCTGACCAAAGACCAGCGCAAGGTGTTTGACGACTCCGTCAAAGACGATGACAACAAAGGCCGCGAGCAAACCTTTGCAGAGGCCGACGTGGAAGACCTGGCCGATGTGCGCTGCCCCACCTGTCAGGGTACGCGCCTGAACGCCACGGCGCGTGCCGTGCGTTTCGGATTGCACTTGGCCACCGAGGCGACCGAGCTGCATGCTGCAATGGCGGCGGTGGACGGCATCGCCATCACCGCGCTGGCGCAATTGAGCGTGACCGACATTCGCCTGTGGGTGCAGACTTTGGAGAAGCACGGTCGCTTGAGTCAGCGCGAGCAGGACATCGCACGTGACCTGATTCCCGAGATCAAGAGCCGGCTGGAGTTTCTGGAAGAGGTAGGGCTGGGATACCTCACGCTGGACCGTGGCGCGCCTACGCTCAGCGGCGGTGAGGCACAGCGTATTCGTCTGGCGGCGCAGTTGGGCAGTAATTTGCAGGGCGTTTGCTATGTGCTGGACGAGCCGACGATTGGCTTGCATGCGCGGGACAACAAGATTCTGCTGGGCGCATTGCAGTGCTTAAGCGATAAGGGAAATACGCTGGTGGTGGTGGAGCACGACGAAGACACCATTCGCCATGCGGACCACATCATCGACATTGGCCCGAGTGCCGGTAAGCGGGGTGGTCGGTTGGTGGCACAGGGCAGTGTGGCGGATTTGCAGGCGGCGGCGGAATCGCAGACGGGGCGCTATTTGCTGCATGCGATGAAGCATCCGTTGACGGTGCGGCGGGGCATGGTTTCGTTTTCGGAGTCAATGGAATTGCATGATTTGTCGGATCGCGCTGCGGCCGAGGATGCCGGTACGCCGGGCACCTCATACGTCCGCGGTGCGTCTTCCAAATCGGCTTCCGGCGCACTGGCATCCTCCACCGCGGGGGTGGGCAAGCCTGCGAAGAAATTGAGTGCGAAGGCTGCTAAAGCAGCCGCGGCTGCCGCGCAGGCGATGGATAGTCAGACAGCCAACGCAGAACTGGCAGCGCGAACACAGTCAGCCAATGAATACGCAGCAGCGCTAGCAAGCCGCGAAGCCGCCCAAATGCAGGTCGCAGCAGCGGAACCGGCGGGCGTGGGCGCGGATATTGCAGATGCGAAGCGGGTGCATGAGGCAACCGCACCCGCCGGTTCCGCTGCGGGTACAACACCCAAAGAGATGCCGAAAATCGACTGGCTCACCGTGCAAAACGCCCACCTGCACAACCTGCAAAACGTCACTGCCCATGTGCCGCTCAAACGCTTGGTAGCCATCACCGGCGTGAGCGGTTCGGGCAAGTCCACGTTGGCGCGCGACGTGTTGCTGGCCAATGTACAAACCGCTGTGCAAAAGCGCAGTACCAAAGCGGGACGTGACTCGCTGGAGGCTGGTGAAAAAATCGGATGGGTCGGCTGCGAAGGCGTGAGCGGATTTGAGACACTGGACCGCGTGCTAGAAGTCGACCAAACCCCTATCGGCAAAACGCCACGCAGTTGCCCCGCGACCTACATCGGTTTTTGGGACACCATCCGCAAACTTTTTGCCGACACACTGGAAGCCAAGGCGCGCGGCTATGCGGCTAACCGCTTTAGCTTTAACACCGGTGAAGGCCGTTGCCCAAGCTGCGAAGGGCAGGGCATGCGCACCATTGGCATGAGCTTCTTACCGGATGTGAAAGTGATATGCGAAACCTGCCGCGGTGCGCGCTTCAACCCCGAGACGCAGGCGGTGACATGGCGCGGCAAAAACATCGGCGATGTGCTGCAAATGGAAGTGGACGAAGCTGTGGACTTCTTTGCCGCCATGCCCTCTATAGCGCACCCACTGCAACTGCTCAAAGACGTGGGGCTGGGTTACCTCACACTGGGCCAACCGTCGCCCACGCTCAGTGGCGGCGAAGCGCAGCGCATCAAGCTGGTGACCGAACTCTCCAAGGTGCGCGACGATATCGGCAAGCGCGGCAACAAAGCGCCGCACACGCTCTATGTGCTGGATGAACCCACCGTGGGCTTGCACATGGCCGATGTGGAAAAGCTCATTCACGTGCTGCACCGGCTGGTGCGCGCGGGCCACAGTGTGGTGGTGATTGAGCACGACCTGGATTTGATTGCTGAAGCTGACTGGGTTTTGGATCTGGGGCCGGAGGGTGGCAATGGCGGGGGACGTGTAGTTGCTGCAGCCACGCCGGAGGACGTGGTGAAGTTGGGCACGCATACTGGAGTGGCGTTGCGGGCGGTGCTGGCGCGATAAACGCCTTAAGCGCGCTTTAGTCGGCAATCCCCTTTCATTTTGGTGACCCGCGCCACCGAAGTGTTCAACCACCTGCGCGCTGACTCGCTGGAGTTGTTTGACGGCGCGCTGCGTCTGGTTCGGCGGTGCATCTGCCGTAAGTTAATTTAGTATGAGCCGATGAAAACTTTCCCAATCCGCCTGACTCCCGGTCAAGACCTGCGCGCTGCGCTGGAGACGGCGGTTCTGGATCAGGGTTGCAGAGCAGCGTTTGTACTCTGCGGCATCGGCAGCCTGTCTGCTGCGGGGTTACGGTTCGCGGGCGCGAATCAACCGGAGCGATTGGCGGGCGATATGGAAATCCTCACGCTATCAGGCACCGTGGTGGCCAACGGTAGCAAAACAAGTTCGCACTTGCACATGTCTGTGTCCAACTCAGAGGGACAGGTGCTGGGTGGACATGTGGCGCACGGATGCATTGTGCGTACTACTGCGGAAGTACTGTTTGCCTTGTTGCCTGACTGGGAGTTCACCCGCGAGCTGGACGCGCGCACTGGCTATGAGGAGTTGTCTGTGCGGCCACTGTTGACCAATGGATGAGCGTTACGATGCTAGTGGCGCTGGCCTAGTTCAAGTTCCGCCTATCACGGTGTGTTTCCCAAGAAATTTCTATGATCACCTTCTACAACGCCCTGCACGCCCGCCACCAGGGCAAGTTCGAAATGTTCCGTGGCAACCTGGTGCCCTGCCACGAGGTGCCCGCGCGGGCGGATCATGTGTTGGCCGAACTGCAACGGCGCAAGTTGGGACTAGTGCAGGATCCACTGGATTTTGATGTCGCAGCATTGGAGGCGATTCATAGCACGCGCTATTTGCGTTTCCTGGAATCAGCGTGGGACCAATGGGTGGCGCTGGACCCGGCCAACGCGCAAAACGATGCGCTGCCCAGTGTCTGGCCCACCCGCACGTTTCGCATCGACATCGAGCCACAGAATTTTGCGGCGCGCATGGGGTTGTATTCGTTTGATGCCGGTTCGCCTTTAACCGCGGGCACCTGGGTCGCTGCGCGCCAGGGGGCGCACTGCGCGCTCAGTGCGGCAGAACGGGTGGTACAGGGCGACCGCGCTGCTTTCGCCTTGAGTCGACCGCCGGGCCACCATGCGGGGGCGGACTTTTTTGGTGGCTATTGCTTTTTGAATAACGCTGCCTTGGCGGCGCAGCATTTGCGCAACGCCGGTATGGATCGCGTGGCGATTATCGATGTGGACTACCACCACGGCAACGGCACGCAGGCTTGTTTTTATGACCGTGCTGATGTGTTCTTTGCGAGTATCCACGGTGACCCGCGCACCGAATATCCCTTTTATCTGGGCCATGCAGACGAGACCGGACTGGGCGCAGGAGCTGATGCCAACCTGAACCTGCCGCTGCCGCGCGGCACCGGCTACGACGAGTGGAGCGACGCGCTGGAGGTGGCGCTGGCGGCCATCGCACGGCACGGCGCACAGGCGCTGGTGGTGTCATTGGGGGTGGATACATTTGCGGGCGACCCGATATCCGGCTTCAAGTTGCAGAGTGACGACTACCTGCGCATGGGTGAACGCATTGCAGGCGCAAAACTGCCCACCGTGCTGGTATTTGAAGGCGGATACGCAGTGCAAGAGGTCGGCACTAACGCGGTTAACGTCGTGCAAGCCTTTGCTGGCTAATTTGCTGGTTAAATTGGGCTATGTTTGAACTTCACTACAGCCCCAGCGACGCCAGCCTGATGCCCCACATCGCGCTGGAAGAGCTGGGCGTACCTTTTATGTTGTCCTTGGTGGACCGTTCGCGCAACGCGCAGAAGTCACCCGAATACCTCAAACTCAATCCCAATGGCTTGATTCCCGTGTTGGTAGATGGCGATCTGGTGGTGTACGAAACACCGGCCATTCTTTTGCACCTGGCAGACGCTTACACGCAGCCCGCGCTGATGCCGCCGCTTGGATCCGCTGAGCGGGCCCATGCCTACAAATGGCTGGTGTGGCTGTCCAACACCTTGCAAGCCACGCTGGTGCAGTATTTTTATGCCGGGCGCTATGTGCTGCCGGAAGGAGTGGTCGATTTCCGGTTGCGCACCGAAGTTCGCATCACAAGCCAGTTGTACCAGCTGGAGGCGCAGTTCAAAAGCAGTGGCGGTCCATGGCTTCTGGGTGACACCTATACCGCCGCAGACTGCATGGCCTTTGTGTTGTGTTGCTGGACGCGTAATCTGCAGTGTCCCGCCAACAGCCTGCCCGCTTTGGGTGCCTACATTGCCCGAATGCGCCAGCGCCCGGCAGTGCAGCGCGCCTGCGCTACAGAGCAATTGCCGGAAAGCTTTTTCAAGCGCGTCGATTAAAGTCAGCGCGTGTACGCTAAAACAAACTCGCCTGTGCGGTTACCGTTGACGCAGGGACTTGAAACTGCGATGTGGACCAGGTTGTGGGCATCTTCTGCACGCCAAAGCGTTTGAGCGCGATGGTGAAGCGCTACGCCAGCAATTGCGCACAAATTCCGCTGCCTTTCATGCGGGTCGCAAAGTCGGGGTCGTAATCTTTGCCGCCGCGCGTTGCCTGTACACGGTGCATGACATCGGTGGCGCGCAGCGGGTAATGCTGCTGTAGCCACTGAACAAATAAATCGCGTACTTCCAGTGGCAGACGCAGCAGCACGTAGCGCGCACCGGCATTCGCTGAGGCCTGAAGAATTTTTTCCAGCTCCACATCGTTAATTGCCGGAATCATGGGCAATGCGAATACCGCCACCGGAATGCCCGCTTGCGCCAGTGTTTTCATTGCCTGCAAGCGGCTTGCCGGTGCGCTGGCGCGCGGGGCCATTCTGAGGGCCAGCGCGTTGTCCAGGGGGGTGACCGAAATGCTGACTTGCACCAGACCATGTGCGGCCATAAAGCGAAGTATGTCGATGTCGCGCGTAACCAGCGCGCTCTTGGTGATGATGCCTACGGGCACTTTGTATTCGGCCAGTACCTCCAGCACCGCGCGAGTCAGCGGCAGTTTGCGCTCGACGGGTTGGTACGGGCCCGTGTTGGCACCCCCCACAATCAAGCTTGGCTTGTAACCGGGCTTGAACAATTCAGCGCGCAGTAATCCAGCCTCGGCGACAGGCCGAGATACGCATGGCTGGGCCGGGCATAGCAATATACGCAACCATGTTCACAGCCTTGGTGGGGGGTGATACTTTGCTCAAATCCGATATCGGGCGACTGGTTGCGGCTGATGTTGCAACGCGCCTGCTGCGGGTTCACCGAATATTTACTTTGCTGCAGTAATCAGTCGTAACAACTCCAGTCACTTACGCCAATATCCGAGACAACGAATACCAGACACCCTTGCTGAGAACCAACTAACTGAAGCTAAATGGACAGCCCATTTTTTTGGACAGTATTTGTGATGAGCGCAAGCTGTTTTGCCGACCGCGATGGCGGCAGCCCGTGACGCGCAGAAGCAGGCGCTCAGCCCTGCCGCGATCGCACTAACGCGGCCAGTCCCACAACCGACACCAACACCAGCACCGCCGGAAATGCAACGCCCGGCGACCAGTCAATCAGCGCCCCGGAAATACCGGACGCGACCAGCCCACCCATTGTGTAAGTGAGTACCAACACGGCGGTGCTGTTGACCAAGGTGATGCCTTTTTCGCGAGAGCCGATATCTGTCATGGCCATGGCGTAGAGCGTGCCACCGGCGCCACCCCACACGAACACAATGGGCCAGGTCAGCCAGGGCGTGTGTGCCACCCAAGGTAGCGCTGCCGTTGCGACCAGCATCACAGCTGCGGACAAGACCATGAGTGCGCGCCGTCCATTGGCTTGGTCGGCAAAGCGGTCGGCCAGCATGCCGGCGGGCATCATGAGCAGGACGCCGCCAAAGCCGCTTATAGACACCATCATGGCGGAGGCCGATGCGCCCAGTCCCAGTGCCAGACCGTACAGCGGCAGAATGGAGGTCACGCCGGTTTCAAAGAAGCCACCCACGAAGCCCGCCAGCATGATGATGGGGTAAGCCTGTAGCGCTTTCCACAGACCCTGCAGCCCCACACTGGCTGTGTCCGCGTCGGCTGCTGCAGGTACTTTGGGGATGAACAAGGTCCAGGCAAAGCCGGTGACAGAGAATGCAATCGCCACCCACATCGGCGTCTGCTGCGCAGTGCCAAGCCACACCAGCGCGCCCGGGCCGATGATGAAGGTGGCACTGATGAGCGTTTGAAAAATCCCCACGTAACGCCCGCGCTGCGCGGGCGGGCAGAACTCGGCAATCAATGCCTCGGCCAGTACCCAGCGTAGGGCCATCGCAAGACCCGAAACCAGGTTGAGCAAAAACCAAACCCATAGTGCGCTGGTCAATGCGTAACCCGTGGCGCACAGCGCCAGCACGCCGGCTGCCATCCACATGCTTTGGCGGCGGCCCCAGCGGTTGGACAGGGTGGAGGCAAACGGAGTCATCAAAAATATGCCCAACCAACCAACGGCGACAAATAACCCGGCCACTGTGGTGGATACATCGCCGCCTTTCAGGCGCAGCAGCAACAGCGGCGAAAGAATAAAGTAGCCGATCAGCCCGAAGAAGGTCGAGCCGAATAGGCTGAACAGGCCAAGGCGTGCGCCGGGTACGGCAACTTTGGAAAGGTGACTTTGCATCAAGCCGCCGGCCTCTGGCGCACGGCAAGAATCGCTGCGGCCACTTCCGCAAAACCCGCTCCGCGTTCGGAGGGCGTGACAAACCGGGGCAAATAGGTGAGTCGTTCAGCGACATGGTGGATGTTGGCCACGCCTACGCTTTGAGGGAAGTTTTCGAACATGGCCTGGTCGTTGCCCGAGTCCCCAACAAACATCCATTGGCCCAGTTCCAGAGACAAGTCGCGTCCGAACAGAGACTGAACGATCCAGCGCGCGCCTTCCCATTTGCTGAAGTGGCCGAAGCAGCCGTGTATGTGAATGCTGCTGACGGTGGTTTGCATGCCCGCGCCTTGCAGTTCTGCGATCACCTGCGCAATCTGCACGTCGTTAAGGTGGGCAAACTCATTGTGGTCGAAAGCCAGATCGGTTTCGCGCCCTTTGCTGTCGTGCGCGAGTTGCACGCCGGGCACTTGCGCCAGCACCCGCGCTGCAACCGCTTGCATGCGCTGGTGGTTATCGGCGCGCGTGGCGGCATCCTGCGAGTAAATGTTGTGGCTCAGTCTGTGCGGGGCTTGGAATTGCGGCACAAAGGCAGTGCCGCCGTTTTCTGCCACAAAGGCATCGACCGGCCACGGCGCAGTCCCGCTTTCAGCGTCACCTTGTGCAAACGGTGTGCACCAGCCGATGGGGCGTCCGGTGATGGGTATCACGGTCAATCCGGCGGCCTTTAAGTCGGCAAGCGCCTGCAGTGCGTCCGGTGTGATGGCACCTTGTGTGGTGAGCGTGTCGTCAATGTCGGTGAATACACCCGTGATGCCACGGCGCTCTGCCACCGACCACTCGGACAAAGGCCGCATGCCAATCAGCCGGCGCTTTGCAGCGCAAGGCCGGCGTGCTCGCGCAGCGGATGAAAGTGGATTTTGGGAAAGCGCTCTTGCGCAAGCCGCACGTCATAAGGGCTGGTGCACAAGTAGGCGAGCGTGTCTGCTGCATCGCGTGCCATACGCTGCGGGTATGCGTTGACAAACTCCTGCAGTTCTTTTGGGGTGTCGGCGGTAATCCAGCGCGCGCCCGTGTACTGGCTGCCCTCCAGCCGTATGTCTGCGTCGTATTCGCCTTTGAGCCGGTGTTGAACCACTTCAAACTGCAACTGCCCCACGGCACCCAGCAGCATGTTGCCGCCCATTTCGGGGCGGAACACTTGAATGGCGCCCTCTTCACCCAGTTGGGCCAGGCCTTGTTGCAGCTGCTTGGTGCGCAGCGGGTTTCTCAGCACCACGGTCATGAACATTTCGGGTGCGAAGAAAGGCAGGCCGGTGTACATCAGGTTGACTGAGCCATCTGTAATGGTGTCGCCCAATTGCACGCCGCCGTGGGTTGTAAAGCCCACGATGTCGCCCGCATAGGCTTCTTCCACCGCTTCGCGGCGTTGGCTCATGAAGGTGACCACGCTGGTGGGTCGTAACTCTTTGGCGGTACGCATGACCTTGAGTTTCATGCCGGGTGTGTACTTGCCCGAGGCCATGCGAACAAAGGCGATACGGTCGCGGTGGTTGGCATCCATATTGGCCTGCACCTTGAATACGACGCCGCTGAAGGCCTCGTCATCCGGCTGTACTTCTTTGACCACGGGCTGGCGGTTGACCATGGTGGTGCTAGTGCGCTTTTGCGGACCCGGAGCCAGGTCCACCAGCGCGTCCAGCACTTCCATCACGCCGAAGTTGTTGACGCCGGAGCCGAAGAAGACCGGGGTTTGCTTGCCGGCCAGAAACGCCTCGTGGTCCCACGCGGGAGACGCACCGGTGGCCAGTTCCATACTTTCTATGGCTGAGGTCCATTCACTACCGAAGCGCCTTTCGAGCGATGCGGCGTCGTTGAGTGGCACGGTGTCAAAGTCTTGCGGGCGTCGCTCACTGCCACTCTCAAACACCGTCATGGCTTTGGTGCGCAAATTGATAATGCCGCCGAAGGCCTTGCCTTGACCTACCGGCCAAGTCATGGGTACGCAGGGCATGCCCAGTTCGCGTTCAATTTCGTCGAGGATATCCAAAGGCTCGCGCACCTCGCGGTCCATCTTGTTGACGAACGTAATGATTGGCGTATCCCGCTGGCGGCAAACCTCAATCAGTCGGCGTGTCTGTGCTTCCACACCGTTGGCGGCGTCAATCACCATCAGGGCCGAGTCCACCGCCGTGAGCACGCGGTACGTGTCTTCCGAAAAGTCTTTGTGGCCGGGGGTGTCCAGCAGGTTGACCACATGGTCGCGGTACGCCATTTGCATCACGCTGGATGCCACGGAAATGCCGCGTTGCTTTTCAATTTCCATCCAGTCCGAGGTGGCGTGGCGCGACGCCTTGCGGGCTTTGACCGAACCCGCGATTTGAATCGCCCCGGAGAACAGCAAAAGTTTCTCGGTTAGCGTTGTCTTACCCGCGTCCGGGTGGGAAATGATGGCAAAGGTGCGGCGGCGGCGGGTTTCGGGAGCGAAGGACAAAATACGGTTCCAGGTGACTGCGCCTTTGAAGGCGAACCCGTGATTTTAGAACTTCACAGCGTGTACTGAATGCGCAGTGGACTGTTGCGGCGCCTTGATGCACAGCAATTTTTTAATTGCGCCTATAATTTGTCGCATCCGAGGAGCGTTGCAGTTCACGCAAAGTGAATGAGGCTCGGACCGAGTGGCATACAGGTTGCCACCGTATCAACGGCGCTCACCCACTGATTTGTCGGGTGAGCCCTATCCCAGAGTTCAGCCTGATAGCGGTGGTTTTCAAAATTAACTTTTGGAGTGAACCATGAGCGTATTGAAATTTGCCAAGACTGAAGACTACAAAATTGCCGACCTGAGTCTGGCACCGTGGGGCCGTAAAGAGCTGACCATTGCCGAAACCGAAATGCCAGGTCTGATGGCTATCCGTGAAGAGTTTTCCAAATCGCAACCGCTCAAAGGCGCGCGTATCACCGGCTCCCTGCATATGACGATTCAGACCGGCGTGCTGGTCGAAACCCTGCAGGCGCTGGGTGCTGAAGTGCGTTGGGCATCGTGCAACATCTTCTCTACGCAAGACCATGCCGCTGCCGCACTGGTGGCACAGGGCACGCCGGTGTTTGCATACAAAGGCGAAACATTGACCGACTACTGGGACTACACCCACCGTATTTTCGAATTCGGACCCAAGGGCAGCAAGACTGAAGGCCCGAACATGATTCTGGACGACGGCGGCGATGCAACCTTGCTGATGCACCTAGGCGCACGCGCCGAGAAGGACATCAAGGTGCTGGCCAAGCCCGGCAGCGAAGAAGAAATTTGCCTGTTCAACAGCATCAAAGCCAAGCTCAAGGTGGACCCCACCTGGTACAGCCGCCGTTTGAAGAACATCATCGGCGTGACTGAAGAAACTACCACGGGTGTATTGCGCCTGAACGAAATGTCTGCCAAAGGCACGCTGGCTTTTCGCGCGATTAACGTGAATGACTCGGTGACCAAGAGCAAGTTTGACAACCTCTACGGTTGCCGCGAGTCCCTGGTTGACGCGATCAAGCGCGCCACTGACGTGATGGTCGCCGGCAAGGTGGCCGTGGTGGCGGGTTACGGCGATGTGGGCA